>OMIW01000064.1 GCA_900299205.1 Pseudomonadota bacterium
ATTCCCGGCACCGTTATCAGAAAGACTCTTCAGAAGTTTCTCAAGTCTTCCCACCTCATATCCTCCCCTTCCAAAAGAGGCCCTTGAGCCCCCTTTTCGCAAGCGGGCCCCGCCACGGCTTTTTACCCACGGAGAACCCGAACACCTTCTGCCGGACTACGTCTTGAACTTGTCGCAGGTCACGGAGCCAGGACCCGATGAACTCATCATCAGGCAAGCTTTAATATTTTCGGCGAACATCCCTCCAACCGGCCTAATCGTAGGCCAATCATCTTTGAATCGAACCGTTAAGAATAGGTCGAGGAAAGGTTCTGTGACGTTAGGCCGACATACAATTCGCTTGATTTAACAGAAAATCTTTTCTCACCACTCTGCTACGCGGTGAGCGCTTCCAACCGCTCCTTGCAGGCCTCAAACCACCGATCGGCGGCCTGTAAAGCCCTGTTCGCTTCAAGCCCCCTGAACACTCCTCCGCCCGTCCCCGAACTCGATTGATCTATTTGCCGCAGCGCCACCTGTAGCTTCTCTACCTCTCGTTTCGCTGATTCAACGTCCCCCTTGGCGACCATTATCTGAATTTGGCGCGGGAGATCTCTCGTTCCTGCAACCACCATCGCGAGTTTCAGTTGTTGCATCGACGGCTGCTCTGTATTCAGCGCATTCGTTCCGCTTTTTAACACCCCAGAGAGACCCTGGAGAACATCGGCGAGGGGGCTTCCCATAAGTTCGGTAACTGCTTTCATCTGGGGAATATGAGTAGCTAGGGCGATTAAGGGTGGTTCTGCAGACTGTGGGGAAAGTCCTCCGATAGGTCTGGGGTATTCAGGCGAGGACTGAAGGGTGTTCCCTGGCCCTAGCTCTCTCTGCCATTTATCCCTATCACCCTCAGGCATCTGCAGTCTGGGGCTCGAAGTGGCGTTTAGCCCTATTGGCGCACCTGTGCCCGAAGGTAGTCCCTCAACCCCTCTGCCATTTCCCTCAGCAACCCCTACCACAGCCGAATCTCCCTGCTCAAATATAAACCCCACGGACTGCGCTCACTCCCCTCACGACTCTCCAAGGGTTATCTCCCAAATCTCCCTAAATGTCACCTAAGGCCAACGGCCCGCCCGACCAACCAGAGCGTCGCTCCCCCTCTTCTCTTCGCCCTTCACATGGAGTAGCCTCGGCTCCGGAGGCTACTCGTGACTCGTCTCTTGCGCTGTGCGCCGAGATACTCCTGTCACGATTGTTTCCGCAAGAAGATTCTGCCGCCGGGATATCGGTCCAGCATCGTCTTCTCCTCAATTTCCCCGAGTGCCCGCTGTGAGCTGTCTAGACCCCGGAGGAACCTTAACTATGAAGCTTGTCTCTCCCTCCCGCGCCGTATCCCTCATCCCCGCCAACTCCACCATCTTCATCCATAGCGTCGTCGCAGCTCCCTCTGTCCTCATCTCTGCCCTGATGGAGCGCGCCAGCGAATTGTGCAACATGCAGGTGGTCCAGATTCACACCGAGGGCCCCGCTCCGTATGCGGAACCGGCCTGGGGGAATACCTTTCGGACGACCTGTTTCTTTGTGGGAGCCAACCTCCGCCAGGCCGTGGCCGATGGGCGGGCTGATTACGCACCGGTGTTTTTGAGCGAGGTGCCAGGAGTATTTCGATCTGGAACGGTGCCGGTTGATGTCGCGCTTATTCAGGTATCCCCCCCTGACCGTCACGGCTATGTGTCACTTGGGACGTCGGTGGACATTTCACTCGCTGCGATAGAGTCTGCCCGACTGGTGATCGCACAGGTAAATCCACACATGCCGAGGACTCACGGCGATGGCATCATCCCTGTCTCTATGATTCATTACGGGGTCGAAGCCCCTGTACCGTTACACGAAGTTTCCTCTCCGGCTATTACCCCGGTTGAGTCCGCGATCGGTCGCAACGTCGCAAGTCTTGTCGAGGATGGAGCGACGCTTCAGATGGGAATAGGCTCTATCCCTGACGCCACCCTCAGCTTCCTCGCATCCCACCGCGACCTGGGGATACACACGGAGATGTTCTCGGAGGGGGTGATCGATCTCGCGGAAAAAGGGGTGATCACCGGCGCGAAGAAGAAGGTGCTTCCCCACAAGATAGTCGGGAGCTTTTTGATGGGCACCCGTCGCCTATACGATTTTGTTCACGACAATCCCAGCGTGATGATGCTCGAGAGTTCTTTTGTCAATGACACCTCGGTCATCCGGCAAAATCCACGGGTGACGGCGATAAATAGCGCGATAGAGGTCGATATTACAGGCCAGGTCTGCGCCGATTCAATCGGCACCCGCCACTATTCGGGTATCGGTGGGCAAATGGACTTCATGCGAGGCGCAACCCTCTCAGAAGGGGGCAAAGCGATCATCGCGATGCCCTCGACAACGACGTCAGGGGTGAGCCGGATCGCGGCGACCCTAAACCAAGGGGCGGGGGTGGTGACCACCCGAGGTCATGTGCGGTACGTCGTCACCGAGTATGGTGTCGCAGAGCTTTACGCCAAACCGCTTCGCGACCGCGCACGAGCTCTCATCGCGATAGCCCACCCCGATCATCGCGAGACGCTCGAGCGGCAGGCGTTCGAGCGGTACAGGGTATTGGGCCGAAATTAGGGACATCACGATCTCAGCGAGGTCGCGGGTTGGTCATCGCGCGACGTATCTCGATTGGGCCTGAAACGATATCGACGGCGATCCTATTGTGCGAGATGAGCTTTTGATCGAGCGCGGTGATTTGTTGATGCAGGCCCCCTCAATCGGCTGCTTATCAATAACCGGACGCCCAACGAGGGTCCGGGTTCGGACCATAGGGAGATACGGTCATCCGGCTGGCGGCGAGAGGTTCTTTTTAACTTCACCCATTTTCAAAGAGGACTTCCGAAGCGAAGGCTCGGGGCAGATATTCCTCCTCAAAAAAGACTGGCCTGAGCTCTCCAGCTCACCGAGCCCAACGCCACTCATTGCTCGGAGATCACAGGGAGGACATTCCAACGGCGACGCTCGACACGGATACATTCTACCGGGTCGGATACTAAGTCGGTCAGGAGTACAAGCAGTTCATCATCGGTCAATCGTTGATTCTCACCCCAACCTACCCCACTCGCCGATTCCCCTTCGCCCGAGCTGCAACCTGAACCTGTGGCCGTCGCGCCGGGCTTGCTTTGTCCTTGCCGTCAAACAGGTAGTGTCTTGGATCCACGGGTCTGCCTCGGACCTGAACCTCGAAGTGAAGGTGCGAGCCGGTTGATCGCCCGGAGGAACCACAACGACCAATGGTGGTGCCTCGACCGACCCGCATACCGACCCGTACAGGGGCGGCTGAAAGATGGGCGTATCGGGTCACGACATCCCCGCCGTGGACGATATCAACGACAAGACCATAGGTACTGTGACGACCGACGGCGTTCACGATACCCACCGCAGATGCCTGGATCGGCGCGCCACGGGCACAATCGATATCCATTCCTTCGTGCATTCGGCGACCACCGTAGAACGGGGAGGTGCGAACTCCGTAATGCGATGTTACCCGCCCTGCTATCGGCACCATGAGGGGCACAGTGGGCGGGGGAAGGCTTTGAGAGACGAGTGTATGCGAAGTTGCGGCTGGGGAGGTCGATCCCCGCCGCACAATCGAAATAGTTCTGATTCGCTGGGGCGTGCTGTTCGCCCCAGCGGGGCGCTTACAGCCATCCTGCGAGGGTGCACATTCGCTCTCTGCCCCGCCGACGCCTCCCCTCTCTTGGCTCTCCTTTCCCATCATCCACCACGGGCCGACATCACCAAATGAGGTCCATTCGTCCTCGGGTTTGGCTCGTCGCGCAGGTTCAGGAGCGGCTGTCGCGGTCGTTGGATTCACCCCAAACTGCCCTCGCTTTAACAATGCCCGGGCACGGAACGATATGCGGGCCACCTGAGCCTGAAGGTCAGAAGCAACACGCTCGAGGGATGACTTCTCCTCGGTCAGCGTCGCGATTGTCGCGGTGTGATTGAGCGACATGGATGCGAGCCGCGCATAGTCGACAACGGCCCACAAGCCTCCAGCCAGAAGCGCGAACATCGCAAGTGAGACCGCCACCTCGACCCCACGCGAGCACGAGACCCGACGCTGCTCACCTTTGAATGGGAGCACGACGACGATACGAGGAGATTTGCTTGTCGGGACTAATTCATCGCCGCACGCAGACAGAGCGGCCGAACCAGACGTCGTCCCTGGTTGCCCCAAAGGCATCTCGGGGTACGGGTTATCTTTTTTTACGACCCTGTTCTTCAAAGGTGGGTCGGCACGGCGTCTTCGACGATTATCTTTCATAGCGCATATCGTTCATCGCGCACCTTGCACAGGGCGCTCAGGGAGGTGGTCTCGCGAGAATGCGCTCAAAAGCAACCACGCCCCTGCCGGGGAGTTTCCCTCCCACAAATGGGCAGGGCCAGCGGTGCTCCCTCAGGACATAATTTTCATAACAACAAACGTAAATCCCCGTTAGGCTACGCAAACCGGGAGAGAAAAACAACCCGTTTTGGCGTTGGTGGTACACGACTTGAACAGAAATCGTTTACAATCAGGTAGTTATGTCAATTTGAGACGAACCCTCAGGACTGGATGCCTGCGCTTATTTGAGCGCTAACAACTCCCGCGCCGATTCTTTGGCTGCCTTGGTAATCTCCTCTCCCGCCAACATTCGGGCTACCTCGATGACTCGTTCCTCGCGTGAGAGCGACCGCACAACTGAACGGGTACGATCATCCTGAATCTTGGTAACGAGCAGGTGGGTGTCGGCGAGGGAGGCGACCTGCGGGAGGTGGGTGATGCAGATGACCTGCGAATCGCGCGCAAGTGCTTTGAGCTTGAGCCCAACCGCGCGGGCGACTCCTCCAGAGATGCCTGTGTCAACTTCATCAAAGACGAGTACATTCACCCCAGAGCGGTCGCGAAGGACTTTTTTGCACACGAGCAGGATGCGCGAAAGCTCACCACCCGAAGCGATCTGTCGAAGCGGGCGGAGCGCCTCACCCTTATTGCTTGAGAGAAGAAATTCGGCTCGCTCGAAGCCAGTGGGCCCCAACTCGCTCTGCGGGCTCTGTTCAACGAGGAGTCGCGCTCCCTTCATATTTACCTCAGTGAGCTCGCGCTCAACCTGCGCGGCGAGCTCGCGGCCGGCCTGAACTCGGCGGCGAGAGAGCTCGTGGGCTATTTCTTCAGCGGCGGTTCGGCTTTCGGTGACCCGCTCACAGAGCAGCTCGGTCCGGGTCTCATCCTCAAGGGTGCCAAGCTCCTCGCTCGCTTGCTGGAGAAGGGCGACAAGACCGCTGTCATCGGTGCGGTGCTTGCGCTCGAGGCGGGCGACCTCGGCGAGGTGATCGCGCAGCCGTTCAAGCTCGCGCTCGTCAATCTCGAGCGAGGCAGCGTATGCCCCTAGGTCACGCACCCCTTCGCGAAGAAGAAGCTGCGCTGAGGTGAGCTGCTCGATGATAGGCGTCAGCGCGGTATCAAGGCGACCGAGCTCCGTGAGCTGGTGGAGCGCGCTCCTGACCCCCGCAACCGCACCCTGTTCATCGGTGAGGAGTTGCTCGACCCCCTGAACGCCTGCGACAAGCCTTTCTCCGTTTGCCAATCGACTGACCCGTTCCTCGAGCGCTCGGCGAATTCCTACCGCGAGCTCGGTGCGCGTGAGCTCTTCAACGATCGTGGTAAGTTCCTCCCGACGCGCCTGCAGGCGGCGAAGATCCTTCTCTCGCGAATTAAGCCGTTCAAGAAGCTCCCGATAGCTCGCATATCGCCCCACATATTCGGTAAGAAGCGATTCGTTTTCGGCAAAGCTATCGAGGAGCGCGAGGTGATACGATGGATCAAGGAGTCTGACGTGGTGAGATTGCCCGCAAATGTTAACGAGCCTCGACACGATCTCCTCAAGAAGAGCAATCGTGCCGATCCGTCCGTTGATGTATACCCTTCCCCGCCCCTGTGCCCCGACAGTGCGAACAATCGAGAGCTCCTCTCCTTGCGCGCAATCGGGAAGCTCTGCGACGGTCCGATCATTAACGCGGGTCAGGTCGAAGAGCGCCTCCACTTCCAGCGCATCCGAGCCGTGACGAACTGCATGGGGTCGTGGCTTACCCCCGAGGATAAGCTCGAGCGCACTGAGAATAATCGACTTACCCGCTCCCGTTTCTCCGGAGAGCACGTTGAGACCAGGACCAAAGAGGACCGATTGCTCCTCGATTATGGCAAAGTTTGCGATCTTCAGCTCAACCAGCATGGATTTCTCCGCGTTTTTGCATATCGGGTTTTTTTTGCATATCGGGTTTACTGTGCCATTGGGGTAACGACGCTAACCCTTCATGAGAAGTCGAGCAGGGGCTGGTACTTTGATAGTTTGACTGCATCTTCGTCAAAACACTCAATTTGCTCTCGACTAAGCCGTGTTCTCCAACCCCTCTAGAGCGGAGCCATGTCTCCCCTTTGCCCATCGGTGGGTGCTCTACTCGAACCGTCGAGTCGCTCAAAAGCGTGCATGAGGCCCCGCAGAAGAAACCTCTCATGCTCTCGCGATAGCGGTGCTCCCCACGCGAGCAGCCATACCCGTTGCTCTTTCACGAGAAGCTGCCACCGACGAAGCATTTCATCTGCTCTTTTGTCGGTTGGATTACCCTCACCGTCTCGCGCTGATCCGAGCGACTTAACAACCAACTCCAGAGCACCCTCGGGCTCGCGGGAGCGAGCCGCCTCGCATAAGACGACCTCGGGATAGAGCAATGCGGCGTCTCGAATAACCACCTGCAACGTCTGTTGGGCCGCCGACGATAATAAACCGTTCGCATAGTGGGAGAAAAGGGATTGCATCGCGATGGGGCACCCCTTCATCTGCTGGGTCAACGCTCCTAACATCTCCCGGTACAGTGCAACACCCGCCTCTCCGAGGGGTAGCGCCTCCCGAGAGAGCTGTTCGAGTTCGTCCGCGCGGAGCACACTTGATGAGCTGGGTGCCTGACTTCTCCCGAGGTATCGGGCGATTCGGACGAGGGCTCGCACCGCCGATGAGGCCTCCCGATTCGAGCGTCTTTCCTCTGCAGGAACGGACTTAATAATCCCCAAAGCATCGGCAAACGCTGCATGCGCTATCGGCATCTGAACAAGGGTTGGAGGGGGCAGGAGCGCTGAATGCGTGGATTCTGAGCTGAGCCACTTTTGAACTCCGGGTATCTTCGCAAAAGCGACAACTTCGGGAGGATTTACTCCATTTCCGCCGATAGCCTGTATCATGGGCTTTACGATGGCTCCCAATTCCTCACCGGAGAGAGGATACCCGAGCGAACGCTTGAGGGTCTCGACCGCTGTCTTGCCCCTGTCACGGATGATGAGATACTCGAGATTTTTCCTGGCCTGTTCACGAAAAGGCGTGAGAGCTACCTCAAAAGCTGGCGTCTCTCGGTCGAACAATCGCTCAACCCGCTGGAGCAGCCGGATCGAGTCATGAAGCTGCAGGGCGAGAACCGCGATACCTTCTCCGCTCCCCATCCCTGAGCGGAAAGAGAGCGATTCGGCGACAAAGGTATCAAAGACTGATTCAAATAGCTCACGTTGAATATTTTTATCAACTGACCCGATTACCCGTATCATCCCGGCCCGATTATCGGGGTTTACCGATGAGGCGAATATTCGATGTATCAGGGCACCGGCGGCGGGATGGAGGTGAACGACCGCATCAAGCGCCTCCTTGCACCCAAAAGGCTCATCCTTCCGAGAGGCTCGGCGCAACGCAACAGTGGCTACCTGCTCGAGGAATGCCGGCCGGATAGGATTGTCGCTCGGGAGTTTAAGTAACACTGAAAGAGCTGCTTTTTCATCCGATGCTACCTCAGGACGGGCGAAAGAGCGGCCTACTTCAAAGAGGCGCAACAGACTTCGCTCCCCATCTCTCATTGGCTCGCGAGCTGAGGTCTCACGAACGAGTCGGAGACTCTCGTTAAATAGTCGGGCCGCCCCCTCCACCTCTGCTGGCGATCCAAGTGATTGCGGTATGTCACTCGCAGAAATCTCGTGCCGAGCAAGCCACGTTGATCTCAGATAAAGCTCAGCCTCACGGGATTGATCGCCGCCCCCATGATGGGCGCGCGAATCTTCGTGAGGTTGAGAGGGCGATTGTTCGCGCATAGTCGAGTTCCGAGATATCCCCCACACACTCATTAGTGTGCGAAACGGACAAGGATTGGTGAGCCATCGGTGCCGAGCATAGGCCATCTGCACCACTCATCTCGCCTGAGGGTTGCGTTTATTTTCGGGACTAGCCCCCCTCCCCCTCGGACGGGTACACTGACTCGTGAGAGGCGTCTGCACCCCGAAGCTACCGGCGAGTGTGCTCATTGCCGAGTCGTTACCGAGACAGGTGGCCACCCGGCAGAGGAAAATCCTCGTCGAAGTCGGCGGTGATCCAATGGTAGCAGCCGAACCAAACTCCGTCACCTAGTGACCTCAACGGTTCTTTGGTTGCCAAACTGGTACCCCCCGCCAGATCCGTGCACGGGACGCATCACGTTTATCTCTCGATGCACACCCTCCAAAGGAGCCACCATGCCACGCATACACCCCGTATCTGACCATGACGCCCGCGGACGAGCCCGCGAGCTTATTGACTCATTGAAGACAAAACTCGGCACTTGCCCGAATATTTACCGGACTCTTGCTCACTCCCCCGCAGCGCTTGAGGGGGTACTTCACCTGACCCAGTCCCTCACCGGTACAAGCCTCTCCGGTCAGGATCGTGAGCGTATTGCTCTCTTGAGTGCTCAACTGAATCAGTGTGGATACTGCCTCTCAGCCCATACCTTGATTGGAGGGATGACGGGGCTGAGTCATGATGACATTCACGCTGCCCGAAAGGGCGAGGCTTCCGATCCGAAGACCCAAGCGATGTTGACCCTCGCCCAGTCTATTATTGCAACGCAGGGGAACGTACCTGACGATGTCATCGAACAGGCGCGGGCTGCAAATCTCACTGAGGCGGAGATTGTCGAAACGGTCGTCGTGGTGGCAATGAACATCCTCACCAATTTCTTCAATCATGTCGCAGACACCGAGATTGACTTTCCGAAGGTGGCGATATGATGGGTGATATGGGAGAATTGGAGACCTCAGAATTTGTTCTCATTCCCGCGTCGCGGCGTTTCTTGATATTTTGGTGTGGAGTTCTCATGAGCATTCTTGGCACCCTTTTTGGACAGAGCGCAGCCGTCGCCGACGGACGCTCTGCATATGATTTTTCCTTCGCTGAGCTGCGGGGCGGTGCCCCCCTTCCCCTTTCGCAGTTCTCCGGGAAGGTGCTTCTGGTAGTTAATTCTGCTTCTAAGTGTGGCTTTACAGGACAGTATGAGGGGCTCGAAAAGTTATACGAAACGTATCGGGAACGGGGATTGATTGTTATCGCAGTGCCAAGCAACGATTTTGGTCATCAGGAACCGGGCTCAGCAGAAGAGATAGCCTCGTTCTGCAAATTGAATTACGGCGTCACCTTCCCAGTAACTGCCAAGGAGGTGGTATCAGGTGATACGGCACACCCGTTCTACCGTTGGGCGAAGGAGACGCTCGGGTTTGGCACCGCGCCAAAGTGGAATTTTCACAAATACCTGATTGATCGAAATGGGAAACTTGTGGACTACTTTCACTCGACGACGACACCAGCATCTAGCAGATTAATAGAGGCGATAGAAAAATTACTTTCAGAGCCTTCTGGAGTGAATCCTTCCGCCGAAAAAGGGGGAGAAACCGCCTCGCAGTGAGAACGAGTCGTCCAAACGCCTGCTGGCGTTTGCCGGACCCTCGATGGTTCGGATAGCCCCCTGAAAACGTCGCATTTTAGTGCGCACTTACCAACCTTTCCGGTGATAGAACCCCTATGACACCCCCCTTGGAAATGCGAGCTCGCTTTCTCGAGCATACGGGAGCCCGCTATCCTATCATCGGCGGGGCGATGTACCAGATATCGAGCCCCAATCTCGTTGCCCACATGGCGCGCGCCGGTATTCTTGGGGAGATTCAACCGGTGAGCTTCACCTTCACTCACCGAACGCCTCTCCCAGAAGCATTCGAGATAATGCAAACGATTTCGCCCGGCCCCTATGGTATCAACGTACTCGTCGAAGGAACCGATGAACACCGGCGACAAGGACTTGCCTGGCTTGATATCGCGCTCGCGCATGGGTGCCGTTTTATCACCACAGCACTCGGTAAACCAACGGCCATCGTGGAGCGTGCCCGCGAATACGGAGCGGTCGTCTACCATAAAGTAACCAATCTCGGGCATGCACGACGGGCGATCGAGGCAGGTGTTGATGGTTTAATAGCCGTGAACAGCCGCGCGGGTGGCCATGCAGGTGCCTTCACGAAGGAAGAGCTGTTCATCCAACTCACCCCATTCGGTGTACCCCTTATCTGTGCCGGAGGCATCGGCGACGAGCATGCATTCTGTGAGGCTCTGCAGCTCGGTTACGCGGGGGTTCTCATGGGCACCCGCTTTATCGCATCGAAGGAAGCCCCGGCACCTGAAACGTACAAACGAGCCATAATCGGGGCGAGCGAAGATGATATTATTTCAACACCGAAGGTCCAGATAGGAGTTCCCCTCGCTGTCATCCGCACTCCTGGCATCGCCCGCCTCGGCACTACCTTCTCCCCCGTCGAGCAATTCATGCTTCAAACTCCCAATCGAAAACGATGGCTCCGTCGATGGTACTCTCTCGCCTCAGGCCAACCATGGGAAAAGATAAAGAGGGGCCAGTTCTCCGAAGAGGCCCTCTGGTCCGCGGGAAAAAGCGTGACCGGAATCACCGCGATTGAGGAAATTGGTGAGATAGTTGAGAGGTTTGTGGCCCGGGGGCGGGAAGCCGGGGTTTTGTGACTTAGGGTAAAAAAAGATGTGATCCCCCCAAATTCGAGGATCTCCCTGCCAGAATGGTATGATACCAAGACGATTACTGCCTCGAAACTATTCGCTCCAGACCTTTAATGAAGAGATTCACCGCCACCAGAACCACCCTCGCTGCTCCACGAGCATAAAATCGCCTTACCGGCAACTTCAAGGCGTCGCCCCTGAAATTATTACCCTTTTTTCACCTCGTTTCTGAGTACGATTGTGACGAGAGGAACAATTAAGAAATTTGGTCAGGCTTTTGGGGCCACGGATGCCCGAGACAGTCTCGGGACGCGAAGAGCAATGCAAGAGGGCAAAGCGTTCGCGTCTCGTTTTCTTATCGCGGTGCGCCCCTCTACGAGCGTGCACACGGAGGATATCTCATAACCTTACGGGATGAGGAGGGTCGGGAGG
>OMIW01000065.1 GCA_900299205.1 Pseudomonadota bacterium
AGAAGGTCGTTGCACAAATTCCCACCTCATCACAGAAGACGATCGGCGCGTTGCTACAGCAAGATCCGCTATCATGCTCTGAAACACTGGCTGCCGCCGTCACCATCGTACGGCTATTCAATCCCGGGTTTACTCTCTATCCTGAGGACCCTTCAGTCAGTCTCGGCCTTGGCGGAGAGGGTGATAGCGGAATTGCTTCTGCGACGAAGCGAGATCTGTCGGGTCGGGCGCTATTGAATAGCAGCAAGCGCCAGCTAAGGACAGCATCCAAGCGTCTGAGGTCATGTCGAGCGAAGGTCGCGAAGATGAGAACTAAGAAATAGTCTCGACAGAGGGTGGGCATGAGAAGCTGGCGGGTAACAAGTATCCTGATGATCGCCCTCGGGGGTGTCCTCTCCGGTTGTGGAGGGGGCACCTACGGGACCGGGGGATCGGCTCCGGTGTATGCACGAGTGGTTGATGAATCGGGTTTCCCCCTTGTTGGGGTCGTTGCTTCGGGGGTCGCCATTGACACCCAACAGGCATCGGATTCCACGGGAATCATTGTTCTCCCGACAAACCAGAGCTTTCCGGTTGCGCCAGTCAGCTTTATTTTGCCGACGGGAATTCAGGTTATTGGTTATATACCGACGGATCTGGAGACAACACGAGAGAGCGCTCTCATCATCGAATTGCGGTCCGATAGGAACGCACCTGGTGCTTCATCGGCAAATGGGGAGACCCTCGGCTGTGAGGAGGTACGCGACAGTTGGCACTCTGCATTGAAGGACCCTCATTTAGGGCTTCCTGAAGAGGAACGAGGTGCTCTTCTCAACATCATCGAGAGGGGCGAGGATGGGTGTCACGGTGTTGTGGAGAAGCTGGAGCAGAGAGTGTTTTTTTCTACGGTCGGGCGATCTCAAACGGGGTGAGACCTGTCTCGGATGTTGTGCGTCTTCGATCAACACGGTCGAGATTATCGCCGACCATAGGCCAACTCGGCCTTCGGGATTCGGGTGGTTCTGCCTCTCGAGACAAACGTTGCTTCTATTTGACGGGAAACGCGTTAATCATTGGACGATCCGTTCCCACCTATCGTAGCCTATCGCCACACGACGACCGGTTCTTCTGGCGATACCCGCTCAATCGGATAATTGCGTTGCAGAATCCTGCCGGTCTCTCTTATGGAGGGACGTACCTTTATGTCAGATTTTCTTAATCTCAAAACCCCCCGCGGTTTTCGCGCTGCTGGTATGTCCTGCGGAATTAAATCATCCGGGGCTCACGATATCGCCATTTTTGTAAGTGATGGTGAAGCGACGGTGGTTGGAATGTTTACCACCAATCGGGTCCAGGCGGCACCGGTAAGAAGTTCCCGAGAGAGACTCTCCCGAAACGGAGGCCTCGGGCGCGCGATCGTGGTCACCTCGGGGAATGCAAACGCGGCAACCGGTGCACAGGGTCGAGAGGTTGTCGAAGCAATCTGTCAGGAAGTTTCCGGGGCTATTGGATGTGATAATGATCAGGTTTTAATCGCACAGACAGGCATAATCGGGATTCCTCTTGATCAAATGGTAGCGACCTCGGGGGCGGGGGCAGTAACCCGACGACTTGCTCAGCCGTCGTGGGAGGATGCGGCGCGTGGGATGATGACGACCGATACCCATCCAAAGTGCGCGTGGCGACAGGTGAGCATCGACGGAGTGGTGCATACAGTTGCTGGTTTCGCTAAGGGGGTAGCGATGGCTGCTCCTGCGATGGCCACGATGATAGTCGTGGTGCTCACCGATGCAAAGCTGGGCTCGGCCGCGGCTCGCGAGGCTCTTCAATCAAGTGTTCGGGATTCTTTTCACCAACTCAATATCGATGGATGCCAGTCAACGAATGACTCGGTTTTTTTGATGGCGAATGGGGAGGCCGGAGGAGCTGAGATTGGTGATGGTCTGTCTGCGAAACTGTTTCACGAGGCTGTGCAGGGAGTATGCGACGATCTCGTTAAGCAAATGGCGGGTGATGCCGAGGGGGGCACCAAGCTGATAATGGTCGACGTTCGGGGTGCAGTCACCCGTGATGATGCGCGCATGATCGCTCGACAGGTTGTTGGTTCAAATCTCGTTAAATGTGCTATCGCGGGGGAGTGTCCGTACTGGGGGCGGGTGATCGCTGAGGTTGGTGCGGCGGGTGTTGAGATAGATCCCGACAATATCGCGATCTCGTTTGGTCCTCACCTCCTATGTGAAAAGAGCTTAGCTGTGCCGTTTGATCACGAAGGGGTAACCGCGTATCTGAAAGGGCGTGAGGTGGTGATTACGGTGGAGCTCAACGGCGGGAATGAATCGGCGCGAGCGTTTGGGAGCGATCTCACGCCGGAATATGTGAAGATTAACATGGAGAAGTCATGAGCCACTTCTCCGGTTCGCACATCTGAGGGCGCATTCTCTTACTCGAACGCCAGCGCCCCGTTCACCTCCTCGTGCCAGGGAAGCCCGTACCCACCGAGTTCGGCGAGGAAAGGATCGGGATTGAATTGTTCGACGTTGTAAACACCTGCCCCGGTCCATTTGCCATCAAGGACCATCTTGGCACCGAGCATCGCAGGGACGCCGGTCGTATACGATATCGCCTGTGCTTTTACCTCACGATAGCAGACTGCATGGTCGCAGTTATTGTATATGAAGTAAGTCTTTTCCTTGCCATCCTTGATGCCCCGAATCTGACAACCAATCGAGGTCTGGCCTTCGTAGTTCTCTCCAAGGCTTGATGGCTCTGGGAGGACCGCTTTGAGGAACTGGAGAGGAACAATCTCTTTACCCTCATAAACGACGGGGTCAATTCTCGTCATGCCAACATTCTCAAGTACCCGCAGGTGGGTAATGTATTGTTGAGAGAAGGTCATCCAGAATCGCGCCCGCTTGAGGTGCGGGATATGTTTGACGAGGGATTCAAGTTCTTCGTGGAAGAGAAGGTATGAATCTCGGGGGCCGATGTGCGGGTAGGTGACATCGCGATGTATCGAGAGTGGTTCCGTTTCGATCCAGCTGCCGTTCTCGTAATACCGCCCCTTCTGGGTTATCTCGCGGATGTTGATCTCAGGGTTGAAATTCGTCGCAAACGCCTGACCGTGGCTTCCCGCATTGCAGTCGATGATGTCTAAGTAATGGATCTCATCGAAGTGGTGTTTAAGGGCGTGCGCGGTGAAAATGCCGGTTACTCCCGGGTCAAAGCCGCATCCCAGCACTGCGATGATACCTCGCTCCTTAAATCGGTCGTGGTACGCCCACTGCCACGAGTACTCGAACTTGGCAAGATGAGGGGGTTCGTAGTTGGCGGTGTCGAGGTAATGAACCCCCGTTTCGAGGCATGCATCCATGATCGCCAGATCCTGATAGGGAAGGGCGACGTTAATGACGATGGCTGGTTGGAATGAGCGGATGAGCGCGACCGTTTCCGCAACGTTGTCTGCGTCGAGTCGGGCCGTCGTGAGGCGAGGGGAGTTGATCTGTGCCGCTATCGAATCCGCCTTCGCCCTCGTACGGGTTGCTAGTAGGACCTCAGAGAATGTCTCTGCGGCCTGGACACATTTATGCGCGACGACGTTTCCGACGCCACCGGCGCCTATGATCAGAACTTTTGACATGGTCAACCTCGGGGGAAAACTGCTCATTTTTGTTGGAATTTACCCGGAGAGAATACCACGAAATGAGAGGATGTGCGAGTCACGTGGCGACTTTTGGTTTTGGTGGATATTCCGGCATTTGAGAGGAGTGCCCGTTGGCCAGACCGCCGATTCTTCTGCCCCTTCCCTTGACCGCTCGCCCTGGATTAAGCGGTAAAGGTACATCTTAAACGTTTGAAATTCCTAGGGATGTTAAAGGAGCTTCCCCGGGAGCCACCACCCCGGGATTCTGAGCGGAAGCTGTCTTTGAGCTGAGGATTTCCCCTCGACTCAGACTACCCCCGCCATCCGCAACCTCACTAGAACCTATCTAATCCGTAACCCCCGACATTCCGCCTTTCAAGGTAGCGCTCTACCGCCGAATAGGCCACTTGTGGGTCCTCCACATATGTTCTTGCCTCGGCGAGGGCTGCCTGAAACGGCTCTTCGGGCCACTGGTCATGTGTGGGGATTTCAACAACCTGGAGGACCGAATCAACCACGGGAACCAAGAACGGGGCTGAAAGCTCAGCCTCAGCATATAACCACCTTGCAACGGTGACCCACATCAACATCGTCATCATCAACCGAACCATACCTCTGCCTCCTACCAGCCTTGGTGATTATCGCATTCTTGCCTCGAACCTCTTAGGAAGCCCGCTTCCCCGTTCTAATAATAACATCGGTTGTAGGGGTGAAATTGATAACAATCCGACGCTAAAAAAGTTGGCGAACGGACCCGAAGAAATAGGAAATTTTCGCAGGACAGGTTCTCTCGGCAGCTACCAATGACGCGCCTCAAAGAGGTGGTTCAGCTGCTTGACGATGTGTAGTGCCGCAGGCATTGACCCCAGAGCCACCGTGAAAAAAGAAGGCATCCTGTCGCTACCCCTAAGAGCGAAACAATGCCGATGGTGTCGCGTTCGCCGAGGAGAATTTCGGCAGGGATGCTGGCAATGAAAGCGAGTGGGAGTAAAGTTACCAGAAGGAGTTTGATACCACTTGGATACATCGAGTGAGGCCGAGTGCTGAGACGGAACAGGGTATACCAGAGATACTGAAGATTATCAGCTTGCGTGAAGATCAGGGAGAATGAAGCGAAAGAAAATCGGAGGGCATACATAATAAGCGCTCCGGCACCCGCTCCTATTACCACCTTTCCAAATAGCAGGGGCGATAGTTCACCCAATCGATGAGAGAGAGACCAAAGAAGCCAGCTCCCAGCGAGGGTCACATTGACGAGATAGCTCCACGCGATTCGGTGACAACTCACCATGAACTGGGAGTTGACCGGTTTGGAAAGGAGAAGATCGAGTCCACCGGATACAACAAGGGTGGCGAATCGATCAAGTCCCTCAGCAAATAGGACCATATGAATCGCGTCGGCGAGGAACAGCATTCCGAGAAATACACGCGCGTCCTCGATAGACCATCCACCGAGCGAGGGCACGTGGAGAAACATAACCTCGAAGAGAACGATGTGGGTCAAGTACCAAAATATATCTGTGACAACTTTGCCAATGACGTTCACCCGATACTCAAGATCTGCGATGACACTCATGCGAAAAAAGGTGGCGAGAAGCCTGAGATAGCGTATCATGCGCCCGTCCCTGCATAGGTCGAGATTCCTCTCCGCCAGAGCACTCTCCCGAGATATCCCGCGAGTAAAGTGCCAAT
Source organism: Pseudomonadota bacterium (assembly GCA_900299205.1). Classification (GTDB taxonomy): domain Bacteria; phylum Bdellovibrionota_C; class UBA2361; order UBA2361; family OMIW01; genus OMIW01. The sequence goes on from OMIW01000065.1 coordinate 5,312, forward strand.
AGCGAGCGACAGACACCCCTGCGGAACGACTTCGAGAGATTGTCTTCCGGTGAGAAGAGAGATCGGGAGATAAACGCCACAACAAAACGGCAGGGCGAGGATTATTCTTGCGAGCGGATACGGGAGAAGATCGAGAGGGAAGAGATCGCCACAGAGAAGCCAGAGGGTAAAGTTTTTAACAGCAGTAAAACTGCTAACTCTTGTGGTGAAAAAACCGCACACCGCAACGCAGTAGCTGAGGGTGTAGGTAAAGGCAAGATAGCCAAAAAGAAGAGCAAGGGCGGCGGGAAGGTAGAACCACCTGATTGAAAATCCGGCCCCCACGCTGATAATGATCGGAATTATCAAACTGGCAGCAGTGCACAGAGCTTTATAGCCCATAAACTGGCTGAAATAGTATTCATAAAAAGATATCGGTCGGGTGATGATGGCATTGATGGTACCGAGCTCGATCTCCCGACACATCTTACTTTCATACATCCAATTCGCGCTGAGTCGCCCGAAAAAACCTGCCCAAACCACATAAGCGAGATAGGCATCTCGCGGAAAACCCTTGATGGTGGCACTGCCAGATGACGAAAAGATTGACCACCAGAGCACACCTTCAACCGCTATCAATAGGAGTGGCTGAAGACAGGCATCGACGAAAAAATTAAGACGATATTCCAGCTGTGAGAGAATGGCGAGTCGGGCAGTGGCTAGATTTCTGCGAATGAGGGAAGAGAAGCGAAACGCTATCATAGCCACTTATGACCTCCTCTCCCGCTCAAGGAACCGCCGAATGACCTCTTCAAAATCGACCTCCTCTGTACGGATCTCTTGAACAGTGGCCGCCTCCATGACCCGTTGAAGGATGAACGGAACTCGATCCGGCGAGGTGGCGAAGGTGAGAAGTCGCTCTCCCTCTGGAATGGCGGGAATATCGGTGAACTCGAGGGGTGCCATGAGCGGGGATTCGAGGGTGCAGATAACTTTTTGTATCGGTAATGACTGGGCAGTAAAGCCATCGACGGTCCCATCGTACACAATAGCTCCGCTGCTCATCAGAAGGAGGCGGTCGGCCAGGTGACTAATATCATCCATATAATGGCTTGTGAGGATAATAGTTGGCCGGTGGGTCGACACGTAGCTGGCAAGGAATTCTCGAATACTATCCTGAGCGACGACATCAAGACCGATTGTTGGTTCATCAAGAAAGAGAACATCTGGCTCATGAAGGAGGGCACCGATAATCTCCATCTTCATCCGCTCGCCGAGCGAGAGCCTTCGGAGCTGGATCTCGAGCATAGGAGAACAATTGAGAATATCAGCAAGAGCGCGAACTCTCTCCCTCGCGCGTTGCTGCGGAATATCATAAATGGTGGCGAGCATCGCATAGCTATCGAGGGGGGCGATATCCCACCACAGCTGATTTTTCTGACCCAAAAGGATACTAATGCGACGGAGGAAGCGATGGTCACGCTGCCATGGTTGAAACCCGAGAACAGTACAGCTGCCCGTTGAGGGAACAATCAGACCCGAGAGAAGTTTAAGGAGCGTTGTCTTTCCCGCCCCGTTAGCCCCCACGAGACCAACGACAGAGCCAGCAGCAATATCGAGATTAGTCGAGGAGAGGGCGTTTATGGTTCGGTAGTCTCGGTGAAAAAATCCTCGCAAAGAACCCCATAATCCCTCTGGTTTGCGATAGGAGCGATAGGTCCGAGAAAGTTCGCTGAGGTGTATTGCGATGCTCATGAGAATGAGACGGGAAGTTAAGAGTTCCTTATTTTTGTCACTTTGAGGAGGGATGGGCGCCTGAATGGTTCATTCAATCAAAAACCGCTGGACGTTTCTCTCGTGCACTCGCAACCCCTTCAGCAAACTCATCGCTTGAATAGCTAATCGCCTGGGCTGCCGCTTCGGCTATCAGTGCCTGTTCGAGCGAACGAGGAGGATTTCTAAGGGTGGAAAGAAGATTTTTAACCGTTAAAGGCCCAGCGGTCGCGATTTCAGATGCGACCGCCATGGCCCGAGGAAGGACATTCTCCGGTTCGGTGACCTCTGATACCAATCCGATGGTATGAGCCTCGGATGCCGAGATTATTCTCCCTGTGAGAAGAAGCTCTGAGGCTTTTTGCAGTCCGACGAGGGATGGGATCAGATACGTTGATCCCATCCCCGGATAGAGTCCCAGTCGAGAAAAAGGGAGCCCGAGCTTGGCGGTCGTTGAGGCGATCCGGATATCGCATCCGCAGGCAAGGCAGAGCCCTGCTCCGACGGCGGAGCCATTGATCGCTGCTATCAGAGGAATGTTGAGAGAGCGAATACCGAGGAAGGAATGATAGAAAGAGAGCATCCGTCGGCGATTTTCATCGGGCGAGAGGAGTCGTTTCTGGTCCAGCATCTCGAGATTGCCCCCCGAAGAAAAGGAGACTCCCGCGCCCGTGACGATCAAGGCACGAGGTTGTTCGGCTCTAAGGTCTATCTCGGCGGTAAGCGCAGCGAACTCCGACGCCATATCTTCCCCCATCGCGTTGCGAGAGGGAGGATCGGTAAGGGTAATGACCCCGATGGTGGGGGTGGGGTTTTCGTAGGTGAGATATTTCATGGTGTCAATGAAAGACAGAACTTTGGCGAGTTGATAAACCGATCATGATCCTAGTTCCGGAGGAGAGATGATGACCAATCACCCTTCGGGTCCTCTCATATAGGATGGCTATTCGGTAACTTTACTCTCCTGCCCCTTCTTCTGGTAGGGGGGTTCATCGACGATTCGGGTCCGATCAGTGAACTTCATTTTGATTTGAAGCGATTCGGGAATTGCTCGCTGTTCATCGACGAGCCAGTCATACAGGTGCTCGGCTGCCATGCGGTGGGCTATCTCGTTTGGATGGCGGTCGATGCCGGGGATAACCTGAATTCGTTCAAGAGGGATGCCACGGTAGAGGGAAAAGAGGTCGGTTGTGGGAACCGATAGCTCCGCAAGCAGTGCCGCGACCTTCTGGTGACAAGGGAAGAAAGGATAGGCCTCGTTAAGGGGAACCCCAAAAAGGGGGAATATGGCTGCATATATCGGCTTATTGGCTTTTCTCGCGGTGGCGACAAGGGTCCGCAGAGATGTTTCGAAGTGATTCCAATTTTTGGGGGTGTCGAAGAGGTTCTGAAAATAGGAGATGTAATCGCGCCGAGTCTTTTCATTGTGAAGTCGGGTGACGACGAAATGAGCGGTCCTCCATCGGTTAAGAAGGGAAGCCTTCCATCCTGAAAGTTTTAATTTTCCGAATGAATCAAAGACCGTAATCCCCTTTGGTCGATATGGTTTAATCTCGGGATCGTTGAGGGTTATTTGGAGAAGAATGGCATCAGCCTCATCGCGGATTGCCCGATCAACCGTTGCAATCTCGTGATTGGTTGAGTACGCCGGAACCCCATAATTGATAACCTGTCCTCGCTCGGTTGTTCCATTCAGATTAAGCATTCGCTCTAAAATCTTCGGGAACGCATCGGTGAACTGCATGTAAGGAGCGAAGGTGTATGAGTCCCCAATCACCGCGAGCCGGAAGACGTTCGATGGCTTCGGTCGGGTAATCGGATAGTCTTGCATCGTCTCAGATAACTCGGGACGGATGTAGTAGCGGGGACGATCGCTCCACGAGGGTTCTGACGATTTTGACTTGTGTTCAATTATCCTGACTGCTCCCTCGACGGCGATGAGGCTCAGAATAACTCCAAACAGGAGAGCGATGAGACTTTTCATGACGCTAAAATCCAGTATGTACGGAAAGAGTTCGCGCAGTGTAGCGGTTTCATCTTTGCTCAGCAAAATCTTTATAAGAAAGGCTCAGGGAAGGGGGGTATGCCCCAGAAAGCGACCGCATATTACCCGAGGCCCACTCCGGCCGCGTCGAGAGGTGTAATTTCATTTACATCGGAGCGTGAGAGGCGAAAACACGACTTGATACCATGGAGAAGGGCACGTTGTTCATCGGGGGACGTTTGGAGTTGGCTGATCGCGATCGCGCACCCTGTCATAATTCTCTCAACAAGTGATGGTGACGCTTGTCTTAAAGCCCGCATAGCCCAACCCAAACGCTCGAATGATGGGCGGGACGGAGAACGTAATGAGGGGGGAAGTCCGAGTGAGCGCATTGCCTGATTGCGCAATCTGTGACCCGCCCGACCATGAGGAGATACCGAGTAGGCAAGAGCATCAAAGAGGGTGCCGAGCTGTTCAGCGACTTCCTCTGGTAGCTCTGCAAACGAGCGGGGTGGAGACGATTCTGCCTCGAGAGTCGAGTCAAGGGTAAGGAAAAGAATGAATTCAAAAAGAGAAACGGTTTCGTCGGCATTGATAAGGGCGCGCAGATTGGTTGTGCACTGTTGCCGGCGATGTTGCTCGAGCCCTCGAATCCCGCTGGCTGCGAGTGTCGCGAGCTCGAGGCGTTGGGCGAATGAAAGGGGAATTATCAGGGGTTCGAGACGCAAAACCTCATCAATGTGTCCTGGCTCAACATGCCATGAAATACGATTAATCTGCCTCGCTCGTTCAGGGCCATCAAAATGAAGGATGAGTGCAGAAAGGATCGCAGCGGCGCAATGAGGTTGTTGCGACGCTGCAATCAGTTCTGCTGGAAGCGGATTCGAAGGTAACTTTTCGTGAATAAGCCGTGTCGGTCCGGCGAGATCCTGATAGGAGACATCCAACCTGATATCTCCTAACTCTCCCTGCCAGGAACGTAACCAAAGGATCAGTCGGTGCCGGAGTGACTGAAGTCCGAGCCCCTCTTGACCGCTTATGCTTTTATGATGGTCACTACCGATCCGCCTACTCAAGAGTCTGCCCCGGAAATAGCGCCGTTACGAATTGCCGACAGCGGGGGTTGTCGTCATCTCCGCTGTTGACTGATCCCCGTCCTTACGCTTCCCTCCCTTGACAGAATGAGCGTTCTTAGTTGGTTCCGGTGTTGCCTCCACAGGAGCCCCGATCCCTACCTTTTGCAAAATTAAGGTTCGCAGTTCAGCCCCGAGTTCAGGATTGTCTTTTAGAAACTGTTTTGCTCCTTCGCGCCCTTGTCCGAGTCGTTCACCGCGGTAGGAATACCATGCACCTGCCTTGTCGATGAGACCGGTATCGACTCCGAGATCCACAATTTCACCAATTTGACTAATGCCTTCGTTGAAGATGATGTCAAACTCTGCCTCTCGGAACGGCGGTGCAACTTTATTCTTTACAACTTTGACCCGCACCCGATTGCCGATCGCATCTGCCTGCTCTTTGATTGAGGCGAGACGCCGAATATCAAGTCGGACCGACGCGTAGAACTTCAGAGCATTTCCTCCGGTGGTCGTTTCGGGGGAACCAAACATAACTCCAATCTTCATCCGAATCTGATTGATGAAGAGAAGGGTGGTCCCGGATTTCGAGGCGAGACCGGTCAATTTGCGGAGCGCCTTGCTCATCAGTCGAGCCTGAAGCCCAGGTTGTTGGTCCCCCATCTCTCCATCGATCTCAGCGCGGGGAACAAGGGCGGCAACTGAATCGATGATAACGAGATCCACCGACCCGGATTGCACGAGGGTTTCGCAGATTTCAAGTGCTTGCTCACCACAATCGGGTTGGCTGACAAGGAGCTTGGATGTGTCTATTCCGAGCTTGCGCGCATAGCCGATATCAAGGGCATGTTCGGCATCGATAAATACGACCGTACCGCCATCTCGCTGCGCTGCCGCTGCGGCATGAAGCGCGAGGGTTGTTTTTCCGGATGATTCGGGGCCGAATATTTCGACAATTCGCCCCCGAGGAATACCTCCAACGCCAAGGGCGATATCAAGCCCAAGGCTCCCCGTTGAGTATGCCTCCACTTTTGGTTGATCCTCGAGTTTAAGGCTCATAATCGCTCCTCGACCATACTTCTTCTCAAGCGAACCAATCGCTGAGGTGAGGGCTTTATCTTTGTCGACTGTGTTTGACATGGTTCTTCCTTGTGGGTTTAGTCGTGGTTCTTTAAAACTATCTCAGCGTATTGAAAGCGGATTATGCGGAATAAATCGGTAGTACAGGTATTTCTTCACGCCGTTCTTCCCAAGTATTACTACTCGAGAACTCCCCCTTTAACTGCCTATTTTCTGTTCTCGAAAGATTAAAAACCAAAGTTGCCTCTCTCCCGATTATTTTGCCCGAATCGCATGGTTTCTCTCGTACTATACCAACTGCTAGCTGTCTATTCTTGACCTCTCCTATTGCTTGGTGGCAAACAGCTCCTCGCCGGGTGGCGAGAAATGATTTCCTGTTGGACACTTCGATAGTTTGACTGCAACTCAGTCGGAATCAACGAAGAAATCCCGAACGTATCTAACGGGATACGTCTCTGGTCTTTTTTTCGTGAACTCCTCATTCCATCGAAACTCTCATAATGCTCTCGACGGAATGATTTTTTACCACCCTCATAGATTTTTCCTAGCGAAAATCCCGAAACAATCCTATCACCTTTCCCTGAATCCGTACCTCATCTACGGTGAGGGGTTTCATCGTCGGATTTGCGGGTATGAGCATCACATTACCGTTCTTGAGCCGTCGGAAGGTTTTTAATGTTGCTGACCCGTCAGGAAGGAGGGCTGCCACTATCTGACCGTCATCAGCGTAGTCCTGTTTCTTGATGATGACGATATCTCCATCGCAGATATGGGCGTCGATCATCGATTCCCCGCTTACCTCGAGACAGAACACTTCACCCCGTCCACTGACCAGATGCGAGGGGATATCTATGAAAGCGTGATGTTCAACCGCTTCGAGCGGTACCCCCGCGGCAATTACTCCGACGAGGGGGACGGCAGTGTTCGATAATGCGGGGGATGCGGTCTCGATGAGCCGGATTGCCCCACCTGGTTGACGCTGGATGAACCCCTTTCGGACGAGTCTTTCGAGGTGAAAATGGGCAGTAGATGAGGATTTCACCCCAATAGCAGAGGCTATTTGATTGAGTGAAGGGGCATGGTGATGCTCCGCGAGATAGTCGCGGAGAAACGAGAGGGTGCGGTGTTGCACCGGGGAGAGAGTCGCGAGGAGGTGGTGGGTGTTCATTGAGGCTCCGCTACGCTAGTGAGCTTTACTATATCAAATAAATATAGAATCGGGGAGGGGGAAAATGAATAAGGGGGAGGGAAATATGATTTTTTAAAAAAAGGGGATCGGTAGAGAGATTGGCTAGGGTGCGCGAAACATACGTCCCGATGGTCACATCGCGCAGAGGAGCACGGCTGCCGCTATTGCCCCTATGAAGAGGCTCGTGCAATCACGCAGAGCAAACACCACTGGATCATCATGAAGCTGTTGCCGATGCGCGAGGAACCACACCCGAACGGTCCAGAACAACACAAGAGGTGTCAAGAACCACAAGGTAGCGGGAGACCGATAAAGCCGGGTGACATCAGGGGCCTGAATGTAGAGGGCAAGGACGAGAACCGACACGATCCCTGTCCCCATTCCAAGCTGAGCGATCCACGAAGCATCTGCTGGGGTGTATCCCCGACGAGATGTCTCGGAGGGAGAGTTAGATGATACAGAGGTAAACCCAAACTCAACAAACCGTTTAACCGAGGCAAGGCCGAGAAAAAAGAAGAGGCTAAATGCGAGTAGCCAGGGGGAAACCGATATTCCCGTGGCTGCGGCACCTGCGAAGATCCGGAGGGTGTAAAGAGATGCTAATGTGAAGATATCAACGATTGGTATCCGTTTCAGTGAGACAGAATAGAGAGTCGTCGTCACAAGATACAAAAATAAGATCGGGAAAAAGGTAAAAAGCGCAATCGGGGCGATCGCAAGACTGCCGAGGAGGCAAAGGAGTGCTGCTTGTAAACCCGATGCGATCGCGATTTCGCCTGACGCAAACGGTCGATGACATTTGGAACGATGAGCGCGGTCCGAGTTAAGGTCGAATAAATCGTTGATAATATATACTGATGATGCTGCAAGGGAAAAGGAGACAGCCGCTCCGATTGATTGAACTACCGCGGTGATGTCGCTCCACCGGTGGGCCATGATGAGAGGAGTTAACACAAGGAGATTTTTTGACCACTGGTGGACTCGCAGAGCTCGCAGCCATCGTTGAATCAAGGATGCCCGCGAGCGATCTGAGTTCGGCACAAGTGCCACGTGAGAGGGCAGCCGAGAGGTCAGCGAGGGCTGCCCTGCAATCGCGTATCCCGCGCGGCACGACTCCCAAACCGGCAGATCCGCGGCGGAGTCACCCACATAGTCATACCCCTTCACCCCGAATCGTTCGACAAGAATGGTCTGCTTATGAGCGCCTTTAAGATTGATCTTCTCTGTGGTGGCGATTACTTCATCAAATAGTCCCAGGTGATCGGCGACCTGCTGTGCCCATGCGAAGGGTGATGCCGTTGCAAGGATGATGCGGGTTCCCGATTTTCTATGCTGAATGATAAGGTCGAGAATCGATGCTCGATATGGTAGCAACTCGACAGTTGGTACCGAGTGTCGAGCAAGTTCGGTCTTCCCCGCAGCTTTCCCCGCCCTAAACCAGAGGAAAAGCCTTACCGTCTGTGCGGGGTGGTCTCGCGTGTAGGCGATGATCTGCTCAACGAGAAGGTCGGTGCGTATGAGTGTGTCATCAAGGTCGATACAAAGCGGAGGGATAGATGGAGCCGGGGGGAGTTTGAGGTCGTTGGTCGAAGCATCCCCCTGAGGAGCCTCTTTCTCCGAGTCCATCGCCATCCCTCTTACCGATCAGCACATTTGCCGGTGTAGTCAGTTGCCCTAACCCCACTAATTTATCCCGCAGTATCCCTCTGATCCCTCACCTTTTACCATCGGTCACCGAAGGTCGGCCGATGCTGTAATAGGTGAATCCTAGTGATTGCATATCTTTGCGGGCAAAAATATTGCGACCGTCAAAAATAACAGGCTGTTTTAGATTGGTCCTGATTCTTTCAAATGCAGGAGCGCGGAATTCATTCCACTCAGTGCAAACTATCAGTGCGTCAGCTCCAGAGAGAACACCGTAGTTAGATGCACCGTAGGTTACCTGGGGATGCTCACCAAATCTCTCTCGGAAGGTTGCGTTTGCCTCTGGATCATGGGCTTGGATGGACGCACCGAGCTTGACGAGCTCGCTGAGAAGGACTAGCGCCGGGGCTTCGCGCACGTCATCGGTGCGGGGCTTGAATGCTAACCCCCATACGGCAAAGACCTTCCCCCGTATTGCCTCTTTGCTTCCGTAGTGGCCAATGATCTTATCGAGAAGGACCCGTTTCTGACGGAAATTGACCTGTTCAGCGGCGGTCGCAAGCAATAGCTCTACCCCGTGGTCTTTCCCCGTTCGCACAAGTGCTTGCACATCTTTGGGAAAGCATGAGCCTCCATACCCGATCCCGGGGAAGAGAAAGCTTTTCCCGATCCGCGCATCGCTCCCTATTCCATTGCGAACCGAGTTGATGTTCGCTCCGGTCTTCTCGCAAAGAAGTGCGATCTCGTTCATGAATGATACCCGAATTGCGAGCATCGTATTCGCCGCGTACTTAGTCATTTCAGCTGAGACAACATCCATGATCAGGATTGGGTTGCCCGTGCGGGTAAATGGCTCGTACAGCTCAGTCATTACCTTTTCTGCATTAGGCGAATCAACTCCCACGACGACGCGGTCGGGTCTAAGAAAATCATCGAGCGCGGTACCCTCCTTGAGAAACTCGGGGTTACTGACGACATCGACGGTGAAGGTCGTCTGCGCTTCGATGGTCTTTCTCACCAGTGCAGCAGTGCCGACGGGAACGGTCGATTTATCGACAACAATCTTAGGTCCATTCATGGCCTTGCCGATGCCGTTTGCAACCGCGAGTACATGGGTCAGATCTGCCGAGCCATCCTCGTCCTGAGGAGTGCCAACCGCGATGAAGATCACATCGGAGGCTTTTACCGCAGCATCGAGAGAGGTTGTGAATGAGAGCCGAGATAGCTTGGCATTCCGCTGAACGAGATCCTCGAGCCCCGGTTCATAAATCGGGATCTGCCCCTGCTCAAGCATCGCTATCTTTTTCTCGTCGACGTCAACACAGATGACGTCATTTCCTTGCTCGGCAAAACACGCTCCAGCAACAAGCCCGACGTATCCGGAACCGATGACTGCGATGTTCATAGGGAGACTCCTGTGGGGAAGGTTAAGGCGGAGGAATGGTAGGATAGGTGGGGGGGGGATGCAAGAGATATCCCCTACCACCTGTACATGGTGGGAGGGCCCTCAACGTAATACTGGTAAGGATACCATCCCTGTTCTACTCTCTTGAGCTCCCTCTAACAGGCGAGCACCGGAATCTACTCGATAGAAATCTCTATGATCAGAGTCTGAGGTCCGAGGAAAACTTGCCGAAAAGTCTCTTCAGGTTGTCCTCTATTCGCCGAATATCATCGACTGACCCAACATCCGCGTCCGAGCCCTTCTTGCGGGCAGTCCAAGCCCCTGTTGTCCGATTAATCGAAACGGTCACCCCATCGGATATTTCAAAATCAACCTTTCCATTCAAGGTTTTCATTTCGGGGTGCTCTGATTGGAGCCAGGAGAGAAACTTTGGGTGCGAAAGATAGTCAGCTATGATCTTATTTTCAGATTGATGTCGTGCGCCATCTGCTCTGAGTCCTGAATGGGGTCGAGCGAAGGAACTACCATTGCCGAGTCTATTGCCGCCACCCTTCTCGTACTCCCAAAGAAGTTTCTGGAGGAGATCTTCCGCATCGCGCACGAGGGCCTTATTGCTCATCGCGCCGTTTCCTTCGGAATCCACGATGGTCACCCCCCCCGCCTTGTTGAGGATGATTCGTCCCTTTACACTCGCGGGACCCCAATTATTCGGGGCGATTATGGGAATTCCCACGACCCCCCCCTTTTCCGACAGAGTCTGAGCATCCGACCCCAACCACCCCTGCGGGAATTCCCTTCTCAAGAACTCAATCCCCTTTTGAGTTGAGACAAGGGCGTTAATCCGATTCGC
>OMIW01000066.1 GCA_900299205.1 Pseudomonadota bacterium
AGAGAAAGCGCGTCTTGCTCACGCCCGCTTAAGGTGATACCACCGTTCCAGCGGATACGTTTTTGGATGATGAGCCCATGTTTCGAACATTTCCCCCTCAGATAGTCGCCTTTGATCTTGAGTGGTGTCCCGATCCTGTGGCGGGTCGGGTGCTCTATGATCTCGATGAGGGTGTTGATGACCGAGGGGTGGTGGCGGAGATGTGGCGACGGGGAGGTGCGACAAACGAAGACCCGCAACCTTTTTTGAAGACACTATTGTGTCGCGTGGTGTCGGTGGCGGGAGTCGCGCGGACAGCGGGAGGGGAGGGAACGAGTGTCACGTTATTTTCGTTACCAACTAATTGTGATGATGATACTAAGTGCCGTGAGGCGCAAATTATCGGTGGTTTCCTCGAACGGGTAGGTAAGCAGAAGCGTCAACTAGTGGGGTTTAATTCGATAGCTTCCGATCTGAAAATACTTACGCAACGAGCATTCGTTCACGGGCTTTCTATACCTGAATTCTTTAAGCGTCCGGATAAACCGTGGACGGGGATTGATTATTTCGCGCGCGAGAGTGCAGGGCATGTTGATCTTTCGGAGTTCTTTTCGCCCCATGGGAAAGGAAAAGTATCGCTGAATGATCTCGCGATGCTTGCAGGGATTCCCGGGAAAATGGCGGTTTCTGGCGAGCAGGTACCCGAGATGTGGCTCGAAGGGCGGTGGCAGGATATCGTCGCTTACAATGAATTTGATGCGGTTACGACGTATCTTGTCTGGCTCCGAGCGTGTCATTTGATAGGTTTTTTTAATAAAGAGGAATATGCAACAGAGCAGGAGCTAATGCGACGAGAGCTCGAGCGGCAGATCGTGGCGGGTAAGGAACATCTTGAAGAGTATTTGATTGAATGGGACCGCTTGATGCGATTGCCGCGGTAGTAGGAGCGGGTGCCGATCAAAGGTAATACACTCACCGACCAAAAATTGTGTCAAAGACCGGCGATTCCTCGATCGAGGCGAGGGCTGCGGGAGAATCCGCAATAATTGTCACGTGTCCCACCTTGCGGCCTGGGCGAACCTCCTTGCCGTACCAATGTAGATGAACGCCGGGAAGAGCGAGGAGTTCGGGAATGTTTGGTTCAGTCCCGATGATATTCCGCATCGCGATCGCCGCTGCTCGGGGTGATGTCGCTCCAAGAGGAAGCCCTGTGACTGCACGAAGATGATTCTCGAATTGACTCGTTATCGCACCCTCGATGGTCCAGTGTCCTGAATTGTGGACGCGCGGAGCACATTCGTTGACGAGGAGAGTGCCATCTCGTTCAAAAAACTCTATCGCGAGAACCCCGACGTACGAGAGCGTCTCCATCGCCTTCATCATCAGAGAGCGAGCCTGCAGAGAGATAGAGTCGGCGAGCGTTTCCGCAGAGGTGAGCGGAGTCGAGCGGTAAAGGATACCCTTCCGATGAGTATTAATCGTGAGGGGATACCACTCAAACGAACCATCGGCTCCTCGTACCCCAATACTGGAGAGCTCGCGATCAAAAGCCACCATCTCTTCGACAATACAGGGCGCGGAGAGAAGTAAGGAGGCGGCTCGATGAAGCGCTGGATCCTTAAGGCATGAGGGTGAGGAGATAATCAGCTGCCCTTTGCCATCGTATCCAAGGCGACGGGTCTTGAGGATCGCTGGATACCCTATTTCTTGAAGAGCCGTTGAGAGCTGCTCAAGTGACTGCACCGCAGCATAGCGGGGAAGTTCAGCCCCAAGCGACGCGAAGAAATCTTTCTCAAGGAGACGGTCCTGGGCAATCTCTAAAGCATGGGGGGAGGGGCGAATGAGGGGAGCCTCGGAAGAAAGAGAGGCCAGAACCTCGGGTGGCACATTTTCAAATTCCCAAGTCACATAGTCTGAGCTCGCAAGGAGGGCTCTTATTGAAGTCTCCGAGAATGGATTCTGGTGATGAGTCCCGAGTGTTTGGGCGGGTGACGCTTCTGATGGGTCTAGAAAGCTGAAGGAGAAACCGAGCTGATGTCCTGCGAGGGCAAGCATTCGACCAAGCTGACCACCACCAACGACTCCTATCTTCATAACGCGCCCCGGAAATATAAAGATGGGCTTACCTGACGAGATGCTTATTGGCCGGCCTCAGCATCCGCACTACCGATTTACTGGCGGAAGAGTATCCCCAAGAACCCGCTCCCGCTGTTCCAACCGAAATGCTGCAAGCTGCTCCCTGATCTGATTGTCCTCAGCGGCGAGGAGCGCAACCGCAAAAAGCGCTGCATTGGTTGCTCCAGCAGGACCGATTGCAAAGGTGGCAACAGGTACTCCAGCGGGCATCTGAACGATTGACAGAAGAGAATCAATACCGTTAAGAGCGCGTGACTGGACCGGTACGCCGAGGATAGGAACGGGAGTCTTTGCGGCAAGCATCCCCGGAAGGTGCGCGGCCCCACCAGCTCCTGCGATGATAGCCCGCAGCCCGCGCCCCTCAGCGTGCTCTGCATAGTCAAAGAGAAGCTCTGGAGTACGATGAGCCGAGACGATCCGGGTCTCGTAGGAGATCGAAAATCGATCCAGGATGATGGCGGCGCGCTCCATCGTCTCCCAATCTGAATGCGAGCCCATGACGACACCGATGCGGGGTATAGAAATGACGCTCATGGGCTCTGTTGGCTGCCTTACAGGGGGGTAAAGTATGTGGCGAGGATTGATACCGGCGAATGGATCCGGCCGGAATCGAACCGGCGGCCTCCTCATTGCGAACGAGGCGCTCTCCCATCTGAGCTACGGACCCAAAAATTTCTATCACTCGGTGTTAGTGCCGAGATAATACCGCAGAGGCGCATCGGCGCCAAGAGGCCGGTTGACTCTGAAGCAAAGTTATCACGTCGGACGATTGATGCTCGGGCAAAATGCGTCCGGCGTGTGGGAAACGCGCGTAAAATCGCACCAGATCGATTTTACGCGCGCGGACCCGTCCTGAAAAATCAGAAAGGCTTTTCAGGACTACCTATATCGCGAGCAACGGCGCTATCAGTAACGCCACCATCGAGACAAGCTTGATGAGTATGTTCAGTGATGGCCCAGAGGTGTCCTTGAAGGGGTCACCAACCGTATCACCAACGACAGCCGCGCGGTGAGCATCCGAGCCCTTCTTTTCTCCGGTGATAAGGCCCTGCTCAATAAATTTCTTCGCATTATCCCACGCACCACCAGCGTTCGCCATAAAGAGGGCGAGAACGACCGCGGTCAATGTTGTACCGAGAAGAAGGCCTCCGAGCGCATCGGCTCCGATCAGAAAGCCGGTGATCACCGGACCGGCGATGGCAAGCATGCCGGGAAGCATCATCTCAGACAACGCAGCGTCGGTTGATATGCCAACGCACCGCTGTACATCAGGCTTTGCATCAGCGCGTCCCTCGAGTAAACCAGGAATCTCCCGGAATTGCCGACGAATTTCATCGACCATCTTACCAGCAGCACGGCCGACCGCTGTCATGGTGAGGCATGCAATAAGCCCCGCGAGCGATCCTCCGATAAGCGCGCCGATCATTATCTTCGGATTGGTGATAGTGAAGATTGCGTGGCTTGTCTCGATCGATTTGCCGAGGGTGACCGTCTCGGCGAACGCCCCGAAGAGGGAGAGCGCGGTGAGAGCAGCCGAGCAGACCGCAAATCCCTTTCCGATCGCGGCAGTGGTGTTACCCGCTGCATCGAGTTTGTCCGTTATCGCCCGTGTTTCGGCTCCGAGATTTGCCATCTCTGCAATACCCCCGGCATTGTCAGCAATCGGCCCATAGGCATCAATTGTCATGACGATGCAGGTGGTGGCGAGCATGCCGACTGCGGCTAGGCCGACCCCATAGACTCCCCCAACCCAGCTGGCTATTAGCACCGCAAATGCAATAACCCACATCGGTGAAACGACTGAGCGGAATCCAACGGCGAGGCCTGCTATCAGATTTGTCGCAGGTCCTGTCTTGGATGCATTCGCTATCTCATAAACCGGCTTCGAGGATGTGTAGTACTTCGCGATAAGACCTATCGCAAGACCACACGCCGCCCCGAAGAGAGTGCAGGTCCAGAGCACGATTTTGACACCGGGGAGGAGGATAAACGCAGCGAGAGCTCCCGCGAGGAAGAGTCCTGTCGCAAGCAATGTCGCCCGTTGAAGCACCGTTGTTGGGTCTGTATCGTTTTGCTTTTTGACTGCAGCCATCCCGTACCAACTTGCTGCCATTCCTATGATGGCGAGAAGGAACGGCATGAACGCGAATGCCCATCGGACCGAGCTCTCGGCCCCGGTGACGTTCAGATCCACACCAGTCAGGGAGGTCAGCCCAGCAATCGGCAGAGTCACTGCGATGGTGGCACACGCCACGATTGAGTTGACGTAGGATTCGAAAATATCGGCTCCCATTCCTGCGACGTCGCCGACATTGTCTCCGACGTTATCTGCGATGACTCCTGGGTTGCGGGGATCATCCTCGGGGATGCCTGCTTCGTATTTGCCAACGAGGTCGGCGCCAACGTCTGCGGCCTTCGTGTAGATACCGCCGCCGATTCGGGCAAAGAGCGCTACGGAGGTCGCCCCGACACCGTAGCCAACCATCGGCCCGACGGAGTGTTCAAAGCCAAGGAAAAGGATGACGACCCCGAGTCCAAGGAGCCCAAGACTTGCCACCGCAAGACCCATGACGGCACCTCCGTCGAAAGCGATCATCAAAGCTTCTCGGGGGTTTGCTCGCGCGGCTGCGGCCGCAGTGCGGGAGTTCGATTGAGTTGCTGCGCGCATTCCGATGAAGCTTGCGGTGAGAGAGCACCCAGCACCCAGGAGAAAAGAAACTGCGGTGCTGAGACCAAGCGCGATAAGGAGAACGAAAAAGAGGGCAATTGAATAGATGCCGAGGTAGTATGACTCTTGGCGGAGAAAGGTGCTCGCACCTTCCCGGATTTGAGCGGCGATCTCTTGAACCTTTTCGTCCCCGTCTTGTTTGGCCAGAATGTCCTTAAATACCTTGAAAGCAAGGGCAAGTCCCACGCCCCCTGCAACTGGAATAATTGCGTTTGTAATAGCCATCGATAATTCCCTTACGATTACTCGACCTCCGAATCCGCTCATCAGAGCATGACGATCTCGCTACTGTTTAGCTCCCCACAGGCGTTGAGCAAGGCCCGCTAGAGGAAGAATTGCCAGTGCTGAGTATCGCGTTAGGGGAAAAAAAGCAACTTGGACTAAATTGCTGCTAAAGAGGGATATGACAGCCAATCGTGTGTTAATAAACTCCGGTTGTGGTATCCTTCTCCCCCGGTCCCTGACGCCCGGCCGACGCTGTTAAAAAGCAGACGCAAGGAAGCAAGAAATTGATGCACCAGGAGAGATGCGTCAAGAAGAGGGGTGCACAGGGTACGCGAACTTAAAGGAATACTACTTATCATGAACGCCACAAACGAGCGACTTCGGAATATCGCAATCATAGCCCACGTTGACCACGGAAAAACAACGCTGGTAGATCATCTTTTCCGTCAGAGCAATACATTTCGCTCCCATCAGGAGGTTGCCGATCGAGTGATGGATTCGATGGATCTGGAGCGGGAGCGAGGAATCACGATTGCGGCGAAGAACTGTTCCGTACAATTTAAAGGGGTCAAGATCAACATTCTTGACACTCCGGGTCACGCTGATTTCGGGGGAGAAGTTGAGCGGGCATTAATGATGGTTGATGGGGCGATTCTGCTCGTCGATTCATCCGAGGGGCCATTACCGCAGACTCGATTTGTCCTATCGAAAGCGCTCGCTGCGGGTAAAAAACTGATCGTCGTAATTAATAAAATCGACAGAAAAGACGCTCGTCCTGACGAGGTCCTCAACGAGATCTATGACCTCTTCATCGATCTCGGGGCGACGGATGAGCAGATTGAATTCCCCGTTTTATACGCAATAGGTCGTGACGGAATAGCTCAGCGCTCGCTTGAGGAGCGGGGAGAGGATCTTTCGCCCCTTTTTGAGGAGATCGTCAAGACGATACCCGCTCCGTCATTTGCGCCAGAGGAACCGTTTCAGATGCTAGTGCTCAATATTGGGTATTCAGATTATTTGGGAAGGCTGGCGATAGGACGGGTATTTCAGGGATCTGCCGAACGTAATGCGCGGTTGGTACGGATTGATAGGGAAGGGGTCACTCGGCCATTGCGAGTGACGAAGGTTCAAACGTATGACGGCATAGCATTGGGGGAGGTCGAGTGTGCTGAACCGGGAGATATTATCATCATCTCGGGATCTGATGAGGTTGAGATTGGGGACACAATTTGTACCGGTGAGGCCCCGAAGGCGTTGCCGAGAGTAGTCGTTGATGAGCCCACCATAGCGATGCGTTTCGGCGTGAACACGAGCCCATTTGCCGGACGTGAGGGAAAACATGTTCAGTCGCCCCGGATTAAAGCCCGGCTGGAGAAGGAGGCGCTTCACAACGTAGCGTTGCGGGTTGAGGATACCTCGGATCCTGATAGCTTCATCGTCAAGGGGCGAGGCGAGTTTCAGATGGCGATCCTCATTGAAACCATGCGGCGCGAGGGGTTTGAACTCTCGGTTGGGCGACCGACCGTCCTTATGAAGGAGGAGGGGGGAGTAACGCTTGAGCCAATTGAGCACCTGATCATCGATTCAGAGGAGGGGCATGTCGGGATCATCACCGAGAAGCTTGCTCGAAGAAAAGGTCGGATGACGACGATGGTCAACAAGGGCTCGGGTCGGGTGCGAATCGAGTTTTCGATCCCCTCGAGAGGACTCATTGGCTATCGGGGTGAATTTCTAACCGATACTCGCGGGCTGGGAATAATGAGCAGCTATGTGAGCGGGTACGAGGAATTTAGGGGTGAGGTGACTTCACGAGTAAATGGGTCGCTTGTCTCGGATCGAGAGGGCGAGGCGGTCGCCTATGCTCTCTTTAACCTTGAACCGCGAGGGCGAATGATCGTACGCCCTGGGGAAAAAGTTTATGAAGGGATGATAATTGGGGAGCACAATCGAGAGAATGACCTTAATGTAAACCCCACAAAAGCGAAGAAGCTGACGAACATCCGTGCAGCAGGGAAGGACGAAAACGTTATTCTTACGCCGGTTCCCCCGTTGACCCTCGAGAACGCTCTTGAGTTTATTCGGGATGACGAGCTCGTTGAAGTGACTCCCGAATCTATCCGAATGCGTAAGCGGGTATTGGAAGCCAACCGGCGGTGAACCAACGGATAGGACCGATTGTGAGGGGCCGAAAGGTCGGCCCACTAAATGCGCTCTCGCCATGATGGGAGCGAGCTCTGGACGGCCGTCTATGTCGTCGGTCGTAGTCGTCGGTAGTCGTCGTATCAGCTCCTACCACGCACCGAAGATTCGCGACAAGATGCCGTAGCCGAGGCCGGCCCCGAGGGCGGCTGAGCCAAGGAACTGCACAAGCGCATCCGCAGTCACGAGGGGAGCAGTATGGATATCAGGGGCCGCAGATGGGTTTTGACGAGGAGGAGAGTGCGTGGAAGAAGCCTCGCTTTGGAGCTGATGCACGGGGGTGAGCCTCTGGAAATTCGGCTTCTGGCTTGGGCCGTATGACGAAGGGAGTTTCGGGAGAGGGCGTCGAGAACTTGCTTTAAGGTCAATAGTTCTTTGATCCGCAGTTCTTTGATCCGCAGAGTTGCTGGGGGCGAGGGCCAGTTCAATCCCTTCGGAGGCTTGGAGCTCGAGGGGGCTCGTGGTTGTTATTGAATTAGGGGCTGCCGACAGTTGAGTTCGGGAGCCGTTCACAGAGGGGGACCCCGCTGCTGACCGTGGGTCGGACGAAGTAAGCGGATGACGACCACTCCAAGCGGTATCGCCCTGTCTCGTATTTGCTGGAGCGGGATGGCGTGCGAATTGGGCTCGTTTCATCCCCTGACCCCCCACGCGGGAGGGGGTTGTTGTTGATTTTGATTCAGGCTCCCTTTGTTCCTCCTTCAGCTGCTTTGATTTTTTTGCTGTTACCGCCCTCGCAGACGAGTTCTTCCTGATTCGGCGCTCTTGTCCTGAAGAGAGTGTGTCCGCATGCGATGGTTTTGATTTTGTTCCATCCCCGTTCCCCGAACCCTCCGGTCCCTTGCTCTCTCCGATTCGATGAAAACTTTGAATCTTGTTGGCTGGCCTTGATATATCGCGAGAAGGTTTTCGTTCAGGCTTTCTTGCGTCGCTCACGGCTGAACGACCTGCCGAAGAGTCTCCACGATTTTGAGATTTGGAGTCCGGAAAGGAAATTGGGAGGCCTTCCCGCCGTATACCCGCAGCAAGCTCTTCTTTGAGCGCTGACACTTGTTGAAAACGATCCTGAGGCGCCCGAGCGAGAGCCTTCATCACGATGGAGTCAAGCCACGGTGGAATGAGAGGATTTATTGAGCGAGGTGAGGGCGGGTCTGACTTTACCCGTTGGGTAACCGATGCAAATAGTTCTCCCCCTGCAAAGGGGGCTTCTCCCGTCAACAACTCGTAAGCGATAAGGCCGACAGCATAGATGTCGCTTCGCGCATCAAGTTGAGAGCTCAGCAAATATTCAGGACTTACATACTGTAAGGTTCCGACGACTCCTCCGTGCTCGGTCAAACGCGACGTGCCGGGCATCAGAGCGACGCCGAAATCTGTTATTTGGAGCAAACCGCACGGGCTAACGAGGATGTTTTCTGGCTTGAGATCGCGGTGAATGATGCCCTTGTCATGTATCGCGCCGAGCCCTTCACAAAGTTGAACCAAGAGGCCTATGGTCTCAAATAAAGGGAAAAAGCTCTTTGACTGCAACCTAACACTAAGGTCTTGCCCTACCGCCAAATCCATCACTAAGGCGATAATT
Source organism: Pseudomonadota bacterium (assembly GCA_900299205.1). Classification (GTDB taxonomy): domain Bacteria; phylum Bdellovibrionota_C; class UBA2361; order UBA2361; family OMIW01; genus OMIW01. Next base: position 8,850 of record OMIW01000066.1, read on the forward strand.
GCGCGCTCGCGATCCTCTATGAGCCTTCTTCCACCGACTACGTTTGGATGATTTATCTCGAGATATGCATTTATCTCCCTTCGGAATCGCTCAGTAACCGTCGAATCCGGAAGATAGTCGTTCGAGAGCACTTTGACGGCTACGTCGCCCTCTTGCGGGTGTTTGCAGTGATAAACGGTGGCAACCCCTCCGACCCCTAACTCCTTGACCAGGGCGTATCCGGCAGGTAGGTGTGAATGGGCTACGGGGGAAGATGTCGGGGGCTGGGCCGGCTTTGCAAGCGGAGGGTTGGGTTGGGCGACCGAGTCTGGTGAGGTATCCGTCGCCTGAAAATCGGCGCGTCCTCCGACTGCGTCATCGACCACTTCTGCTGAGACGGCATTAGACTTCATGCGTTCCCTGTCGCAATTTCTCAGAGTCTCTGCACCCTCTGAGCGCGATTACTACCTCCCACCTCCCTGTTGGACTTCAGCTACTACTGGCCCATCTCTCTCCTCACCGACCCCGATGGACGGCACCCTCATCAAAGACCGAGACCGTTGACGGAGGAGTCTACGACGACCAATCATGCCGCCGTCGTTGCTAGAGCCTGTAGGAAGAGTGCCATAACTTTGGAAGAAAAGCCAATGTCCTCCACGAAACAGGCTTTTTGAGGGCGACGCTGACCTACTCTGCTCCGGCCTGATTGAGCCACTTTTGATACTGCTCGGGGGAAAGAACCTGACGAAGTTCCGTTGCGAGAGATTCCTTCCGGGTTCTCCGGAGGGAATCTTGAGATTGTTCGATTTGGGTCATGGCCTCTCGAAGCACATCCCGGTTTACCTCCGGATCTTGGTGCTTCCCCATAGCGTCGTCGATCAGCTTCTCAGTTGCGAGGCGGATCTGAGCAAGCGAATCATCAACCCTTTGCAGAGCGAGGCCGAGCTGATCCTCCTGGTTAGGGGAGAGCCCGAGTTGGTGCGTTAGAGCGGACCGTTCCTGGTCGAGTACACGCTGTCGTTCGGCCTGCTGATTGGCCAATATCTGGTGCTCAATCTCAGCAGCCTGAGCTCCGAGGGCATCGCGAAGCTCCCTCTCAAACCTGATGGATCCCGAGTATCGCTCACTTTGTTGTTTGATGAGGGCGGTCCTCACCCGCTGTTGGACGGGGGGGTCGAGGTGGGTAAGGGAGTCGAGCTGGGCGAGTAGCCGGTCAACATGCCATTCGACGGAGGACTGACGGGGTTGGGTATCGGTGGGAGAGGCTGACGCTCGGGGTTTCAATTTCGATGAGGCCGGGGGCGTTACGACCCAGATGGGGGTGGGGACGGACATCGCTTCCCCGGGAGAATCGTCGAG
>OMIW01000067.1 GCA_900299205.1 Pseudomonadota bacterium
AACGACATCCCCACCCCCAACAAGCAAAAATTAGGTCACCAACGCGCCTTCTCAACGTCATTGAATAACAGAAAGCGTCCAGTTTGTCGAGGGGTTGAAAAAAAGGAGATTATATTGGGAGGTTACGGGGTAGGCTGTGAGGCCCTATGTAGTGGGCGAAATTGTTTAAGAAATTTAATGGGAGACGGGCTAGGGCGTCGCGGTCGTTAGTCTCGGATGCCATTTGCCTCCCGAAGGGGGCTTGAGTAGCCACGGTGGATGGTTGAGAATCAGGGGGCTCTTAGGTCGTTGCTCTTCGGCGTGCGGGGCGATTCCGGCATCCTGACGGGTTTACTGGGGGCGCCTAGGTGCCTCCGAGGAGGTCCGTGACGAGGCGTTGTGGGCCGACAGACGGCGGGTTGCGCCGCTCGTTTGGGGGTGCGGAGATGGCAGTTATATTTCGAGAGAGAAAAAAGGAATTACTCTGTTGGTGCTCGCTGCGTTGAGCGGTTGTGCGACGATTATCAATGATTCGACGCAGAAAATTAATATCTCAACCTCCACAGGAGAAAAGGTTGATGTAAACGTGGACGGAATTCCTTTTCAGGCACCGGGAATTGCGACGGTCCAGCGGAAGAAGGGTGATAAACTCATTACGACGAAGGATACTCGGTGTGCTCAGAGCACCATCCTGCCGAGCTCAGTCGATCCAGTGTTCTTCATAAACGTCCTTTCAGGGGGTGTATTGGGCTCTACTACCGACTATGTGAGCGAGAAGATGTGGCGCTACGAAGAAAACGTAGTCGTCTCGTGTCAGCGGTAGCATGGTCGCGTCGCGCAACGGGAAAGGAGCCGCATGGCTCCTTTCCGACCTCCTCCCTTCTGGCACCCTCCCGCGCCACCTACTTCTCCTCGCTCTTCTCGTTTTCTTTGCCTCAACATCTTTCGCCGACTCCGCGCCCTCTCTTCCCTTGGTGGCGTCAAAAAGACGAGATTCATCATCGGTGGTTGCCACAGCTCATAAGCTGGAGCTGGCCAAAAGTCCGACGTGGCGGGCCTTGTTGCACTATCGGAGTGGGCGCTGCCAGATCTCCGATACGAGCTTCATCCTTACCGGTACGGCATGCAACCCAACGGTTGAGCTTGAGCGGTTTTTGCAGGCGTGGTTAAACGCAAAAGGTGATCAGCTCTCTGACATGTCATGCCGGTTCCCGGCCCGTATGGCGTTTATTCGACACTACCTTGCTTCTGTTGGGTATGACCTGCCGTTCTCGGAATGTCCCTCCCTTACGGAGTACCTGCACAGAGCACCGGCGGATGATATATCTCTTGTTTTTGCGGCTGAAAATGTTGCCCATCCGATGAGCATGATGGGACATCTGTTTCTTGCATTTCACGGTGTGGGTGATAACGGCAGGAAGATATCTCATGCTGCCTCTTTTTACACCCGATTTACGTCATCAAACCCGGTACTCATCGCGAGGGACTCATTTATCACTGGGATGCCGAGCTACTTTTCTCTTGTTCCTTTTTCTGAGCAACTCTCTCTCTACGTCGATCGTGAACAAAGAAATGTGTGGGAATATCACCTGGCCCTCAAGCCGCTCTCCCGGCGATTGATGCATCTTCACGTCTGGGAGTTGAAGTTTGTCCAGACCCCCTACTATTTTGTCGGTTATAATTGTGCGACCGTTATCCACTTTATCCTTGCAATCGCTGCGCCGGAGTTGCTGGAAGAAAAAGATATCTGGATCGCCCCTGTCAACGTCGCACGGCGTGCCCGGGAGGTGGGTCTTGTCGATTCGCGTTCTTTCCACCCTTCACGCGACTGGAGGATACGGTCGTTCGGAGACGCTCTGGCGCGATACGATATGATTCAGACTCGGGATGCCGTGAAGAAGGACTCTGTTGGTGAGCTTGGTTTATTGGGGTGGGGAAGCGCGGATCGATTCCGAATGGAGTTCGCAAAAGCGGTATTAGAGGAAGAAAAGGCGAATGATCCCAAAAGAGGACGAGAGGTAGCATCTGCGCTTGATGCAATATCAGCGAATCTTCCTGACGTCTCATATACGGTTGAAAACGCCCGAGATCCGCTCAATGCGCCCCGATTCCCTCAGCTAGTGATGGGTGCAGCACTGGTAGAGGGGCGATCCTATGGGTCAATAACGCTTCTTCCTGCCTCACATCTTCTCTCAGAAGACAACTCTCATACGGCGATTGAGTCCTCTGTCGAGCTAGGCAGGATCTCCCTCCTCCTCCCCGCGGACGGTAGTAGACCCCTCGTTGATCGGCTGATGGTATATTCCTTCGACTCCATCATCCCCGATGGTCCGCTTGCTCAAAGCCTATCCTCCCGATTCTCAGCCGGCGTCGAGCGTCACCTATCTCGGAATCTCTCGTGGTTCCCCGCAGGAACAATGCAGGGTGGTGTCGGTAAAGCGTTTGCGCTATCGCACGACCTCACGGTGTATGGCATGGCGAATGTGGGGTTGAACTATGGCGATGGGCAGGGGTATTTGACGGGATGGCCGGAGGTTGGATTCTTCTTCTACGAGATACTCTCCATGAAAACCACAGCAGCATATCGGGTGATGTGCGGTCAGGATGGCTCTGCTGATTGTTATCAGGGGGTGTCGCTAACCCAGACTATCCGAGGGGCTCGTCGCGATAATTCCCCCGCCTCATTCGCTCCCTACCTCACCTACGAGGCTGCCTGGCGCTCAGATGAATCGTGGCACCGCTTTGGTGCAGGGATTCGGTGGAGTTTTTGAACGGGAGAGCGACAGGGCGGAGGGGCAATCCTGAAATCAGAAAAAAACTATCCTCGAGAGGTGCTGGCTACGATTTGACGAGCTTTATGGACTTTCACCTGGCTCGCCGTAGCTCCATATCGTCGAGTGAGCTCAAGCTCTAAAAGCCCCTCCCATCTGCACAGCCACGCCTCTTGTTGCGATGAGGGCTGATTTATCGGGCATAGTTCATGTGGTCGTGTTTAGCCGCTCCTATCAATCGTGCGCCTCCTTTGTTGCTCTGCTCCCCGTTTCCCCATTGGAGCTCTCCGACTCCACGATCAATTCTGCCACATCCTCGAGGCTGCATCCCGCGGAGACGGCGATATCCTCTGTACTGATACCAGCGGCAATAAGGCGAGTGACGAGGCGACGAAGAAGCTCGTGGCGGCCCTCTTCCCGGCCCTTGCTTAATCCCTCCTGAAGCCCTTCCTCTCGACCTTCCTCTCGCCCTTCCCGGAGTCCCTCCTGACGCCCTTCCTGCAGACCCTCGAGTCGTCCCTCCAGATGTCCCTTCAGCCGCGCCTCCCTCCGCGCCGTATCCTCGCAATTCGCCAAATCTCTCATCACCTTTACACTGTCATCATATGCGTCACGGTCGGTCGGATTGAATTGAGCGATTGCTGCTATCTCAAAAAACCGCTGAAAGACCCGCTCCCGCAACTTCTCGGGGCGTGAGCTCAGTTTGTTGAGGTTTTTGAAGGCGTAGAACCATTTGTCCTGGTGGGTTTCCAACTCGTCGATCGTTTTTTTGAACTTCGGTAGCTCAGCGAAGATAAACACGAGATTGTCGTAGAATGCTCGTCCTGAGAAATCGTCGCGAAGTCTGACCATATGAAGAAACTCCTCTGGGTCAGCCCCATCATCGAAGCAGAAGTCAAGAAGTGCTATCGTGTAGACCGCCTGAAGCTTGAAGTTCCATTCTCCTTGTTGTGCCTGCTCCTGTATCGGGAAGGTCGAGTAAAAGATGCTCCTATCCTTGAAGTAGAGCTGTTTGGCCCGCTGAATCTCGACGATAAACCGCTCACCGCTTTGCGATTCGCAGTAGAGGTCGAATATGGCACGCCGATCGAATGCGGCACCCCCGAGGTGTTCGTTTTTTCGAAAGGTGAGGGTCTGTATCTGGTGATGGGCGGGCAAGAGCGAGTTGAGGAAATCCATCAACAAGTCCTTGTGCGCCTCGGTGCCAAAGAGCCACTTGAAGCCGAAATCGGTGAAGGGATTGAGGAAAACCTCGAGGGGCATAGTCGGATCGTCGTAAGTATTTTTTTCAGTTTGCGCTGTTTCGAAATCATTATACCTCCGATCGGGGAAGTTCGTCATCAGTGCAGGTCGGGCGATTGATAACGTAGACTGCCGAGTATCGAAAGTATCCGGGAAAAGTTTCGTGGAACGAGACTCAAAGTGAAAAATATGAGGAGGATAGCTACGGAGCCAATACTGCTCGTGCACTGGCTCCGAGCTTTTGAGCTACCTCAGAGCGCACGGCCCTCAAAAGCAGAACCTCTTGATTTCCCTCAGCTTCCACGCCGGACATCGGTGGGATTTCCCCGATCTCTGAGCGATACGAACCGTCGCTTTTCGTCGCAAAAGGCGTCGAAGCTATTGTAGTCAACAAGGATGCCCTTCTCATGCAATTTGCCTAGGAGGTCTCGATACCGGGTCTCTTGATAGGCCTGGGTTGCTACGAAAAACGTGGGGAGGTTGTGCGAATCGAGGCTGATAAATTGGTTTGATGGGGGAGCGGGAGGGAAGCCGAGATGCGCCTCATAGCTTGATTGGCCCGCATTTGCTCCCGTTCGGACGCACACCACTCCGTTGATAACTTGAAAGCCGGTCACGTGGAGGTGGCCCTCTAATCGTATATGCGCCTTACCCTCCCCCATCGCATGAATGTGTCGTGCGATGCCGGTGACGGTGGGGGAAAAGGCCCCCCCGCCCCCCTTCGCGTTGTAATGGGTCACCTCGACACAGATCCCGATATCTTTAGTCCGGTCGATGTGAACCAGCGGATAATCGACCGGGGTACCGTCAGTGGCGATGAACTTTTCAGGACACACAACGTGTGCGTTCGCGAACGTCTCATCGTTAGTCCATCCATGGAGATATGAGCGCACCTTTTCGGCGATTCCCTGAACGAACCAGGTGCCCTGGGTGCCTTTGTTCGCCTGAGTATTGATCTCGTGATTGCCAGGAAGAATGGTGAAGGTGGGGATCTTGAAGCTTGAATCAGCCTCTTTTTTCGCCCTCATATAAGCGAGTACCGGATTGAGGAGCTCAAAGATGTATTGCGATTGAGAGTCAATCCCATTGAGGGGGTGCTCGACCAGCTGTGATTCCTGGAGGAACCTCGGATAGTTGACTCCGTGAAGAATATCCCCATTAAGGACGATCTCCTCGACTCCCACATCGATCGCTTCAATAAGACCCGCTACTATCATCGCAGGTTGCATCGTTGGTGACCCGATCTGCCAATCACTCGTTACATAGATATGTGCCTGTTTGTGCGGGACCCCTCGCCTAATGTTGTCCTCGATCGCGGCGAGGAGTTTCGGCGTCGTAATTTGGTACTCAATCGCCTGAGTTATCTTATGGCCATGAACTCCTCCCTGGAGAGTGATAAAGCTTGCCTGCGGCGGAAGTCCTCGTCCCGCCATATCTTTAAATGCTTTGCTATGGAGCTGATAGTGGAGATCGGGTTGTCGGCTGTTGCTGACACCCTGCATCGTGCCAGCGGTGATGACCCATCCGTGTGGTCCGAGCTGGCCGATCAGTTGATCGGTTCCGTACAGGAGATGCATATCTGCCGTATCGTGGCGCAGATTCCCCATCGAGCGGAGGAGCCCTTCGTAGGCATTAGTCGGGTTGGCTGGTGCGCGGTCGCTTCGCTTAAAATCGGTTACTGCCGCGACCCGATAGCGGGGGTCTCGTTGATGTGGGCCCATCATAACGAGGTCGGCACCGCCCCGGGTAACTGATTCCTCGGTTGTCAACTCCTCCTTCTTGGGGAAAAGCACCCGCTCGAGCTTGTCGAGGATCGCGGGATCGTCCGCAGAGACGAAGGTAAGATAACTCTGATAATTCTGTGACAGCTCGGGGAGAGCTTTTTTGAGCGACCCACTATCGCGGATGATCTGGGAGATAGAGGCGACGATTTCAAGCTCGTTCATCTCGACCCCGGTGCGCTCCTGGATTGTATCTGATTCGTAGAGCCGTCGACCGAGCTTCCATTCGAGAGGTTGGACGATGAGAGAGATAAAGGTTGCCCACTTAGTTATCTCTGCGGCGAGCTCCTGTTGCTGCGTGTATTGGCGTTGATCGTTTCGGTGCTCGATGCTCGCCCTGATGGCGGCTTCGGAGGGAGGTGATGCGCCGTCCGTATTTGTGTAGGCGCGCTCTCGCAGTGCCTGCTCGTAGGCACGTCGCTCGGCGCTCTGGTCGTCCCTTCTTCCAAGTAGGTGGAGAGTGCGACCCGGGTATTTCGCGATCAGTGCCGAACCGAGGTGTGTCTTATCGTCCTCGGAGTGAGGGGCGGTCCAATTCCGCATCTCTTTCCGCCGCATCCCCCGTTCTGGTGAGAGCAATCCTCCCATAATCACGAGCTGCTGCGTTGGGTCGGCACGACGGGTGGCGGCCTGAGACGCCTCAACGAGAGCGGGATCGATACCATTATCGGGTATCGAGAATCCATCGAAGAGATGGGTGCGGGGCAGTCCTGGGCGATTGTTTCTGACAGTGTACTCGGGGCGGGCCTGTTTTTCTCGTGAGGCTCGGGCGGCGGAGAGAAAATCGTCGATGATATCGTTCGATGAACGGTTGGGTTGGATATCAGCGCGAGGGTGACCAAGTCGCTCAGCAACCCGAACTCCGAGTCCCGTCTGTTTCCCTAAATCCGAGAGGATGAGGCCACCATCCTTCATGGTGAGGAGCCCCAGTCCTTGATAATAGCGGAGGGCGGTGGTGACGAGCGATGTCGGGAGATCCGTTTCCTGACTGATCCGATACACACGGACCTTGTCTCGGAAGTAACTGGTGTTGGGGCCCTCCGATGTCGGTATGTGAAGGGGCTCGACCTTGCCGTGATACTTACGACTCAGTTCCGCCGAGATCGCCCGCCCCAGCTTCTCCCGAATTTGCTGCGGGAGGTTTTCTTCAAAGCTCCTCTTGTCAATGGTGCCTCGGTGATTGACGACGAGCTCTTTCCCGGCGACCGAGAATGGCTCTACTATGCCGAGGATGGTTAGATGGTGGAGGGAATGAGCTTTGGGCGATGATGTGTGTTTTGTCTGCTCATATGTTTCATCGGTAGCGATTGGAGCCTCTTCAAAGAGAGCATTTTTGGCGAGCCATCGTCGTAGCTTCTGAGGCTGGCCGGCGAGGATGTTGTCCTCCAGCGAGCGGACGGCGCTCGCGACTACCCGCTCTTGCTCGTCGAGGGCCCAGCTCTCAACATTCG
>OMIW01000068.1 GCA_900299205.1 Pseudomonadota bacterium
CTCTTTCTGACCGGAGAAATCCCGCTCCATTCAGGGCCATTCTGGAGTGATGAGATTGGGGGGCTCCGAGTCTCCGAAGAGGTGGCGAGCGCACTCTTCCAGCACCTTCCCTTGGGAACCACCATCGACCTCGAGTAATCCGGTAATTCCGCGCAAATTCGAGGACCTCTCAAGCCCCGATTGCTTCTCTTCTCCTTCGGGGCCTCGCCGGTCTCAGCAGGGGCCGAGGTGGCCACCCCACGGCGTTTGTCGAACTCTCTTTTTGGTGCTAGGCTCGCGAAATATCCCGTGAGAAAACGCCGGTAGGGAGCCTTACCGCTGGGCTCTCCGTTCCTTAAACCAAGGTGGTGTTGGTGTCTATCCTCTAGAAAGACCCCAACTGCCGTTCGGTTCGCCGTTCACTTAAAGGTATTTCTCATGCGCGTCCTTGTCACCACCACGAGCTTCCTTGATACGCCGGGTCCTCACGTTGCTGAACTCGCTGCAGGTAATTTTACCCTCGTAAAGGCCCGAGGGCCCCTATCGGAGGGCCAACTTCTTTCGGTGGTCGATGCTGAGGGTCCATTCGACGGATTTCTCGTCGGCGAGGACCATTTTTCCGCAGCAGTGCTTCGAAAAGTTCACCCTCATGCGAAAGTGATCAGCCGGTACGGAGTCGGTCTCGACAAGATCGACCTTGAGGTGGCCAAAGAGCTCGGTATTGCCGTGTGCAATACCCCAGGAGTAAACCATACGACCGTTACCGAACACGCCTTCGGACTGATGTTCTCCCTTCTGCGGAACATCCCTGAGCAACATGCTGCGGTGCAGCGACTCCAGTGGCGTCGGATGACCGGCAACGAGCTCGCCGGAAAAACCCTCGGAGTCCTCGGATTTGGCCGAGTAGGACGGGAAATGGCGAAACGGGCGATGGCATTTGGCGTGCATGTTTCGATCTACAACTCCTCGTGGAGCGCTGAGCAGCAGGGGTATGTTGACGCACTTCGGGCAGCCTACAGTGATCCCATATTTGCAGAGCTCCCAACCTCGATTGCAAGGCTGGCAACTCCAGAAGAGGTCCTTCGAGTATCCGACATCATCTCGCTCAACATGAACCTCACCAAACAGAACAGCAACTTCCTGAACGCCCGTCGATTGCAGTCATGTAAACGGGGTGCCTACGTCATAAATGTGAGCAGAGGGGGGCTGGTGGACCAACGGGCGCTTGCTGATGCGCTGAGAAGTGGTCAGGTACGCGGGTTTGGAGCGGACGTGATAGAACCCGAACCGATTAACGCCGACAACCCCCTTGCGGGAGCTCCCAATGTGATAATCACGCCCCATGTCGGGAGTAGAACGGTCGAGAGTATTGCCCGACAAGGATTGGCTGCTGTCCGAAACCTCGTTGGGACTCTTCGGCCAGAACTTCTAATACCAGTAAAGCCCGCGGCCTAAAAATCTTAAGCCGCATTCGGGTCATCTAAGCGAATACCTCTAAGAAAGTCGGTCCCGGGTTGGGACCGGGATATTTCTGACAAAGGCCGGACGCAAAGAACGCTCGAAGGTGGTCGATGGAATCCCGCATCCATCGTCCCCTTCATTGTCCTTTATCACGGCACCTCGAAGAGTTTGCTGATGATACCCTCTCTCCGCCTCACGTGGTGTCTCCTTCGCATCCCGCGCCTTGTCGCGATACTTCTTCTCGCTCCGGTTATCACCGCCGTCATGCTCGCTGTCCTTCAATTTTTCGGGTCGGCGATATTTTTAAGGGCTCCGAGCCATCAAAGTGCGGAGATGCGAGCTGAGAAACTAGAGGCTCGAGCAAAGGACCAAGATCCATCCTGGTTTCGCAAGTCCCTAATCGGCAATGCTGACTTCGCGAGGGAGCTAAAAACCTGCTTCTGGGAGGACGATCCCGTAACTCAAACCCTGAGAGCAACCAGCCCAGATTGTGCGCTTGAGCGATTTGATATCGTTATCTCTCCGGCGGTTACCGAAACTTTTGGACTGCCTTTCTACCAGAATCTTTTTAAGGGACTGTTTCGAGCGATTCATATCTGCGACGGTTGTGGTACCGACATTATCATCCGGAAAGAAAACGGAAAGATGAGGACTGACTTTCGAAGCTTCCTTGGGTTTGTCCTGTTTCAGGAGGTAAACTTTCGGGGAAGTGTCGAGAAAAAACATATCGAAGCATTACAGGCGCGCAAGGAGCTTGGGGAGCGATTAGGAGATCGATTCTTTGACCTAGTGGGATTTCGCGAACCGACCAAGCTGAGTTCACTCTCGGCGAAGATCGTGATTATTCTCAACATTGGCTTCGCAATCGTTACCGCTTTGTGGCTAGCTCTGAAAGCTCATCGACGTGTGCTCGATTATTTATCACACAGTGGCGTCCTTCTTCCGATGGTCGCAGCGGTCGGGAAAAGTCCTTTCTACGGCTCCGTGTGGCTACTCACCCTCATCCGAGTAGCCGCGTTCGTACTCGCGACTGTCCCCCTCGGGATTTTTGTGTTCATCGATGTTATCACCGATCCCTCGGCCTTCCCCTTTTATGGTAGACCCTTTGCCTTTTTTGCATGGGCGCTCGCAGTCATCATTAGTTTCGCTCTTGCGGCACTCGTTGCCTCCGTGGCTGAACTGAAACACCACCACGACCTTTTCAACATTCACTATAAGCTCGCACCCCTGATTGCATGCTCTTTCGGTGGGATCGTGTGGACCGTTACCTTCCTTGTCGAGCTCCCTATCGGTCAAACAGTACGCTCTCTCATCGGAGCAATTCCTGTTGTGGGGATCGGTCCCATCTTGCTCGCCCCCGCATTCGAGCCCTACTGGTACGTTTTGGCGGCCAATATCGTCAGCACTCTCGTTCTGCTCATTTGGGTTGGAAGATATAACACACGCTGGTTCGCCGCTCATCTTGATGAAATCTGAGCAGATGATCGGTTCTAACCCTCATCTGCCTCCGAGCCTCCCGTCGGGGCCACCGTGACCACTCTCGCCCGGATACCCTGCACCATGATCGAGTATTTATCCCGAGCGACCAATCCCGACCGCCCCGCGACTTGGTGAATCAGGTTTGGTCGCGATGTTAAAAGCACCATCCGCCCTCCCGGCTTGAGCAGACCTCGCCACCGCTGGAGTGCGCGCCGGTATAGAACCATCAGATCCTGATGCGCGCCGAACTGTTTTCCGAATGGCAGATTACACACGACGAGAGAGACCTCTCCCTCAAGTCCTGAGAACATCTCAGCGGTTGTCGCATCGCCGTGTTGAAATGAGACCGTCACCCCGGCTCGCTCTGCGTTCGCCTCCGCAAGAGCGAGCGCATGACGGTCGCGGTCGCATCCTATCAATCGCGCATCAGGATGGGCGATTCCGTACTCAAGAAGGAGTGTCCCGACGCCACACATCGGGTCAAGCACAACCTCCTCATCGCCCGGCTGCGCTGCGAGCAGTACCGCCGCCGCGAGGGTCGGCCGAAGTGAACCAGGCCGCTCATCGCGCTTATAACGACGCTGGCGAAAAGTAACATCGGTGAGCCGTAAACCAAGAAGGGCACGCCCCTCCGAGAGAAACGCCCAGACCTCCACCTCGGCAGGCTCACGAGCGGTCCAACGCGCAAAAGTTCCCGAGTAAAATCCAACCAGCTGTTCAGCAATCGAACGGCGCCATACGGCGTGGTCTTCGTCCTGCTTAACGAAGACCCAAAAGGTCGTCGACGCCTTTTTCCCGCGCTGGCGGCGGGAGAGAGGGAGTGCTTCGAGAGTTCGTTCGCGCAGAGTCCGGGGGGTGAGGCGGTGGAGTTTGTGTTCATCAGGAAGGGACACTCCTTCCTCAAGCACCGCGAAAATATCCTCTATTACTCGCAGCCCAAATAGACTAGCGACAGCTTTTCTCTCGACCGAAACAACAACCAAATCTTGGTTGCGTATGCGGATTATACTGGGTCGAGCAAACGAAATTTTTCGCTGAGTCAATTCATCAAGAGCGATCTCTCCCACATCCTCTGCTGTCAACAGCGCCACTCGTTGCATGCTCATAACACCCCATTCGACGTACTACCCGCCCCCACCCTCGACATAAGAGAAGGAAACCGCTTATTATCGCATAGATGGCAAAAAACAGCGAATCAAGAGGACAACTCCATCGGAGGAGCATATCGCGCCGTCACGCCGTCCCGCGCATATCTAAGCTTTCCGAATCGAGCGCCTGATTCACATGAAGATCCAACCTCTCGGAGCACCGCTCCCGCCTCCGCCCAACGCCGGCAACCCCTATCTTTTTCTGATGTCTGGACTTCCGGGCAGCGGCAAGAGCACTGCTGCCACTATGCTTGAAGCACGGTACCGAGCCATTGTGCTGACCCTTGACCAAATCCTCGTCCCCCTCTTTGGAGCCGAACATCTGATGCGGGAACCTGCGCTGAGGCTCCAAAGGGTAAATGCCGCGCGGGGTTCCCTGTGGCGCATCGCTCGACAGATCCTCTCGCGCGATATTTCAGTAATCCTTGACGACGGGTTCTTTACAAGGAATGCCCGCCATAACGCGATAACCTCATGTCAACCCGACGAGTCAACCGGAATTATCTGCCTTCCCTTCATCGTCTTCTGTGACGCCCCGCTAACGATCCTCGCCTCACGACTTACCTCCCGGAACAAAACACTCCCCCCGTACTGCCACCTTATCACGCCCGAGTTTTGTGGCGCATGCGCAGAGATGTTCGAGCCCCCTGTGCAGGGAGAGGGCAACGTCGTGATCTTTCGTCACGAAAAGGAATCGCAAGGACGCCCATGGGGTGACTGACGAAGCCCGATGAGCGTAATTGCCAAACCCCAGCAGCACTTTTGCCGATGTCGAAGAGACAACGGGAAGCCGGCGCACTTGGGTAAAAATGATGCGCTACGACCAAAGTCCACCAGTAAAGCAACTTTCGGGGCGTTTAGTCGCTCGCACCCCCGCTACTGACACACGATTGAGTGATTTCGCTTCACCCGTACCTCGCAGTGACCTCTCCCACCGCGCCCCCAGAACGGACCCTACCGAGCACCTCTCCGTTGAATGCCTTGTCGTATCGCTTCGTCATGGTTCCTCCCTATCAGGTTGAACAGGAAGTGTCTAAATTTTGGGGGTCATATCTGGGCGTCTCCATCCTACCGTCCAAAGCCCTTTCGAAATAGCATCATCTCTGGTAGCCGTGGACGATCAGGCAGTTGGTTCCTTTACTTCGCCATGGCGAATCGAGTCCATTTGCCTCATAATTCGATGTCCTCGAAATTATGGTAATAATGTTTGAGGGCGTGCGTTATGTTGAGAATTGGGCTAAAAAACTCGGCTAATTTAGACGCGGTTCTAGCTGCCGTATTTTTTTCTGAGAGGTAGTACTTCAGGCATTTGGAGTTGGGCAAAGGGCGACGGTCTGTCAGCCCGCGAAGGGACCGCCAAGAGTCCCGTAGGGGGCTGACCGAGCCTGAGTAGCTTTATGGATGTGTCTATCAGGCGCTGGTAATGCTTTTGCTGTCGGCGAATGGCGAGCGGGTTCAGGGAAGCATGTTGCTCGCGAAGTATAGCCTTACGTTGGTCACCGATTGCGTCTGAGTTAATGAGCCTTGAGTATGGGGTCTGCGGTTCTGCGTATATCCTCTGAGTCCTCGACTGGCACCGCCGCTTGTCGAGGAGCTTGAAGGAGGGGAAGAAGTGATTCATGAGGGGACAGATGATGCTTCGAAAGTAGAAGTCGACTAGCGGAGTAATTTCGGAGAAGTCGAGCCGCTCGTACCCAAGCCAGCGACGGTTGATTGAGTTGTTTCTTTGTTCAACATGCGCGTTGTCATTTTTCCGGTATGCTCGTGAACGAGTCATGAGGACAGGCTTGCGATTTCGTTCTTCTCGTTCAGTGCGAAAGTATCGGAGGATATGCTGGTTAAGCACCTCGGTGCCATTATCCGAGTCATAGCCAAGGAGTTCAAAAGGGAGTGAATTCTCAATATCTTCGATAGATTTCACGATACCTGTAGAGCCCTTACCAAAAACGGCACGAACCTCCGTCCACGTCGAGGCGATATCGACCATGGTGATCGTATGAACATATTCACCCAGTATCGATCCACCGCAATGCGCGACCGTATCAATTTCCATGTAGCCAGGTAGTTTGATGTCCCATAGGTTCTCCTGAATTGGAATCTGATCGCGGAAGCTCCCCGCTCGAGTAAGCGAAATACCCTTTTGAGCTTTCCACGGTTTTAAGACTCGATCGATGGTGGGAGGACTAATTGACAGAAGCCTTTCTCGAATAGAACTCTCATACGCACCCTGTTCGGATTCAATAAACCCAATCCATTCTGGTA
>OMIW01000069.1 GCA_900299205.1 Pseudomonadota bacterium
TCTGGCCTATTGTTGCTATCACAGAAACACCTTCTCCCGAATCTTCCAGAACGGCTTCTGCTTTCGCGCTATAATGAAGAGTGGTATCCGAAACAGGTGCTGGTGTCGGAGGGCGTCAGATGCGGTTGTGATCGCGAGGGGTAGTCCGGGGGCTTTGTGGTGCATCCGGACAAAGTTGTAGTAGAAGACCTGCGCGTCGGTGGGGCTTTGAAAAAAGAATGATTCAGAGAGGTGCTGGGCGTCGAGGTCGTAGTATCGAACTTCGAGCCGTTCTGTTCCTTTGGCGTCTACTTTTCGCTCGAGGATCATCGTATCGGGGCGCATGACGTGGGTGTCCTTAGCGGCCACTGCCGCCTTTAATTTTGCATCGTCATCAACGAATTCAATCTGACAAGAGATACAACGCTCGGCATCGACATCATTTTGAGTGCCGCACGATTCGCAGTCGCGAAACCGATACCGAAATCCGCATGGGACCAAGCTCCCATCATCGGGGTTCTCGATGGCACCGGCACATTTGTTGCCGAAATGTTCTGCAACCTCGCCCTGAGGTGTGGCGGTTCCCCAGAAGGTGTTGGTGTGGTCACATTCGGGGCATGAAACTGAAACGGGGACGCAATCGCTGCGCGGGCGCCGGTCGGCGACAATCGGGCTGAAGATGTCGTGGGGGACGCCGGTGTAGTCGAGAACGAGGCAATCCTTTTTGCCCTGGAAAAGGCGAAGTCCTCGCCCGACTATCTGCTGATACAGGCTCACTGACTCAGTTGGTCGCAAGATCGCGATCAGGTCGACATGCGGAGCATCGAATCCGGTCGTAAGGACTGAGA
This sequence comes from Pseudomonadota bacterium, assembly GCA_900299205.1. Taxonomy (GTDB): domain Bacteria; phylum Bdellovibrionota_C; class UBA2361; order UBA2361; family OMIW01; genus OMIW01. Next base: position 828 of record OMIW01000069.1, read on the forward strand.
CGTTGACGAGGTATCGGATCCGTTGGGTCCGAAATCGATCGATGATCTGGTCCCGCTCCTCCGTCGGCATGTCGCCTATCACCATCCCCGATTCGGTACGCGGAAGGTAGCGGAGAATCTCTTTGGCGTGACGTACCGAGGCGGTGAAGATCAGCACTCCCCGCCGATTCTCAGCCATCTCGATGATGTTGTGCATGATGACGGGCGTTATGCGCGCCTGGTCTTTGAGGATAGCCTCGATCTCCTCGAGTTTGAACGCCTGTTGCCCTCCGGGAAGTCTGAGGCTTGAGAAATCGTAGCTCGCAACCGGCGCATCGATTTGAATCGGCGGGGTGAGGTAGCCATCTTCAATCATCTGCCGGAGGGATATCTCGAAGATGCAGGTGCGAAAAAGCCGCGGTTCCTCGGTACACAAGAAGTTTTGATAATTAAACTGGTATATCCATCCAGTGTCGAGCCGATACGGGGTCGCGGTCAATCCAAGAATGCAAAGATTTGGATTTCGCTTGAGAACGGCATCGATCACCTCGGTGTATTGAGTTCCATCATCCCCCGATACTCGATGGCATTCATCGATCACGAGGAGTGAAAAATCATCGAAGAAGGAAGAGGAGGCACGAGCAACCGACTGTATGCTTCCGAAGATGACTTTATCGTCGACATCTTTCTGATTAAGTCCTGCGGCATAAACACCGGCAGTGAGGCCATAGCTTCTGAACTTCTCATGATTCTGTTCGACGAGTTCTTTGACATGAGCGAGCACCAGCACTCTTCCTCGCGCGACTTTGGCTAGCTCGGCGATGATGACACTCTTTCCCGCTCCGGTCGGCAATACGATAACCGCGGGCTTTCGCGATCGGCGGAAGTGTTTGAGGGTGGCATTGACGGCGGCGGTCTGGTAGGGGCGGAGGGAGAACATAGCGAGGGAACATTACTTCGACGAAACCTTGGAATTCTAATCCACCCACTGCCCACTCGCAAACCGTCGCACTGGCTCGGCATCCTCCCACACTGCGGGGGCGGGGGCGTCGACGATGACGGCCCCCTGAGAGAGGAGAATAATGCGGTCTGATATGCGGCGAGCGCTCTCCATGTCGTGGGTCACAACGATTGAGGTGATGCCGAGCTCGTCACGGAGTCGGATGATGAGATCGTCGATGCGATTACGGGAGGTGGGGTCGAGGCCGGTGGTGGGCTCGTCAAACAGCACGACCCGTGGTGAGCTTGCGAGTGCGCGTGCGAGGCCCACCCGCTTCCGTTGCCCACCGGAGAGCTGGGCCGGAAACCGCTGCGCAAATCCCGACAATCCAACGAGCCCGAGTTTTTCCTCCACGACGACCGCAATTCTCGCTTCATCCCGCTCGCCGTATTCGCGCAAGGGAAAGGCGATATTTTCAAAAACGGTGAGGGAGTCAAAAAGAGCTGCTCCCTGAAAGAGCATCCCGACCTCCTTGCGCATCTGTCGCAACCCCTCGCGGTCGAGCTGAGCAAGATTGCTTCCTTCCACGAGGACATCTCCCGAGGTTGGGGTCAGAAGGCCTATAAGGAGCTTCAGAAGGACGGTTTTTCCGGTACCGCTGGGGCCAAGAAGGGTCACCACCTCTCGCTCATGAACAGCAAACGAGATATCTCGGTGTATGACCGTCTTGCCGAATCGAACCGAGACGTTCCGAAAATCGATGAGAGGGGGCGTGGTCATGGTGATGGGGCCTACATTCGACGGGAAAGGCTATTGTTAATAGGGCTCAAGCCGAAATCATACCGATAAGGTTGGGAGAGGCCAACTGGTGGGTGTGGCATTGGAGTTTTCCTGCTCAAAGATTCGGGGGGCTCACAAAGAACGGAGTATCGGTATGTCTGCTGGTGCCAGTGTCGATACATCGATTTCGGAAGGGGAGCGCCACGCTATCTCTGAGTGCTCTGTTGGATGCGGGACTCCGGAAACGATGCGAGCGCGACAGGGGATGAGCAAAATCGAGATCGGATGCGGAACGGTATCGGGCGAGGGGGGTAAGGACGAGTGATAGTGATGCTCAACGGGAGGAAGCACCTGAAAAATCTCGGTTTCAATGAGAAGTTCTTCCTGAAGCTCGCGCCGCAGAGCAGCCTCTGGGCTCTCTCCCTCCTCTATTTTTCCCCCCGGAAACTCCCAAAAACCGCCGAGCGACTTTCCTTCTGGGCGTCGCGCTATCAGGAGTTGTCCCAACTCATTCTCAATGACTCCACATACGACCTTAATCATTGAACGCCCCGTTTATACGTCAAACTTAGCCTTGAGATACGAGATGAAGGGAGCAACTGAAACCTTCCTCTGAGTAGACCGCTCTACCAACGGGGTCGAATAATAGCGCATGCCGTGATAATGGATATTTTCATTGAGCCACCGAAGCAATGGCTGAAATTCTCCCTGTTCAATGTTGTGATCGAGCTGCGGCAGCTCCTCTCGTATCTTCTCGATCATCATCGCCGCGAATACATTACCGAGCGCGTATGTGGGAAAATAGCCGATAGAGCCGCTGAACCAATGGGTATCCTGAAGAACGCCATCTCTGTCTGTTGGGGGGGTGATACGCAGGTATTTCCGATATAGCTCAGCCCATGCATCAGGAAGATCTTTGGCGTTTAATTTCCCGAGGATTATCTGCTCCTCCAACAGGAGGCGAATAATGATGTGGAGAGAATAGGTGACCTCATCTGATTCGACCCGAATCAAAGAGGGCTTCACGGCGTTGCAGGCGGCCCATAGATCATCTGGTGAGGAACTTTTTGCCTCAGAGGGAAAAATATCACTTACGACCCGATGAATATACTTGCTGAAAGAGCGACTGCGACCGATAAAGTTTTCCCACAACCTTGATTGGGACTCGTGAATAACGAGCGAAACGTACCGCCCCATCGGAGTCCCCGCCCACTTCTTTTGTAAACCCATCTCATAGAGCGCGTGGCCACCCTCATGCAGAATAGTCAGGAGCGATGAAAGATAGTCGGATTGATCATACCGAGTTGTCACCCGAAAGTCGTGCGAGCCGAGGCCAGTCATAAATGGGTGGTGAGTCTTATCGAGCCGTCCCGACGAAAAGTCAAATCCCATACCTTTGAGAACCGTTTCGGCTAATCGGACCTGGCCAGCCTCATCAAATTCTCCGGTTATCACCTTTGTTTGAGCAGATTTTTCTGCGCACTTTGGCCAGATTTCTGACAGTTCGTCACCCAATTTAAGGAGCAGCGGTTTGACGACACTAAGTCGGCCACCAGGCTCATACAGATCGAGGAGCGCGTCGTAGGGATGTTCCTCGAATCCAACAAGATGTGCCTCTTCACGGGCAAGTTTGAAAACGGTATCTAAAAGATCGGCGACCGCGGCAAAATTATTATCTGGACGAGCCTTCATCCAGGCGTTCCAGCAGAGAGACGAAGCCTTCGCCTGCTCCGCAACAAAAGATGCCGGAAGCTTTCGCTGGCGATCAAGAGCTCGCTTCGTCTCGCGGATATTAACCTGATCCTCCTCTGAGTACTGCTGACTGTTCGCAGCTAATTCATCAACCACATCCGCGAATTCGGGCCTGATTGATTTTTGATGAATCAGTCGTGCCATCAGTTCGAGCTGCTCAGCTCTCTCGGCTGCCGCTTTATTGGGCAGGCAAACCTGCTGATCCCAATCGAGAACCCCTCGAATATGGTGCAGGTTTTTGAGTTCAATGAGGTGGGAATAAAAAAGGTCAAGCATGGAAAGACGTTGTTTCGAGCGCTGAATAAGGATGCATCAA
>OMIW01000070.1 GCA_900299205.1 Pseudomonadota bacterium
GGGCCACGAGAAAAAAAAGGGGGTTACGGGATGGGGCAGGGACGGAGACACTTCTTTCCAAGGTGCGTTGGAAACCTCCATGGTCGGAGCAGGAAAGCGGCTTTTCTTGAATCAGGGGGACGCTTTGTTTTTGGCACCCTGCTTTTCGTCGCTGTGGCTGCGCCGAGGCTTGCCCTTGCAACTCCCCGGACCGCCCGAGTTATCTCCATCCGCTCGGAACGAGGCTCCTCTGATTCAATCAATACGGCGATGATCGCAGCATCGCGGTCACTGACGGTGCGAATAGTTCTCCCAGGAGCCGGTCTTACCGAAATATCCCTCACCAGCCGACCCCGTAATGACGAACGATCGGCGGGTGAACAAGCCCTGTTTTGGCGAGGGGAGGCACGAGCTCCTTCGCGAGAATCAGGGAGGGGCAGTTCGACCGCGACTCGGTGGGCTGCCGCATCGCTAACGAATGGTCGACCCTCTCGCACGCATGGCCCTTTGCCGCAGCGAGACAGAGATCGGCTTATCACCCTTAATTTTGCGACCTCGGGAGTTCGAGGGGGCACCCGATTCTTCGCACTCTCCGCTTTTGACGGGGACTCTCATTTTCGCGTCGTTCGAGCCCCCCATTTTGCGCTTGCTGAGAAGGGTTGTGGTTCCGACCACCTTTTATCGTTCGCGCAGCCTAAGGGGAAGTCCGCTCCGAATACCCTTCCTTCCCCGAGGACTGCGCGTGCGAGCCTCGGAAAAACCCTCTCAATTCGGAGTGTCGCCGATCATCTTTGGACAGCTCGGTACGGGTCGGCGGCGAACAGCCGGATAGCAACGATTACAAACGCAGCCTCGGCGATGTATGGGCCGGATCTCGGGATGAGCATCTTTTTAGAGTCGTCATTTATCGATCCGTCGCCCGTTTCGTACCCGAGTTCGATCACAGCATCGGAGACGCTCCTCGACCTATTTCGGCAGAGTGGCGGTCGAGGAACGGCGAACGCAGGGGTATTGTTTACCGATCGAATCTTTGATGACGGGGTCATCGGGATCGCATACCTCGGTGTCGCCTGTCGATATCCCTCTTCCTCCTACGCAACCATTCGGCGATTCCAGGATGCACTCGATCCGATCATTCTTGCCCACGAGCTGGGTCACAATCTCTCCGCGGGACACGTTGCAGAGGGGATTATGACGACCTCGCTCAACCCGTCGAATCCTCCCTCATCATTCTCGGCGGCCTCCGTTAGCCAAATATCCTCTCATGTGAATACCTATGGTTTCTGCCTAGAGTCAGGTGCCTCAACACCCACCCCTCAACCAACGGCCACACCGACGCCAACGCAGACTCCCACGCCGCTGGCATCAACAACAACCACTCCATCTCCCTCCCCTATCCCATCACCGACCAGCCCTCCCCAGCAAACGCCTCCAACTCCCTCCATCACGCCAACGCCCCGCAGCACATCGGCGGTCACTACAACCCCACGCCCTCCCGAGACCAGCTTCTCGGTTTCGGGTCGAGTTACCACCAAGGGGAAAAGAGCGGAGGGAGTGGCCATTATCATTGAGGGATTTGACGTATCGGGGATACCTTTTTCCTCGCCAACTATGACCGACCCACTCGGCGATTACCGAATAAGAGGTGTGCCGCCCGGCTCGTTTACCGTTCGGCTTGCATCACCCCAGCTTTCATCCGAACCGCTTCAATGGCAGGTGGTCGGAACGGCGGGGCAGCGGATCACCGCGCTTGATTTTGCGGTCCGACCGGTCGGAATCACCATCAGGCGGGGAGCCCTTTTTACGAACAATCCGGTCGTTCCTCTGACGCTTTTCCCCCCGTCGGGGACGACAAAGGTCTTGGTATCAAATGATGGAGGTTTTGAGGACTCTTCGGAATTCGGTGTTACGAGCACCCTGTCATGGACACTTTCCTCCTCAGGGATGGAAAGATTGCCGAAGACCGTATACGTTCGCTTTGCGGGTACCGATATTAATCCGTCGCAGAGCTTCACGGATGATATAATTCTTGATCAGACCAGGCCCACGGTAACTCGAGCGATTGGATCGAAAAATCAGTTGGTTGATGAAGATATTGTTTTCCTGTGCGGAAAAGCCCGTTTTTCGAGTAAGAAGAAGACCTATGAAGTAGCAACCCGGTGGTTAGACCTGTTTCTTGCCAAGGGATACTCCCTCGGCCCGTGTAGCCCGGACGATATCTCAGCGCGGGCTAATGCCGCGACTTCTCCCCTGACTTCTCCGACCGCGAAGCTTGTTGGCTCCAACACGATAAAACGTATGGCTGTTTCACTCAGAGCAAACGATGCGACCTCAGGAATAGACGCCGTGCAATTTTTTACGGGTAAGCGGGCGCTCACCCCGTGGTTGCCCTACAAACGCACTCTCCAGGTTGTCGCACCGTCTTCTGCCTCCCTGTCGGTTCGGGTGCGGGATCGCGCCCTTAACGTATCCCGCGGACGCACGGTGACAGTTAAGTAACTGCCGAGAGGCATTGCATCCGCACATGCCTGAGGCTCATCCCCTCTTGAAAAAGAAACCCCTGAGCACCAAATGAATTCGAGAGAAGAGAGAGCCACACAACCAAAGTGCGAGAGGATCGCATTTCCGTGCCTTTTTGGGGACGCGAACTGAATCTGCTCTCGTAAAAATAGAGGAGAGGGTGCACAGCTCACATTTCGGGGAGAAACCGTGAGCTGTGCCAGAGGGATAATGCTCCACCGATCGACGAGAGCGTTCGATGGAGCCGTGCGCTGGAAAGAACATGACCCTTAAGGAGCCCTTTTTTTCTGCGCTATCACCCTTGTTCCCTTTCTGCGGCCAACAAGAGCACCGAGGTCACCAACTCCTCACCCTCAGCCTCCACCGCAGCAAAGCGGTCGGGCTCAAGGAAGCGAAACAGTCGCGCATTTGCCCACAGATATCGCTGCGAAGCGACATATCCAAGGACCGCTGAGAGTACCGTTCCCATCAGGAATGGCACCAAGAGGCCTGGAGCGAGACCAGCGACGATTCCGGAGGTGAGAAGCAAGGTCGCATACCAAGCTCCAAATACCGAAACCGCAGACCCAAAGAACTGCTGTCCCCGAAGCCAGAGAAACTGCGGCATTTTCGCAGTTCTCTTCGCCAAGATGGCCAGCGGCACACTATTGAGGACAATCCCGAGATAAACGAGACCAACCATAGATGCCGCCATGAGGGGGCTACGCCAAACACTCCGTGGCTTAAAGCCGTTTGAGGTCGACGTTTCGATTGCTCCGTCTTTCTGCACAGCCTCACTGACCCCTGGAGCAATTCGCCCCGGCAGAGCCCAACCTGACTGGAGCGCATCGAAATGACGATCCAAGCGATTGAAGAGGTCGATTCGTTGAGCGTCAGGAAGACGGTAAGCCCGCTCCACAACCCGAGACGCAAGCCGCACTCGGTTGATGTCGCTCATGTCCAGCCCCATCAGGACCCCCGTAATCTGTTCGATTCGGGTTGAGTCGTTGATCGGAGCGATGACCGCGAGTTTTCGGAGCCATTGTTCGAAGCTCTCAGTGAGAGTCTTGCGCCATTTCCTTGCCTCGGGCCGAGATGGCGAGGCAGGAAGTTGGGCAATCGGGGTCACCGCTCCAAAGGAAACGACAACCTGCGAGCCGAACGGCTCCAAAAACCCCGAATAACTCAGACCTGCACAGACAAGCGCTGGACTAGGGTGACGTTGGGAACTTTCAGCAGTAAACCGGGCGATATCGAGGGCCAACTGAGCGGCACCGGCCTGGACTTTATCAAGGCTATATCCGCCCGGACTGCCACCATCGGGGTAAATAACCACGACGGCACCAGCAACTACCCGTCGAGCCGCCTCCTCGAGAAGAGCGAGATTCTCTGCTCTGTCACGAGCTGAGTCCCGACCATCTTTCGCCCGATTAATCGGGATGAGGTTTAACGACCTCAGGAAGCTGAGACGAAGAACATCCTCAATCCTTTTCAGGCGAGCTTGGAGCAGAGGGCTTCTGACTCGCTTCAGGATTGGCGCTACCAGCGCACCCTCGTACAGGGTACTGTAAGCCAAAAAGAAGACATCCTGACGCCCAAGAGCGTAGGCCATCATGACCGAATCCATCATGTGATTGCAGTGTGGACCTGCAACAACGAGCAGCCCTCCTTTTGGTAGCTGCTCCCGTCCGACGACCGATACCCGCCCGTAAACGAGGGGAACCGCCGAGCTGCTGATGATTTTCAGCAACGGAAAAAGTGAAAAACGCATGGTTTAAAAAAACCTTTCGGTTCTCTCTTCTACCCAATCCACGCGTGTAAGAACCGCTCAAAAACCTCCGAGGGGGCTGAATAAAAAAAGAAGGGGCCCTCCTTCCGCTAAGAGGCTGCGAAATAAGATATTCGAGTCGGTGTGTGGGCCGAATGAGCGGAGCGATTGTCCGAAGCCCCTTATTTCCCACCCTCTCAAAGTTTGACGCTAGCAGAGAGGCGAAAGGGAGTAAAGGCGGGGCGAGAATGAGGATGTGAGTCCACCGGTCTACGAGGACCCTTTCAAGAGAAAATAATCAGGGCCGTAAAAACACCTTTGGTGCTTACGGCCCTAAAACCCTCTTAGGGGGGTGGTGCGCGGAACCTAACGCACCGGGAAATTCCTCTCTTGCACCTGCGGTTGCAGCTGCAGATGAAGAACCAAGGTCAGAACCGAAGCGTTGTACAAAATGACAAGGCAGACGAACACCGCCACTCCGTAGGTGAGGTCTCCCAACTCGAGGATACTGCCGAAGCAGTCCGAAAGGGCCCACTGCTTACTCACAATGTAACCTGCAAACAGGTAAAATATTGACTGATTATGTCCAGTAGTCAACTACGCCCGAGAACCCCCACCGCCTCCCGAACCCGACCAATCACCCGCTCGGCAACCGTCCTTGCCCGTTCCGCCCCCTCTTGCACGACTTGTCGCAAAAAGGGCTCGTCGGCGCGATAGCTCTGATACCGTTCGCGGGGCGCGGTCAATTCTCTATTCATCGCCTGAAATAGCTCATCCTTCGCGTGCCCCCACCCCATGCCACCGGCAGCGAGCCGAGATGCGAGGTCGCCAAACTCCTCGGGGGATGCAAAAAGCGCGAAAAGATCCCCCACAAGAGTCCCCTGAAGGGTCTTTGGTTCTTCGAGCGGGGTCGAATCTGTCTTAATACTCATCACCTTCTTGCGCAGCGTGCCAGAATCGCAGAACACCGGGATGGTATTATCGTAGCTTTTGGACATTTTTCGCCCATCGAGCCCGAGCACCGTCATCACCGATTCGTCGATATGGGCGGTCGGTAATTTGAGCACATCACCATAAACTGCGTTGAACGAACCAGCGAAATCGCGTGCCATCTCAACGTGCTGTTTTTGATCCTTCCCCACTGGTACGATATCGGCCTCGTACAGCATGATGTCGGCTGCCATCAACACGGGATAATAGAGCACCCCGTGATTGACCTCTCGCTGCGAGGCGAGCGCATCCTTGTAGGCGTGCCCTTTTTCAAGGAAACCAACGCCAGTCACGCAGCTCAGATACCACGCGAGCTCAGTAACAGTAGGAATATCTGATTGCAGATAGATGGCGTGACGGGTGTGATCCAGCCCTGCGGCGAGATAGGTTGCAATCACATCGTAGGTTGCTTCCCGCAGTTTCTGTGGTTCCTTCACCGTGGTAAGGGCGTGAAGATCAGCGATGAACAAAAAGAGTTCATTCCCCTGTTGTCGAGCAACCGCCGGCTTCACCGCAGAGAGGTAATTACCGATATGAAGCTGGCCCGACGCGCGAATGCCGGTTAGGATACGAGGAAGAGGTGAATGCTGCGTTATCATCTGTTGTCTTGATGCGAGGTCGGTAGGAAGAGGGAAACCAGAATAATCGACGATTGCTGAGGCTACCGTGGTTCCTCCTATGGGTCAATCAAGGCTCAATTTATAGAGAAACCTTCCGATGTTCGGCCGAATAGCCACCCTCATAATCCTCAGCCTCTCTCTCGCGGCCTGGTGCTCGCTCATCAGTATCGGTTTTCTGTTAGCGCCAGAGGTACGTCGCGCGACCGCTGAAGCGAGTGTGCGACGTCTGGTGCTGGGTCGCGCCACTCCCCCCACCTCGACGAACTCCCCGATCAACGTCAATCTGCCTGAACCTGATAAGCTAAAGCGTCTCATCGCTCAGAGCGTGGCACCACTAACCCTTCCCGAGCGACTCACAAGTCTCTTTCTTGGCCTCTCTGAGCCTTCACCGACCAGCCTCTCGTTCCTTGAGGAACTTGTAACCGTAGCTCTGCTCGTTAGTCCGGAGGAATCAGCATTGCGACTCGCAGAACATATTTCAACGCTGACGGATGCCCTTCCAACAGAGACGAGAAACCGAGTCCTTTCTGAACTTCTGCCCTCCATGGAGTTACTACTCGATAATGCCTCTCTCCGTGCGACTCAAATCCGCGAAAGCGAAAAGCTCGAGGCGAGTCTCCGCGATCTCAACGCAGAATGTTACCAGCTTCGAAGCAAGCTCGCAGAACTGCTTGGACTTGGGAGCCCAACAATCGGTCGCCACATCGCTAATTCTGTCTGCAGCACCTATAAATCGGGGCCATTACGCGGCCTACCGAAACTCTCACTACTCCGCTCTGAACCGGAAACAGCCGAAGCGCTATCAAGAGCGCTGCGAGGGGCTGGATCTGCCCTTGATTTTACAGATGGAACCTTCTCGGATCGATCAACACAGCTGCGGTTCCAGGATCACTCACCTCGTTGGCGAGCATTAATGGCAACGCTCGTACCTCAGATCTCAACCCAAACCGAGCAACTCGCCACTCATCGCGACGCGCTCGAACGGATCACGCAAGAGAGAGTCCCTCTCGGAAGGACGTTCATCGGAGCCCTCCTTACCGCCATGCGCGAAGCCCGGGTCAGTCAACTCCATCGTCGTCAATCATCCGCGATCACTCAGCTGAGTAGTTGGATTGTCGACACGGTCGCTGACAAGTGATCGAGAGAAAACGGGAGAGCAGAATCGATCTTCGATTCGATACCACAAGACGCAAACAGGCGATGTATATATTCGACCAAATTGAGAGATTCCCACAAAAAAATGACGTAAAACTGAATAATATCAATATCGTAAAAATATTTTCCGTGTTGCAAAAATTTTTCTGAATCCTTCTCTTTTTTGCCTTGTGGACCCCCAAAAGACCTCCTATTATCCCCCCACTTGGCACCGGGAAGCGCCATGGGGATGGAGGAAAATGCACCTTCGTGAGGGCAAGAGGTATTCCGCTCTGTGCGGGGCTTCTAACGCTGGGGGTAGCGAAAAAAAATTTGTAAAAAAAGCAGATTAACGCCCCCTCTTAGTGTTAGAATCGCATAACTTCGAGACTCTTATGTTTGTTGTCGTTTAGGCCGGTTAGCGGGGACCCTTAGGTTCAGCAACGTGTGCTTCGGAAGGAATGTGCCACTTTGTGGCTGGTGTGTGAGCAGGCCCCTCGCTGAGGGGATGATGAAACCCTCGCAGTAGGACGTTCATACGCAGGGACGTTTCCATTCCGGTTTTTTGATCGGTTGAACTTCGAGAATTGGTTTCTTTACGAAATATCGGTGGTCCCGGATAAACAGGCGGGAACCGAAAGGCCGGTTGGCCTCTCTCTTGAGTAAGCCCGTAAGGCTTCGGAGAGGAGATGGCAGACAAGATGGCCGTCGCTGGTTAATCTGAAACGTGTTCGTAAGAAAAGGCTCTCCTTGAGGGCCAGGGATGCTTTCGGCCTAGTTCCAGCGTTCGCCGATCAGTGCGGAGGATGAAAATTCAAGGAGTCAGAGATTGGGTCGACTGGTGAGCCCTTGTAGCCACCGGGTGGGATGAATCTTGACAGGTTGAAGGAATTTGCGGTGGGTGGTGCGAAGAGTTTTGCGAGATAGATTGTGATTAAAGATATCCGCAAGACGAAAACCAAAAACTTATGTAAGCAGTATTAGGGAGAACGATACTATGAAAGGATGGTCGAATTCTGAGACTCCAGGTTCAAGCGTGATGTTGCCGGAAAAGCGGCTTCTCGCGGCGGTACTTCAACGGGCGATTACCGACTACCTCTCGGGAGACCAAGACGTACAAGAGGACTCAGCCCAGTGGCTCCTCGACGACGAGCCGTCAGGTTCTCCGCTTACCTTTGAATTCGTGTGCGAAGCTCTTGATATTGATCCAGCTGGCCTTCGTCGCCAAATCCTCTCTCAGCGAGCCACGCTGTCTGCTTCTGCGGTCGAGAATGGAGGAATTACCGCGTCGCTGTTCTAATTTCGAGTTCAATCACCGAACCTCGATTCCGAATAGACGAGCGGAAGAGAGAATAGCCCGACACGAGTGCCGGGCTATCACTCGGCCAATCATGCCTCTTGAAGGGTGATGCCCGGGTCAGATAAGTGGCTTTCAAGCAGAGGAGGGGTAACCCATGGCGAGATGTCCCTCATGTAGCAGCCCCTCGGCCCGCAGGACCCCTGCTGAATCCTGTTTCCCCTTTTGTTCTTATCGTTGTCAACAACTTGACCTCAGCGCATGGCTTCGGTCCGATTTTGTGATCTCGACGGGAATTTCTGATGACGTCATTCCCATTTCTCATGCTGGCGACCAAGAAGCCGACCCTCCTACCGACGGGATAGGGACCTCTCCGAGCAGTCCCAACGGACTCCTCATCGATTAAGCCCTTGCTCTCAAGCCCTCCACCTGGGGCGAGCAGTATCGCAGATTGTCTTATCCGAGAGCCCACGCTTCATTTCACCCTATTTTCCTGACGCACAGATTTATTTCAAAAAAGGGGGAAGAGCGGTCGCCCTCCCGCTCCTCCGGCCAGACGAGAGGCGACAGATCACCAATTCAGCGGTGACGAAGAGCGACAGATCGAAATGTCAAACCGACTCAACACAACGATTACTTTTGGGGAATAAAATACAAATATCTGAAATAATTGATAAAAACGGTCGTCTAAAGTTTCGTTTTTTCCTTTCTCGAACATAACCCTTCAAAAGGATGGTGCAATTTTGCAAAAACCTTTTCGAAGAGCTGTTATGAGCATGAGTCTTTCGCCCACCCCCTCCACTCATCGTCCCCAGAACGAGCCAACTCTGCCGGCCGTAACCTCTATCGGTAAAAGTCTTACCGCTCTCCTCGAGTCGAAATCAGAGGTTGCGGCGCTCATCGGAGGACGGTCAGGAGATGCTGCCTTTGTCAGACGCACGACGGAGGGTGGCTATGAAGTTAGGACGCCTCGGGTTACTGCCGTTTTCGATAGTTCGGGAGTATGTACCGGGTTCAGAAATGCTCAGGGGGACCAGATGAGCAGCCGAAATATCGGCGGTAGTCTGCTCCTAGAAAAGATTGAACGATGGGGATTGGTGGAGGATGAAGGGCGCCAGGGTGGAGTACGAATGGGCCCGACCGATTCCGAAGGCCCTGTTCCCGCGATAATGAGACCTCAATCTACACCATGGATCCTTGCTGTTGGCTCCGATACTCCATTCCTCCGACAGAAGGGTGTATCGTCATCCGCCATCACCTCATTCATGAAGGAGGCGGAGACCATTTTTGCCCGGCATGGTCACACGCTCACTCGAGAGCAAGTGGTTGCTTTGACTGCTACCTGCCTGCAGGAAAATGCGTTATCAACGGGGCGGACCGCTGGTGGTCTCGGTATTTGCCAGTGGAATGGAACACGAGAAACCAATTACTACCTCTTTGCCCGTCAGTACGCCAACCTCTATCCCGGCACCTCGACCGTCGGAACCCAACTTGCCTATGTCCTGCATGAGATGGGAGAGGATGTAGGACCGAGGGGTGCGGGCAAAGGAGTTCGCTCCGCAGCGGGCGACATGTTCCTGAACGCCACCTCCGTTGAAGAAGCGATGAAGGCCCTCGCTAAATACGAAGGTTACGGAAATGCCGGTAATCGTTACCGCTTTGCGAGAGAACTCGATCACGGACTTCGCCAACCCAATTTAGATGACTTGCTCATTTAACTCTCGGGGCCATGCCGTTGGCTACGCGGGCGCTAAACAACCCGTGCCGACAAAAATGCGGTACGTTCTCCCCCTTCGGACTATCGAACCAATCTTCACTCTGCTATTTTTCCCTTCTCAAGCTCCTTCATTAATCGATTCCGAGCCCGGTGGGCACGAACCTTCACATTAACCTCACTGAGACCAACCTCACCAGCTATATCTCGGAGACTCCTATCTTCAACGTGTAACCCCACGAGAATCGTGAGATCCCCCGGCGAAATGGTGCCACAGAGCTGTCTGAGGAGCGAAACATTTTCAAATCTCCCCTCCCACTCCGAAAACGAGGTCGCCGCGTGGCCATCCGAAGCGCTCTCCCTTTCTTCATCACTACTTTTAATATCCCCGAGCTGTCTGGCCTTGCGGTTGACGTGTCGCTGCGCGATGCGTCGGGTAAGGGTGGCGAGCCAAGCCCGGACCGCCCGCGTATCCCGCAGCTGTGGCAGCTTGCGGTAAGCAACCCAAAGAGCTTCTTGCTCCACATCCATAACCGACGCTTCCCGCACAAACTGTCGCGCCACCCGACGAACAGTCTTGCGATGGTCGGCCCAAATTGTCTCGAAAAGGTGCTGAATCGCATCGTCCGAGACCGTTTTTGAGGATTGTTCAGAACCCACGTTTACCTTATGGATAGAACTGAAGCTTTTTGTCTAATCTCCCGACCGGAGCGCCTCACATGCAGGAACCCTTAGGTTCGCTCGGTCAATGGCTGTTAGGATCAACGGCATAGCGTCGAAAAACTTAACAGGCCGCTCTCAAATTTCCCCCGAAGACTCTCTCGAGAGGGCCGAAGATTCTCTTCCACCTCTTATTCGATGCTACGACTGCCCAAAAGAACCCGACTATCGTCGACCCCAGAACCGACGTCGGACCCTCGCTATGATGTCACGCCGCCAGAAGCGGAACTGTCGACGCTGAAAGTTCATCCACAACAGCCAATAGCCGACCGGAGAGAGGATAAATCGAAGAACGGCTCCCCGCCACCGGGGAAGACAACAGAACAGATGGCTCCACATGTGAAGCTCTGTTTTGATAAAGTGGCTCGGAGAGTGGCGCGGGGTCTCGAAGCCATACGCCGGGATGGGCTTGCCCTGCCGCCGACGGGTTTCAATAACCCGAAAGGCTCGCCACCGCTTCTCCCCCGCCATCAGAGAGTTACACGCGAGTGCCTCTCGCCGGGTAACTTCGAGGAATCCAAGCTTTCCTTCGTCAACCATACGCCGACACACCTCGCGAGCGTAGGAGGAACGCACCAGCGCGAAGCTCCATCCTTCAGAAAACTTCACGGCATCCTCGGGGGGAGCCATCCAGGGATCGCCGACTGCGATATCAGCGAACTCGGCGGTTGCATCGTAACAGGTCAGGCATCGCTCAGGAGTATAAAGCCGGTACAGAATATTGATCATTTCAATAGATGTGGGTCGATACCCCTCTGCCCTGTCACCAAAATACACGGGATAAAGACTACCATCATCGAGCTCGAGGTAGGGAGTGCCGGGGTGTTTTCCGATCCGGGAGATGAAGCGACGCGCTCGTCGCGCTTTATCGCCGAGAGTCTCCCACAACACCGCATACGCATCGTGCTCAATCGCAGCGTGACAAAAGAGGCCGATGGTGAGCACTACCCGTGATTGGATTCTCTCATCGAGCTCTGCGGCTTTTCTGATCCCGTGAATTTGACACGGCAATCCGACGACTGCGTATCGACCGGGCTTCTCACGAATCTCTGCGAGAAGGGTATTCGTCGGCGCGATGGCGTATTTGGATTTCATCGCCCCGATCAACTCCTCGGCAGTTCGAGCGATCATCGGCTTCCCGCGCCACAATTCGTTTTCATCCGACTGGATGGTGACCGCTCCATCGATCTCACCCCGCTCGAGGAGGTCGAGGAGAATCGCGGTGACGAGCCCTCCCGATGTTGATCCCTCTCGGATGCGGGTGTCGGTCGCGTAGGCGATCCCCTGATCGATAAAATGGCCGTGGGTATCGTGGTGATCTGATGCGACCCCAAAGAGGGACTGGGAAAAATGATCCGCACCGAATTCGTCACCCGGGCAAACCTTTACGCAGAGCTGGCAATCGGTACAGGCTGAGAGATTGGTGACAGTCGGGTACTCCTCTCCATCACACGAGAGCACCGACGTTGGGCAGATACCCACACAGCTCCCACACCGATGACACAACCCCCCATCGACGATCCGCGCGAGGGTGCGGAGGGTGCGGGGCACCTCGTGTTCAGCAACCGGCGGCCACTGAAGAGGTGCTCCCATCGGTCCAGCGCCCCCTCTCAATGGCGCTTCGTCGGGCAAGATTCGGAGCCCCTTGGGCCGTGAGGCAATCGTTGCCACCGAGCTCTCGTTTTCCTCCTCACGCATCACGATGCTCCTTACTCAGCCACTGCTCTCCCAACGCCACAACCTGTGCGCCAACTGAGGGAAAGGTTGTATATTTGCCTGCCTGCACTGTTATATAGCCATCACGTGCCAAGACTCTGGTTCGGGGATCTGCGGCCACCGGCGCACCGGGTGAAGTCTCCTCCCGACGGCACATGACCTGTCTCGGCAATACCCCTGATTCGACGCCAACAACATCGTTGAGTGAGAGTCCAAGCCCGCCCGCACAAGCTACCTCATCAACAAGAGAAGCCAGATGCTCCTCGGGAACTGAGGTGCTCGAGCCCGCAGCGAGCCACTCCGAGAGCGATCTCGAGCTTCCCGACACACTCCCTATCGGGTTACGTTCCTCACTCCTCCCGCACGCGGAGAGGGGGAGGTACCCGGTACCAATCGCTGAGCGACCCCCGGAACGGGGGGAGATAAACAGCATCCGCCCTCGATCTGAACCCTCGCCCGTTATCGGTACCGCAATCCCGATCCCACCACTGATATCCCTGCCCAGCACGACGTTAAATCCGAGGCACCATCGAATTTCCTTATTGTTCAAAATCTCTTCGTCCCTCCACGGCCCTCGGGCGTCCACCACCACCCGACCGTGGACGACCTCGCCCCCCGAAAGCTCCACGGCAAAGCGGCCATTCTCTCGGTTCACCCTCACCACTGAGGTCTGCTCCCTTACCACCCCTCCAGCCAACCCGATTTCGTCACGCACCTGCTCCACCAAGCCGTAATGGTCACGCAACCAGCCATCCTCCCACCCGAAAGCCGCGATTGCACCTCGGCGCTTGACCAACGGGTGTTCCGGGGATTTATGAATGGGCACCACCCCCGGACCCGCTGATACGTTGACCCGACCTGCTCCGACGATGGCGCGATATCCGAGGTGACCGAGCGTCAGCCCCCACCAACCTTTCACTCCCCACCCAAAGACGGGCATCCAGCAGGGAAGAGGGGCTATCTGTCCGGGAAATGCTCGTTGCAGCTCCGCTAACGAGCGGGCTGATTCGAGAACCCGCCCTACCGCGCCGTTCTGAATGTAGCGGAGACCACTGTGAATGATGCAGTGACTATTCGATGATGTTTCAGAGGCGAGGCGTCCTCGCTCAAAAAGGTGGACGGACCATGGCGAGGAGAATCGCCCCCGAGACCGACGATCAGAGAGACAAGCCGCCCGCGCTATTCCTAATCCAGTGATGCCTCCGCCGATTATCACCAGATCAACAGTCGCCCCGTCGCCACCGCCCCGCGTCATGCGGCCGCCTGCTTCATCGGCGCCGCCCCGATTGCAAACGCTTCATCGACCGAACTGCCACGATTGAGGGCTCCGACGATGTGCGCTGCTCGAGCTGCCTCGACCCGAAGCTCTGGCACTCGTCGCTCAAGATGTGCGCGAATCTCACCCCGTCGCTCCCAAGAGTCGGTAAAGTGGCGGTAGAGAGGCTCCTCACCGAAATCGTGAAAACTCATATTCAGCGAGGGCAAACCGAGCACCCGGAAATAGTAATCCACCTTCGGCTGATGGCCGAGACCGATCGTCGGTACAAGCTCCGACGATGCGAGAATAGTCGCATGGAGCCGCATGCCGAATAGCATCGATAGCTTTCGGAATACTCCCTTAATGTCGTAGTGGTCGTACTCAGTATTCGATAATATCGCGCGGGGCACCCGAGGAGATATCCGTTCAGCTAACTCCTGCGTGAGGGGAAGGTCGTGATGCTGGGTACTCACCATTAACAAACTTACCCCCGTATCGAGAGCGAATCGTTCAATGGCCCGGGAGGTGGTCGCAAGAAATGCCTCTTTTCCCATCGATGGGCGTCGAGGACGAACCCACGTATCGATGTACTTGCTGACGTTAATCCCCACAGCCTCTCGGGAAAGATCAATCCCGAGCTTACTCACGATCTCCTGGACTCGCCGATCATCGGCTGGTTTTACACTTATCGCTGCATCGGCCCCTATCAGCACACGAGGATTTGTGACTCCCACCGAACGGAGAATATCGTAGGACTCCTGATCGCGAACTGTAATAAAATCCATCTGCTCCCCGAGGTCACGCAAAATAGCCGCGCCCTTGGGGGTATCAATCGGACCAACTCCCACATTATACATACCCAGCAATCGGCCCCGCCGTTTCGCTCGCGGTAGAAGCTGGGCGACTGATATCATATTGTTGAAGAGGGGGTTATAGAGAGAGCGGTCGAACAGAATCGCATCGAAGATAAGGCTCAGATCGGTCCGCACGACGCTTCTGAGCGTCGGCACCCCGAGCATCCCGACCGAAAGCGACCACGGCAACATACTGATCGGTACGGTCCGGTGATGATAATGCTCCCGCACAAAGGTCGGATTAAGCGTCGGTATTTCGTACGTTACCGGCCGCCGCAAGTCATCATCGATGGCATCCATGATACCCGCGATCAGCGCCGCATCGCCCGCGTTGCGCCCACTCGATGAGCCGAGCAGCGTTATTGATCGAATCGCCCCCGGATGGCCTCCTGTCGGCTGACCTGAATAAGACTCCTGCACCACGCACTCCCTCTCTCTTGACCCTCAGCCCTCCTCGCCGACCCCGTTCCAAACGCACCGAGATCGGCGAGAATTCACCTTAACTCGGCGCCACAGCCGGACTTGCCACTGGCTTTGCTGCGCCATTTGGCTTAACGATGGCGAGAAGTTCGACCTCAAACACGAGGGTCGCATTCGGTCCGATCCTCGGCGGTGCACCCCGCTCACCGTAGGCTAGTGACGCCGGAATAACGAGCTCGTACTTTGACCCCTCCTGCATCAGCTGTAACCCTTCTTGCCATCCCTTGATAACCGCCTTCACCGCGAATTCGGCTGGCTCACCACGTTCGACTGAACTGTCAAAGATAGTTCCATCAACAAGCTTACCGACGTAATGAACGCGAACCGTGTCGGTTGGGGTTGGGGGGGCTCCGGAGCCAGGCTTGAGGAGCTTATACTGAAGCCCAGAGGGGGTGACCTTCACGCCGGCGGCTGCTTTATTCGTCTCAAGAAAAGCCTTCCCCTTCGCCTCAAGCTCGGCTTGCTTTTTTTCAAAGCGAGCCTGCGTGCCCTGCTGGAACGCTATCATGACCCGCTGACTCTCCTCCGGAGTTATCGCCGATGCCGTCCCCTTCAGCGCCTCTTCAATTCCCCGTGCGACGAATGCGGGACTGATCGGAGTCTCACTCTCCTTCATCTTCTCCCCTATATCCCGACCAATCAGGTAACTCACTCGCTCATCATCACTCGCAAAATCCTGTGCTCTCACCTCACTCACCGATCCTCCTATCGCTAACGCCAAACCCACGATCGTGAGCCCCTTGGTTATTCTCATAGTTTGCTCCCTTAACGCCTACTCTTCTGTCATTTCAATCGTCCGCCTCGCTCTCCCGATGGCGACCGATATGCCTTTCACCTCTCTCTATCCGAATTATTCGCTTTTACCCTCTCGCTCCGGGGCCTCCTCCGATGCAGCCGATTTCTCCTCCCGCTTGGCCGAGCGCAAAGCCGACCGCATCGCTTGCCGCAGCAGTATGCTCCGTTTTGCCTCATCGGTCACCCTCACTGCATTATCATAAAGCGTTGCATCCATGATAAGAGCACCCAAGGTTCCCGTCCCTCTCGCGAGCGCATCACTTACTGCCGCGATATCGGCAGATGCCGAAGATGCGTTCGCAACGATCCGATGAAGCGCTTCTCGAGCGTCAGACCCCAGCAATCCCGGCAGCACACCGTCACTTCCCTTCAGCCGGTGAACCACCTCGCGGATATCAGCGGTCGCAATTTTCAGATTTTTTGCCGCATCCCGAAGATCCTCAATCGTCTCCCTCCCGGTCGAACCGTAAACGACCTCATGCGCGAAACCTTTTCCCCGCTCGACCTCGCTGATTACCCGATTAAACGATTCGAACGCCCTCACGAGCTTGTCGACCCCCTCTTCCTTTACTTTACCCGTAATCGAGGTGAGATCCTTTGCAACCGTCGAGGTGTCCTCAACTATGGACTGAACCTTCCCGAGAACCGCACTAAACTCCTGAGAATCCTTTACTGCGATATCACTGCCCGGAGGAAGAAGCTCCTCTTTCCGTCCACCCGTGATGCTCACATACCGGTCCCCCAGCAACCCCTGCGTTTCAATCGTCACAACGGAATCTTCCCGAAGTCGATTGATATACGGTTCATTAATAAGCAAGTGAATCCGAATCTCGGGATCACTCTGATCACGCGGGAACTCAATCGAGCCAACTCGGCCGATCTTTATCCCACCTAACCGAACCGGCGCACCGGTCGCTAGTCCTTTCGTGTCCGTTAATCGGGCATAATACGGGATCTGCTCCGCAAAGAGCTGCCGCTCGCGACCCATCACGAGGATACTCACGAAGAGCAGCCCGAGTGCGACCAGCACAAAGATTCCCGCCCGATACTCGTTTCTCAGTGTTGCCATCGACCGTATGCCTATCGTCTACGCTTTGAGATCATCAAGCCCCTGAGCCTCATCACGCGCCTTCAGATCGGAGAATCCCCCAATTAAGGCGTCGCCGTGAAAAATTTGGGGAAAGGTTTTCATCCCCGATCGCTGACGGAGCTGCTCCCGGGTCTCGGCATCACGCGAGTCGACCATGATTTCCTCGTAGGCGATACCCCGATTCGTAAGGAGCGCCTTTGCCTGCACACAGTACGGGCAATAATCGAGGGAATATATCGTTACAGTTGCCATGATATTCTCCTTTGGTAACTATTCAGCA
>OMIW01000071.1 GCA_900299205.1 Pseudomonadota bacterium
CCTCTAATTCAAGTCAACGCGCCTGATTAGGGAGGGGGCGCGTAATAACAGTTAAAATCGACAGGTGCAGGGGGTGTTTGCGAGGCCAAAGTAGCTTACCATGCGAAATGCACAGTGCGCGAGCGACGTTCGAGCCTAATAGTGAGAAGAGTACAGATGAATATGGAGTTAGAAGAAGCTCAATTGTTCAGAATGCTTACTGATCTTTTTGGCCGAGATAGCGTCATCTTTCGGATGAGTGCGCTGGCGGTTTGTGGGGGTGAGCTCGAAGGAGTTCCGGCACCTCTCCAGGCCGGCTTTGCGAGTGCTCAGGAGTTAGCTCGATGGGCAGCTCGGGAGAGTTGCCTCTTCACTGTTGTCGCTCCTGATGATTCACCCCGCCTCGTTGTTGAATTTGCGGAGGAGTTTCGGGATGTGATCGAGCCTGATTCGGTCGACCATCACCGGGTGCTTCCTAGTCTGCTCGACCAAGTCGGTGTCCGATACATTCGGATCGCTCGGCGCGATTTTGCTGCGATGCTCGATCCAGCGGTTAACTTTGACCTCATCATGATGCTTGAGGGGCTTTTTGATGATGGTGGCGATGAAGGGGGAGATGAATGAATCGCCACCGATTCGCTCTTGCACTGAGCGGTGGAGGGATCCTTTGCTGGGTGCTTCTTTTCGTGTTTTCTGCTGTACTCGTCCGGTGCGCTTTTCCGGGCTATGTTGCCTCAGGAGTCGCCCAATTTTTCTTCATTCCTTTGATTGCCGCCTCGCTATCGTACATCCGTCTCTTCGGAGTGCGGTGTCCGCGTTGGCTCATCGCAAGCGCGATCTTTGGTGTGCTTGCTCTAACAGTCGCCACCTCTTTTGTTGAGAATGCGTTCGCTTGGTGGCGTCCGCCGGCGGTCATGGTCGCGCGGTTCGACGGCGATATTCGGGGTGAGGCCACTGCTCGGTTCGCCGAACAGATGAGGGCGTATTGGGAGCGGCACGACCTCCCATCACGGGGCTGGTTGAGGTTTTTGCGGGGAGCAATCAAACCAATTTTTTGGGATCGACCGGGAGCGCCTCTTTTTGTCGCAGGGGGAACGGAGCGGCGACTTACCATCTCACTGCCGCCTTCGAAGTCCCTATCCGTTCGCGCGGTTGCGAATCCGGAGCTAGCACCATCTCTCCCACCACTTCAGATGTGGCGGGGCGGTGCTTCATTTGGCTTGTCCGTCGATACTTTGGGAGCGACAGCCCATTTTCTTGTGCTACTCGCTGACGGCATGGTGAAGGAGGATGAGTCAGGAGACCTATCTCTCATCGATGCGGGAAAGATGACCGGGCTCTGGACCTCGCTCATCCATCGGGGCGTACCCCTGGCTCTCGCAGCGGAGCGTCGGATTATTCGCGCAGTAAGCGGTCGTCATATTCAGAGCGCCTATCTTGATTGTGCCGTCCAGTTGCTCTCACGAGCGCTCAACCTCGGGGATTTCAGCAAAGATGCAGAGCTGCTTGCAGCACTACGCACCAACTATGGAGTTGCGCTATGGCTACATGGAGAATGGATTGATAATTCGAGAAGGTCAGATAATGCGAAGCGTCGAGCGATAAGTGCGTGGCGCTCGGTAATGGCGGAGAAGAGGATCAGCGAAGCGGCGCGGGCAATCGCCCGAGCCAATGAAGAATGGGCAACAGGCAGCTTGAGGGGCTTTAATTCGAAGACGAAAATGCCCCGCAAAAAAAGGCTCTGACCAGTGCCCGGTTAAAGACGAGTGAAGAGATGAAGGAAGAAATCATAACGACCGAGGATTTTTCGTTTATCCTGAATGAATGTCCCCTCTCGGGATTTGAGGGGCATTATTCGGGTAAGGTCCGCGAGTGCTATCTCTCGGGGGACGTCCGGATCTTGATTGCCACCGATCGACTAAGCTGTTTTGACAGAATCATCGGCACCATTCCCTTTAAGGGGCAGGTCCTGACCCAGCTCTCAAGCTTCTGGTTTGAACGAATTAAGGGGCAGGTTCCTACCCACTTTATCGCTCAGATTGATCCGGCTGCCATGGCCGTGAAGAGCGCCGAGGTGATTCCATTTGAGGTGGTGGTGCGGGGCTACCTCGCAGGAAGCGCTTGGCGTGCTTATCGTGACGGGGTGTCTGTTCCTGGACTAACATTGCCACCGGGAATGCGGGAGTTCGATCCGCTGCCCGAAGCAGTAATTACCCCATCGACGAAGGAGTTTGATGGTGGGCACGATGTTCCAGTTTCGGCAGAGGATGTTTTTTGCTCTGGTGAGGTAACAGCCGCCGAGTGGGATTTAATGAGGGACATTGCGCTCGAGCTGTTTGCGGAAGGTCAGCGCTATGCGCGCACGCAGGGGCTTTTATTGGCAGATACAAAGTACGAGTTCGGTCGAATCGAAGGTGAGATCGTTCTCATCGATGAGGTGCATACGCTCGATTCATCACGATATTGGGAGGCTTCAACTTACGCTCAGCGTATTCAGGATGGGAAATCTCCGATAATGCTCGACAAGGAACCGGTGAGGCAATGGTTGCTCGCTCGGGGATATCAGGGAGAGGGAGAACCTCCGCAAGTTCCTGATTCGGAACGAGTCGCCATCGCATCCCACTACACAAACGCTTATCACCGTATCTCGGGAAGGCAGTTTGTCCCTGACAGATCAGCCCCTTTACCGCGAATAGTTGAATCGCTGCGAGGATCGGGGATTGTCGGGAAAGCGATCTCAGCATAAAAAAACGATAGCGTGCGTGACTTGTATGGAAGAACAGTCGACCCCACTCAATCCTGCGCCCTCTCGGTTGATTGAATGGATCCTATTCTCGATTCTGGTCGGGATTTCGATTACGGGGCCTCTGGCGGATCCTGATCTCTGGTGGCACTTGACAATTGGTCGCTGGATTGTGGGGCATGGCGAATTGCCCGATTCAGAATTATGGAACAGGTTTGGATTTGGTAAGCCATTTGTCCCCTATTCGTGGAGTTTTGAGATATTTGTCGCAGTGCTCGAGCAACTAGGTGAGCTCAAAGGAGTTCTCATCGCGCAGATATTTCTCGTTGCAGTAATAGCTATCGGTATCGCCTGGTTCTTTGGGCGAGTCGCGCAGGATATGTTCTTCGGTGTCCTTGTTGCCGCCGTAGTCACCTCTGGATTTGTTGCTCAATATACCCTCAGACCGCAGTCTATCGTATGGCTCTTGTGCGCCAGCCTTGTATGGCTATCTCTTGAAATAAGGGAAAAGGGGCTCTCGAGCTCTCGACTCCTTGGAGTCGGGGTGGTGATGGTGCTTTGGGCAAATCTTCATATTACCACCATAATTGGGATTGCTATCCTCGTGTCTCTTCTATTTGAGCAGGGTACCCCCCGAAGGTGGCTACTGCCGCTTGGCGTCGGGCTGGCTGCGACTTGCTGTACCCCTCACCTCGGATACGAATGGATTGTTTTCTTCTCAAAGGCGGACCATCCCCTAGGGCTTCGGTCGGTCGCGGAGTTTGGGCCCGGCACCATTCTTGACTATCCCATCGCAATACTCGGGACTCTCGTGGCTCTCCTGTTGTTGCTTCTGCACTCGGCGCCCCGTTCTATACCCCTTCCCTTGTTGCTTCTCGCGGGAGTTTTTACCCTGGGTGGACTCGCCGTGGTGAAGTTTCTGCCATTCGCACTAATATTGGTCGGCTACAGTGTTTGCTCGGCGTGGCGTCATGCGAGGCGCACGGCGCCGCACGGTTTTACGCGGAATCTCGTTGAGGGCCTTGATCGGTTGTATAAATTAACAAGCTTATTTTCTGGTTCAGGGCTCAATTTCCTTCTGTTATCGGCGATAGTTGTGAAGTGCCACCGCATTGTAACCGAGTCGCCGGTTGCTCAGACTAACGTACCCGAGGCCGCGGTCGATTTTATGATAAAGCATAATCTTCCCCGACCGTTCATGAATACTTTCGGCGAAGGAGGATACATGATGTATCGGTTGAGCAATAAGGACGGAGAGCTTGTGGAAGAGGATCGGGTTAATATCGATGGACGAACAAACATAAATGATCCGGCCATCATGGCCGCAAATCAGAGGGCGCTTGATGGAAGATTGGGGTGGGAAGGATACTTAAAACGAGTGGATCCCGGGACAATTCTGTGGCGCAATCGGAGTCCGTTGGTGGCGATTCTTATTGCATCAGGGGAGTGGTGTCGGGTTTATGCAAACGGTTCTTCGGAATTTGGACACTCGGTATTTTTGCGCCGAGCACGAGCTGGTTTGGAGGGACTTCCTCCTTGTCTGATGGAGCCATCCAAGTGACAGTGACTTTCTGGAGTGCGACCTTGAGCGAGGCATTTCTTACTATATGGCTGGGGATAGGGGGCAAGATGTGTAGGAGGCGGGTAAAGATAGTAATAGCGACCATTCTCGTTTCGGTTGCAGGATGTGGCTACCTGCCGGAGTCTGTGCGGATTCGCAAACCAAAACCAGCCGCTGTCGGGTTACATCAGGGCACGTGGATATTAATTGATTCTCGTCGGGATACCTTAACGGTAATGCAAGACCAGTCGGCCATCAAAATATTCGATAATGTCGCCTTCGGCAGCTCAGGGGTTGGTAACAAGCAGCTGAGAGGAGATAACGTAACTCCTCGAGGGACGTTCTCTATTGGGTGGTCAAACGGGGCGAGCAAGTATTACCGATTTTGGGGGCTTACCTATCCCTCGATCGATGATGCTAACGAGGGATTACGCCACGGCTACATTTCGCGGAGTCAGCACGAAGCGATCATCCGGGCACACCAGCTGGGCATCACTCCCCCCCAGAATACCGCTCTCGGGGGCCAGATCGGGATTCATGGAACGGGACGCGGAAGCGTTGATATTCATCGTGTCGCCAACTGGACGAATGGGTGTATAGCTCTTGAAAATCATCAGGTCGATATTCTAGCTCAGTGGATTAGACCCGGTATGGTGGTCGAGATTCGATGATAAAAATCCCCCTTTTTCGCTCTTTGGTGTAACGTGATGTTCGATTATGGGACGGGGATCAGGGGAAATATCAACCATTCAGGGCTATTATTCGTAGTATTTGAAAGAGCTCTGATTTTCATTCGCCAATATGGTTGAAAAAAAGTCCTGATCCTCTTAGTATGCCCTTGGCAGGAGGGCTTTTGGTCGTCTCACCGAGAGGTGGTTTGTAGAGCGGTAGTCCGTGGGACTTCAGGACCCTCGTATCGCCCCCCTAAGTGGTGAATCGTGACACAGGAAGTCCTGTCGCAGTATTTTTGTGGAGATTGAGAGATGGTTACTAAAGTTGCTTCAAGAGTATTCGTTATCGCGGCGCTCGCAAGCGTGGTCGGGTGTGCATCCAACAGCGAACTCGCCAAGGTTCGCTCGGAAGCAGAACTTGCACGACAGACTGCCGATCAGGCGCTTCGCACTGCTGAAGACGCCAAGCAGGTCGCTCAGGATGCCGACATGAAGGCGTCCCGCGCTGAAGAGATGCTGAACAGAGGGTTCAAGCGCTCGATGTACAAGTAAGTGAGACGTCGAAAGACGGCCACAATCGGGGAGTGCTCTCTGCAAGTGGAGGGTGCTCCCCGATTTTTTTGTGCCCTTGGAGCGGACAAGGTCGCTCATTTCAAGGGAGATAAACAACTGATCAGGAGTACCAGAAGGCCCAGAGGTGCCGAGCCTTTAATCGGACTGAACTTTGGTTTGCGCCGGACTTGAGACTTTACCGGCCACCCGACGAGCTCTGTTTTTCTCCTACCGTTCGGTTGTATCGAGATACGGCCGACCATCAGGGTAGGGACTTTCGAATCGTGAATCTCTCAGAGGCTGGGTTGATGCCCGTCCGGATGGTCGGTTTGTGTTTCTGTCGCGATATTGGTGGGTTCGATTTGAATCCACCGACTCGACATCTGAGGGAAATTCTCTTGAAGGTAAACGAGGGGGACTTTCACGATAACCGTAGTACGACTCGTCTCGGTCCTCCGCAAGCTCTCTCTCATAGTCTGAGCCGGATAGCCGGCGGCTGCTTCCACTGTCTCCCGAATATCGGTTAACTGCAGATGGGGCACGACGAACCGCGGGGGCAGGGTAGCGCTCGCTCGAATCGGTTCGGAGTCGGCTCCGAGCCTCGTAATCGGAGGAGGATGATGTTGGATAGTCGTAGGTCGCGACCCCGTACCTCCCCGGTGTTCCACGTTCCGTTGAGGGTTTACCCGATTCCTCGTAATCGTATGCTCTCTGTGGCCTTGCACTCTCTGAATCTCGGTGAGGCAGTTCATCTCTGATTGTTCGGTACGATGATGCTGCACCCGAACCAATCCGTCCTCCGATGACAACCGGGATCCCGTCTCCTCTTTCAATCACGCGGGCTGCTTTTTCTTCGTTAATCTCGAAGTCAGCGCCGATTTTGCTTCGTATAAAGGTGAGAGATTCCCCCAAAGGAAGCTGATCACCGCCATCCTTGCCATCCTCATGAAGAGGCGTCACTACTTGAAGGTAAACCTTGTCACCTTCAAGTGCCACCTTGATCGGTTGGTTAACGAGGGTTACTCGAGTTTTTACCGGAACCATCTCGAAGAGTCGCGCCACATCCTCGGGATACATCCGCATACAGCCATGAGTAACCCGCATACCGATACCATTCGCCTTGCGTTCATCGACGCCGTGTATCAGGTAGCCCGGGATTCCGAGTCTGAGAGCATAGCCACCGAGGGGGTTTTCGGGGTGTCCCCCGGGAATCATGTCGGGAAGAGGATCTCCATCCCGAGCATGTTCTTCTTTGATACTTTTCGTCGGATACCACGCTGGATCTTTATCCTTACGCACGACAACTGTATCCCCTAAGGGAGTTTTCCAGTCCATTCGACCGATACTCACCGGGAAGGTCACGACTGATCCCAGTTGACCCTTTTGAGAGGGTGAAAAATAGTAGAGTCGAAGCTCTGCGATATTAACCACTACTCCGTTTCGCGGGGCGTCGGGAAGCAGATATTTACTCGGCAGAAGGATTCGGCTGCCATCGCCCGGAATCCACCGATTGGTCGATGGGTTAGCCTTTACTATCTGGTCATAACCGAGATTAAACTCGCGGGCAATGTCAATAAGAGTATCTTCATGGCGCGAGCGAGTTTCTCGAAGCTCCCCGATAATCGAAGAGGAGTCAGAGGTAAGTTGAAAGGTCTCTGCCTGAGCTGTCGCTGCGAGAGAGGCGGCACAGAGAAGGAAGGTCGACAGGGTGCGCGAAGCTTTGTTCATAGGACGGACGCAAGGTGCAGGGAAATAGACAGGGATTAACAGCCTTTCATGCCTCGGAATTGTAGCACTTATTTTCAGTTGGAAACAAACGCCCTTGATTTTGCCATCTAAGAGAGTGGGTGGCTCATTTTTTGATATCCTTGGTAGTCAAAGAATTGCGTCTGAGTAATATGCGGCAAGGAAAGGCATCTGAGGATGCGACGATATGTATGGTTTTTGAAAACCGCCTCGCAAAGCTCTCTTATTCAGAAATGACCTCAAAAACACTTAACTGTCGGCTGACCGTAGGACTCGGATGTTCCCATTCGCCTGAATTCGCTCCTGAATATCACGACGCTTCTGAATATGTGGGATGACCGTCTGATAATAGTCAATCAGAAATTCAAGCCGTTCCTTTTCGCTCCGCATCTCAAGGAGTGATTGTCGCTGAGCAAGATCGAGACCCGCGTTGTGAGCAAGCGCAAAAGAGACTCGTTGATCAGGGCTAAAATCGGGGGTCGTTGGATGTCCCCGAGAAAGCTCGGAGAGCTTCATGTGAAGAGACACTGCCCGTCCGACCAGCATGGTTTCTGGAGGGACGGAATCATCAAAATACTGGACCGTCGCGATCGGATACGGCCCGCTTCTCTCGATGTCAACCATCCGATACCGCATGACACCTCGCGTCAGAACGTCGTAGCGACCGTCAGGGTACTCCTCAAGAACCCGCTCAATCACGACGGCGCACCCCGTCTGAAATATTACCTCTCCATCAACACAAGTAACGCCGAATCGCGGATGCTTACCGGCCTGACGCTGGACTAACAGGTCGCCTACCATCAGTCGGTACCGCTCCTCATAGATGTGAAACGGTACCGCCTCGTCCGGGAAGACGACGCAGGGAAGAGCAAAGAGGGGGAGTGAGGCTTTGGTATCTGGCATGGTTTGATCGATGTTGAAATCAGATAATCGTAACTATTTCCTCTTCAGGGCGGTAGATCGAATATGAGTCCACCGGGGAGTTGTTAAGGGTCGAATGAGATTGACTTAGTATGCGGCTTGCCGATTGATGATACTTATTGCGAAAGTTCTTTCAACTCCCGTCGCATCACGCCAATTACTTCCTCTGGCGTCCGAGGAATACAACCTGATGATGGCGTAGATGGGACGACCCATAAACTATACTCCGATAATGAGATAGAGCTGCTCGGGTGATTTAAAGGCGTTCTCGGTAGTTCCTGTGCGACAGTCTCATTCTGCACCTTTCGACAGATGAGCTGAAAAATCGTCTACTGACATATTTTAGCAGTAGGGTGAGAGCATCGTACTCGCTCCTGGGTCTGCAGTCCGTGCGGATGTGCTGTAGACGCGGTCTCGTCCAATCGTGACCTCGATGTTGAGGGTGTTGGGCGATTGCATATAAAAGACAATCTTCGAAAATTGAGAACAGCCCAAAAAATACAAATTTTTTGCCTCAAGCATTCTCGGGGGAATCTGCACCACCCTTACCGCTCAGAAATCGCGGACTACCCGCCGGCGATATCACCGCACGCTGATCTGCGCCCGATGATTGTTGTCCCGCAACGGGGGAGTGGAGGATTTGGGTGGCGAGTGCCATCATTGAACCGACGTCGGTGACATTGGCGGGGAGGACGAGTGAGGTGCTCTGTTTGGCGATGTTGCCAAACTGTTCGATGTATCGTTCCGCAATTCTGAACTGAAGCGCTTCAATGCCACCAGGCTTACTTACTGCAGCGCTGATTCGAACGATACCCTCGGCAGTGGCATCTGCGATGGCAAGAATAGCGTCGGCTTGACCGGCCGCTTCGTTGATCTGCCGCTCTCTTGCGGCTTCTGATGCTTTAATAACCTGCTGCTTCTTCCCATCAGCAACATTCACGGCGGCGTCACGTTCTGCCTCGGAGGCAAGGATAGTCGCCCGCTTTTCCCGCTCCGCCCGCATCTGCTTCTCCATCGCCGCAAGAACATCGTGGGGTGGGGTGATATTTTTTATCTCATATCGCTTTACCTTGATACCCCAAGATTCGGTCGCTTTATCGAGTTCGCTGACGACCTCGCGATTGATATTCGTCCGTTCTTCAAATGTTTTATCCAGCTCGATCTTGCCGATTTCGCTTCGCAGCGTTGTTTGAGCCAGTTGCGCTATCGCAAAGTCATAGTCATCGATACCATACGATGCATCGTGGGCATCCACGACTGAAAGGTAGAGAACGCCATCTACCGCCACCTGCACATTATCTTTCGTTATACATATCTGTTCGGGAATATCTCTCGCGATCTCCTTAAGGGAGTGTTTGTAGCGAATCGCATCGAGAAAGGGGAGAAGGAAATGATATCCCGCTTCGAGGGTGCGGTTGTAACGTCCTGCTCGTTCAACGACATATGCTGACTGTTGGGGGACGATGATGATGGTAGCTTTGAGAACAATTAGAGCGACGACAACGAGTAACAGGGCGACGATAAGTTGGGTAAACATGAATAACTCCGAAAAATTAGCTTTCGCAATCTAAAGGGTGCCTCGGTGAGGATGGAAATTCACAAGGCAGGCGGTCGAACTTTTCTTCGAATCAAGTGTTTTCGGCCCCACCCTCTCTCGGAAAGTCGGAAGGGTTTGATTCATCCGATGGAATGGGTTCAAAGCCTGACCCTACGTCGATGGATAGTCCCTTCTGGCTTTTAAATCTACTCCAAGCAGCTGAATACCCCACCGAAGCGCTGAATCTCTTAGTTTCGCGGTCAAGGGAAGGGTGGCAGCTGGAATGTCGGTTTCCAGATCAGATGATTTTAACTTGCTGACCTCTTCCTGAAGTAAGATTTTCGCGGCAGTGCTCAAAGCGAGTTGATGATCTGTGACCGAAAAGACGGCTTTGTGAGCGTCAGTGATCATCCAACGGACCCTGCACTGAAAGAGAAATGTAACCCCATCTGAGCTTTGACACTTTTCTTCATCGAGCGTAAAAATTTGCTCTCCTATGGGGACGATGACACGGACCCTTTCCACGAACGGGATAATTAAGCGAAGCCCACTACTCAGGGATCGACTAAATTTGCCATCAAGCTCAACGAAAGCCGTCTTTCCTTGTGGCACATGTACGATTGTTCGGGCTAGCAGAGCGAGAACTAGGGCGCTGGCTACTGTCGTAAAAAAGATTTCCATGAGCTTCGTAAAAACCGTGTGGCCGTAGTGGCCATCAAGAGAGCGTACTGGAAGAAAAGGGGCGGCGATTCGGAACTGTGGACCGGAAATGCAGCCTCGTCCCCTATTTTTATCTTACCCCTCCCTTCCTGCAAGAGCGTAAGCTCATAGAGATGGGCGAAGGATGAGAACGGTATTTTGAAGATCCATTCTACGTCACTGATGTTCTGGAGAGGTTATTTTAAGGAGCAACCCATCAATCGTCTCCACAATAGCCTCCTCGCCTTGCATTAAGTCTCGTCGCCCGGTATTCGAGGCGTTCCAGGTTGTTCCTCGGCATTCAACTCGGCCCCGCTGCCCTCGTGGGATGTCAGAGATACAAATAGCTCGTTGGCCAACAACCGAGGGCGAGCTTTGCCGAGGCTCACCCCGATTCACCAGGGAGCGAATGAGGGGCCGAAGTCCCCAGCACAGAGCAAGAGAAGAGAGGGCAAAAATTGTTAGCTCCAATGACAAGCCCATTTCTCCGCCCATGAAGGAAATGAGGCCGACGAGGCCAGCGCCGAGAGCGAAGAAAATAAGAAACACGCTGCCCGGAACGAGGGCTTCCCCAATAAGCAGTAAAAGTGCGACGGATATCCAGAGCCACCAGACCATAGTTCCCTTACCTAATTCGGCGACCTGACTCTCGGTTAGGTGCCGTAATTCCGCCATAATCTGTCAGCACAACGAGCTACCTCCTTGTCAGGATCGTTGGCCAGCTGTTTAGCCATCTCCTCCGCCCAGGGATGGTCAAGACTAAAGAGCCGAGTCAGAGAGTCGACGCGAATGTCTGATATCGGGCTTCGGGAGGCTGCAACAAGAATATGGCTTGCGAGACGAGTATGGCGGGCGATAAGCACCTCAATCGCATCCTCCCACTGCACTCCCGAGGCCGGTTGTAGGGCCATTCTGACGAACGGAGCGAGTGCCAGTGCTGAGAAACCGGAAGCATCCTTGATAAATGTCCTTACCCACCATGACTCACCATCAATGATTCGGGTGTCGAATTCGGGAAGAGGTTCACCGTTCTGACGCTCGTAATAGGGCAGCACTGCCTCGATGATTTCCCGCGCAACACCCCGATGTCCCTCGTTTGCTTCTTTATCGAGGAGTATCGAGAGAGCGCAGCTTTGCGAGAGCCCGGACGAAACAAGGGAGAGTAGTTTAAGGATTTCTTTCGTGAATTGTGGCTCGACATCGGCACTTGCTGTGACCGCCATCACCTCGAACGAGCTGAGGTCATGTACTGCAAGAGACAGAAGGCAATATCTTTTAATATCGCGGTCAAAGCCTAATATTGAACCAGCAACCAGCGCGGCAACCCCCTCATATAATGCAGTCCTCTCAGCGACGGTAGCGAGAGCTTCATCGTGGAAAGTGGCCATTTCTCCCAAAAAACGGGACCCCTCGGAGCCTCGCTGAAGCTCTGCTGATGATGGCCCCGGTCGACAACACGCGAAAATATCCCCAACCGCATCACTCATTTGAAGGATGCGTTCTGTCTCTAAGCTTTTGAGAGACTCTTCATCGAATGAGAGAGATAGTCGTTTTTTCTCTTCGGTGGCTCGATTCCAAAGGACGATGGCATTAAGCCAAAGAAGCGCTGATGTGCTGAAAACCTCTGCCGCCCGAAACGCCAAAGAGGGAGTCATGCGGGCCGATCCATCAATAATTGCCTCGATCGCTCGCTCCGAGGTTTTCATCTCAGCGGCGCACTGAGCGTTCGTGAGGCCCCTGCCCTCTATCGCAGAACGGAGAATGGATCCCGGTCGATTTATGAGAAAACTCACGGTTACCTCTTCTCAGATTCGGGGGAAAACGGAGCGACACTAACTCCATAGACATGAGCTCGGGGAGACCCATGCAGATCGAGGTCCTCCCCTATTTCAAACTCAACCTTTACCGAGGGCTCGCCCTGAATGAGAAATGCGAATCGATGTTCTTCACGAGTACCGCCGAATCGAACTTTTTTATCGTCTGATAGTCCGCTCCTGAGAGCATCGGCAATATTCTTGAGTAACTCGGCCTCCGTCGCAAATCTTTGTTGAAAAAAACGGAGAATCTCTCGGATACGGAAAAGGGTATCAGTCGGTAAATTCTGGAGAGCCTCGTGCTCCTCTTCGGAAAGGTTTTTCACTCGCCAGAGTGGAAGCATGGTTAGGAGGTCAAACGGCTGTGAGCCCTCAGCGTAGGTGAGGGGCAGATCTACCGGATGCACGATGTAATTGACGTTATCGTCCGGAAACCAAACTCCATCTTGCCCCTTTCTTCTCTCGATCTCGCCCCTCAGGAGGGTGATTTCTGGGTCTATCTGCTCCAGAATCTCAACAAGTCGCGGATCCGCGATATCATTGCTCACCTGAAAAACACGATCTTCGAGCATCTCTCGCTCATGAAGGAGAAGAAGGAGCGCACTACACGAAAGATTGCCGGTCCCATCCTCAGTGGCAGTGAAGGGAGTGAGTTGACGAAGAGCATCCTCTATGTCGAGAGGAGTTTTGAGCGCCCCTTCCTTATCCTCAAGCTGTAAAAGTGCTTTGTTATATTGAGAAATTACCTGAAGGGCGGCATCCTGCGATTCTCCAACGCCATCAGCGTTTTCCTCCGCGCGCGAGCGAATTGTCGCAGCAACCTCATCATCAAGGGTTTTAATGAACTCTTCCCCTGCGTTCACACGGGGAGCCTCGGTTAGGGAGCCTTCTAGGATAGACGCCAGAGTTTCTGCTTCAGAGCCCTTCAGACCCAGATGCTCGGCTACCCAACGGGCGGGTATACCCGAATTATTCTGGACAGCGCGGAGAACGTCCTCTGGGGATATCGACTCAACCTGAATGTCCTGCCCGTAAAGTCGGATCGTTTGTCCAACATTAAGGAATTCTGTCGCCTTCGCTTTATCCAGTTCGCAAATGCCTCGAATCGTGTCAGGGCTCCATGGCATCGCGGATTCAGAGGTTACTTTGCACGCTCGAAGCTGGTCGCCGAGGAAGAATAGATAGGTGAATTGGATTGCTATGGACTCTCGCGCTCCCTCGGAAGCTGGAGGAGCGATCTCGGCGGGAGCAACGAGACAGGAGAGGGGCGGCTCGTATTCTGCGGTGCAAACCCGAGAGGTACGCGACTGGATGTACATCGTGATAAGGTGCGGTAACGCCCTCACCTGATCTGCGGTTAGGTCGGGAAGCCTGTCGCTCGCAAGCACCGAGGCGATAAAGCGCCCCTTGGTGCGATTTGCTAAGTCGTGCGCGAGCGGAAGCTGAGCCGATCCGCGGCTATCGGGGGATAGTTGGGGGGAGGAGACCTCTTTAACCATAGAGGTAATAGTATGGGTAAATGGTCGGAAAGAAAAGGAGCCGTTTCTCGTCTTTCCCGAAATGCTGGTAGATTAGGAGACAAGGATTATGATCGAAGTTTTCGATATAATTTGTTCCTCAGTGAAAGGGGGCGAAGGCAGCCTTTGAGAGAAAAAAGGGAGATATGAGTTTTCATGTTATTTTAGTGAATCCGGAGGAGAGTCTAAACATCGGCTCAGTTGCCCGAGCGATGAAAAACCTCTCGTTTTCGGGGCTTCGGCTCGTTTCTCCCCAGAATTTTTCACGAGAACGGGCCAGCATAACGGCATGTCATGCGGTCGATGTTCTTGATGCGGTGTCTGTTTACCCTGGATTGGCCGATGCGATAGCCGATCTTCACCACGTCGTCGGTTTTTCCGCGAGGGATGGTGAGAACCGACCGGTTCCACTCTCCCTTTCCGAATGGGCATTGAGGATCTCAGACCGGGCGGAAGAACAGAGGATCGGCCTCGTTTTTGGGCCCGAATCAACGGGTCTTCATCTCGCTGACGTGGTTCTCTGTCATCGACTTGTTGTAATTCCGGCGAATCCTGCCTATTCCTCTTTCAACTTATCCCATGCGGTTCTCCTTGTATTGTATGAGTTGCATCGCTCAGGACTGGGTCAGGGGGTTGAGGTATCGGCGAGGAACAGTGACGCTGCTGAGCGA
>OMIW01000072.1 GCA_900299205.1 Pseudomonadota bacterium
ATCCTCGGTCACATGAAGAGTGAGATAGAGATCCTTCAGGTCGAAAAGCGAATTCGCAATCGTGTCAAGAAACAGATGGAGAAGACTCAGAAGGAGTACTACCTCAACGAGCAGATGAGAGCAATCCAAAAAGAGCTCGGTGAGAAGGATGATTTTCGAAATGAGATTCAGGAGCTTGAAGATAAGCTAAAAGCGAAGGATATGCCCGACGACGCTCGGGAAAAAACGGAAAAGGAGATACGGAAACTGAAGATGATGTCGCCGATGTCAGCGGAGGCGACCGTCGTGCGCAACTATGTAGATTGGATGCTAGCACTTCCGTGGAATGAGGTCTCAGATGATCACATTGACATTGAAAAAGCGCGAGATGTGCTCGAGGAAGATCACTACGGCCTCGAGAAGGTAAAGGAGCGGATACTCGAATACCTTGCGGTTCAGAAGCTCGTCGGGAAGATGAAAGGGCCGATTCTTTGCCTTGTGGGCCCTCCAGGGGTCGGTAAAACGTCACTCGGCAAGTCTATTGCGAAGTCAACCGGTCGGAAGTTTGTCCGAATTGCGCTTGGTGGTGTGCGGGATGAGGCTGAGATTCGGGGTCATAGGCGAACCTATATTGGTGCATTGCCGGGAAAGATTATTCAGAGTCTGAAGAAGGCGGGTACAAGCAATCCAGTCTTTCTCCTCGATGAGATCGACAAGATGTCAACGGACTTTCGGGGAGACCCTTCGTCCGCGTTACTCGAGGTTCTTGACCCTGAACAAAATGACACCTTTAACGATCACTACCTGGACTGTGATTACGATCTGTCGAAGGTAATGTTCATTACCACGGCGAATACTCTTCATACTATCCCTCAACCGTTGATGGACCGCATGGAGATAATTCGGCTGTCGGGTTATACCGAGTTGGAGAAACTAAACATCTCCAAGAAATATCTCTTTGAGAAACAGCTCAAGGAGAATGGTCTTGAACCGAACAACCTCGAGATTCAGGACTCTGCATATCTCCAGGTCATTCGTCGATATACGAGGGAGGCAGGCGTCCGTAATCTTGAGAGGGAAATTGCAACGCTGTGTCGTAAGGCTGCCGTAGAGGTCGTCTCGAAAGGCACCGAGCACCATTTGACTATCGACGGAGATTCGGTTGTTCGGTACCTCGGTCAACCCAGGTTCCGATATGGTAAGGGAGAGGAGCTTGATCAGGTAGGTTTGACGACAGGTTTAGCCTGGACCGAGAAGGGGGGAGAGCTTTTGGTGATAGAGACTTCAGTGCTTCCTGGAAAGGGGCGGCTTCAGATTACCGGTAAACTCGGGGATGTGATGCAGGAGTCAGCGCGAGCCGCCTTAAGCTACGTCCGCAGTCGGGCTGATGTGTTGGGGTTGAGCAAGCTTTTTTATGATAGGGTGGATATACATGTGCATGTACCGGAAGGAGCGATCCCGAAGGATGGCCCCTCTGCTGGTATCACCATGGCTACTTCGTTTGTGTCCGCACTTACTGGTATTCCGGTAGATAAGAATATCGCGATGACGGGAGAGATTACGCTCCGGGGAAATGTCTTGCCGATAGGAGGGCTGAAAGAGAAAGCGCTCGCCGCGCATCGAGGAGGAATTCGGCGGATCGTCATTCCCAAGGAGAACGAGAACGACATCGAGGAGATACCCGCTACGGTTCGTCAGGAGCTTGAGTTCATCCCGGTGAGTCATGTAGACGAGGTCCTGTATGAGGCTCTGATGTGTCGTGATGTGAAAGACTATCCGAAGCTTCTTGAGAGGAAGATAGTCCGAGACGAGCTCCTGTTTTCTGAAGAGGGTAGAAAGGGAGAAGAGCTGATCGGTCAAGTGGGGGATGGTAACGGGAAGTCTACGGGTGCGACGGTGGTGACCCACTAGGTCGTTATCGGTGGCCCAAATCCTGGTAGAGCGGTGATCTTGAGGTATCTTTAGTTTCGTGGAGGGGGATTGACAGCATCCTCCAACCCTCAAGATTTAAAAGGCAACCCCCTTTCCTGAAGTGAGGGAAGGGTGGTTGTCTATCGCTTTCAATCTTCAGAGTGGTTGACACATTAACGCTACCTGTTACACTCAGGACGTTTCGAGAGAACGGGCGCTTAGCTCAGTTGGTAGAGCGGCAGCCTTACAAGCTGTAGGTCAGGGGTTCAAGTCCCTTAGCGCCCAGTCGGTCCTTGTTCTCCTTTCCTTGTTTCAAGAGCTAGCTACGGGATTGCCGAATTTGGGGGTGGAGGTGGGGTTCCCCGCCCCGGAAGGTGAGAGGCTCACATCCGTAACTGGGCCTGCTTTTCTTTTTTTTCCAGTCGCCCCTGTTCGCTCTTCAGCCATCTTGCCCAGATAAGGCGTTGATCCTTCGCCGTGTTACAAGTTCTCAAAGTTTCGACAGAGTGAACGAAACTCTCGGGTTGTGAGTGCACGGTGTTGCCCATGTCTGGGAGATATGGCGATGTTTGCTGAGCTGACAAGGGCGCTGTCAAGCTGGAGAGCAAATGAAAGATGCGTCAATTTTCTAATTGTTGCGGGTACCCGACGGCGGATTGTCCGCCGTCCTTGGGCTGAGGTCCTGAAGGTCGCCACACTATGCTGACACCGCCGATTGTTCACTGATAATCGGATATTGAGATGTTCTGAAGATGCAGGGATGATTCGTACCGAGAAGGTCGCAAGCTCCCCGGGTTTGAGAGAGTTTCCCTTGCTCCCCCGTATTCGCAACGAAAATCTTTGACCCTGCTCAGGAGTCTCTGAGTTCGTCCCACTGTCGGGTAATGGGTTAGAGCGAAGGTGTGCGAGAAGCTTGGTAAGCGCTTGAGGCGAGTTCGTCGGCGGAGTTCTTCCAAGTTGATCACGAGTATTCGCGCCGTGACATCCCCCGCAAACCCGAATTTCCCCTGGCTGGAAGGTGAGCCAGTACCGCTCTCGAACAATAGGTAAGCCGTTTGGGTCGGTAAGTTGCCAGGTAAGAGCGCGCCGAGCTGGTACCAGAGCAGCAACGGAACCGTCCGGGCTGATTTGAATAGAGGAGGGAGGTGCATTCATGAGGGATGGATTGGCACTCATGCCATCGTGAAGATGCGTCGCGATTACGCGCCGACCAGGCTCTGTCGATTTACTTCCACCGTAACCCCTAATCTGATCACCCTGAAAGATTTGTAAAAACGAAATATCATACACTGAACCCGATCCTTTGATGCTTTGGACTCCTCCCCCAGGTACGCGGAGATTAAAGGGTTGTTGTCGATCAGACTTATCCCGACTTGTCACATTTCTCATCACAATCAGGGCGAGCTCCCTCTCGGCAAGAGCCCGTTGAAATCCCTCGATATCGACCCCCGATGATCGAAAGATGCTCAGTTCGGGATCTTCTACCCTGCTTTTGGACGGGATGGGCCGATTGCGGGGGTGAACCTCAACAGGCTGTAGCTCCCAAAGAAGGCCGCTATAAGAGGCCTCAACATCGGGGGTGAAGTAGCGAACCTGAGCAGATATACCGGAAGTTATGGGATCTCCTGCCTCGAGGAATGTGCCGTTTGAGACAAGTGGCTTGAGCCGAAAGGAGTATTCAGAGAGAGGGGTTGCGACCGTTCCGATGTTCCGATCTCGGAGGTGATTGGGGGTATGCGCGACAAGGAGCGACCCATCGGAGAGGGGAAGGGGGTCACGGAAAAATCCAGAGTGTCGACCGGTGATTGCATCCTCATCGGGCGATGCGGTGGATCTGTCGGTAACATAGGAGAGAGTCATTTCATCTCCGTTTCGGGTTGGCTCACCCTGAAGGGAAATGATCTGTCCCGAAGCATGGGTTCCAAATTCCGGTGCATCGGTTCCAAAGTAGCGGCCTCGATTGAGAGGATCCTCGCTGACCTGCAAAAAGTTTTGTATCTCTCGCTGGTAAGCCGGTCCCTGCCCTCCGTAGTGTTCCTCAAGATTATCATCATCATTGAAGGAGCGATCGAAATAGCCATGAAGCTCATGCCTACCGATATGGTTGAGAGTCTCATGCGCTGTGCCGTCGGGATTTATCATCCAGGGGAAGAAATGATTAAAATCGTGTGGATTTGTTCTTTTATCGGTAATGAGGGCGCGTATACGAGGCTCGGGAAAAACTTCAGAGGGTTGGAGTTCACAGGAGGATAAAGCCGCCTCGCTTTTGAAGTTGCACGGCTTCAGAGAGTCACTTTCATCAGCCTGTTGGTCCCGTTGTAAATGGTCCCATCGCGAGTAGATTATGCGACCGAAAGAATCGATGATTGGGTCAAATGCCCCCGAAGGAGTATGGTCAAGGAGACGCAGAGAGCCGCTCCGAGGGTCGAGATTCCAAATGCCGGTATTTGTCGGCTGGGACTCGTATTCATCCCTTTGAGGATAAAGGTGGCGGGCCCGTTGCGCGGCCGATCGCTGGTAAAGAAAATGGTGTCGTCGGACCCGTAAATGGGAGAGATGTTATTGTAGTTTTGGGGTTGGAAGGGAATCTTCTCGACAACGGGCACCTCTGACTCAGACAGCCCTGATATCTCGAAAATTTGCCAATATGTCTGGTTCTCCCTGTACTGCTCTGTGGGAGAGCCAATAACCATGCTGAATAAAACCTTTTTCCCATCCCAAGAAACCGCGGGGTCGCGAACTGCTATCGCATCTGCCCCTTGAAATCCAGTATTACCAAATCCGGCAGCTCGGGTCAGATTCCTTATCTTGCCGTTCCGATAACGGATAAAAAGATCACCCCCTCTAATAATCGATTCAACTGATGCCAAATGATTTCCAAATGTCGCGTTTGCGGACGCGAAATCAGTGGGATTTGGAATCTGACCTACAAAAACAATATCGCTATTAGGGAGGGCACCTGCGAAGAAAGGGCATATGACAATTGTGAAACAACTCATGAGGAGATTTTTAAACATGATCAATCTGGGGTGTTCATCTCGTTTGTCGTGGTATTAAAAAGCGCCGTAATCCTTCCCAGGTTGGCTCCTCCAAAACCACTCTCACTCCCTCCCGCCGATGAATAGCGTGAGATGGAGATTCTCGCTGAGGTTGAAATAACGAAATTCTCGAAGGGTCAGATCCTTCGCCACTTAATTATTCCCCCCATGCTATCGCCAG
This sequence comes from Pseudomonadota bacterium, assembly GCA_900299205.1. GTDB lineage: Bacteria > Bdellovibrionota_C > UBA2361 > UBA2361 > OMIW01 > OMIW01. The sequence goes on from OMIW01000072.1 coordinate 5,110, forward strand.
GAAAGCCTGGACCCTCAGTAATTCACGTTCCCATTTAATTGTGGGTTCAGAGTCTAAGATGAGGCAGAGGTGCTGCCGGAATCTTACATTCGTTCCTTCGCTAGTTGGCCCGGTTTGATAACAGGGAATGAGTCCATGAAAGTGGACGGCGTATCGGTCAATGGTCCCCCGAGCGGAGACAATCGAGGAGGTGCGGTATTTCTTGGGAGGGGCGTTTGAGGTGATCTTGTCGGCGCGGAGCGAGGTATGGGGGGTGTTGGTCGGGCGGTTGGAATAGGCATCAAGGATACTGATTGGGAAGGGATCGATCTGGCTTGAGAAGTGGCCGACGGGGTACTTGATCCAGCCGTAACGGCTACCGTTGGCCGAACGAGGGGAGCGTCCGGAATCATGTCCTCCGAGGCTGTCGGAGCATTAGTTCGACCATCATTAAACTTGAGCCGAACGGTTATGCGTCTATTGCCGGCGGCGAAAGGTCGCTCAGGGAACCTAAGGTCTCTGTCGGCCTTACCGATAACCGAGATAACTCGGGCCTCCGGAAATCCGTTCGATTCGAGAACCTTACGGGCCTCATTCGCACGCAGAGCTGAAAGATCCCAATTTGACATAGCTCTCGGAAAAGACGCGAAAGGAGTTGCATCTGTATGTCCTATGACCTCTATCGGGTGGGGGAGAGGCCGGAGCAAATTAACGATTCCACTAAAAGCGCGTTCGGCGCGGGGCAGGATTTTTGTGCTCGCGGGTGCAAACATGGATGCACGTTCTGTATCCATAACTTCGAGGGTAATACCCTCGGGGTCCATTCGGACCTCAACGTCCCCCAAGAGATCCTTCAGCTCAGGATTTTTGGCGATCTCTTCTTTGATGTTTTCAAATACGCTTTCAGCCTCAGAAGTATTGTCTTTCTGGTTAAGCCCTGCCGCGTCAGGAGATTCGCCGGTATCGGTCAATGCACGGTAATGGTCATAGTCCCCAACTGAATCGGGTCCAAGAGGGCCGAGTTGCTCGCTCGGGCTCGAGAAGCTTGTTTCTTGAGATTCCTCGGCAACGCTCACGCCGTTAGGATCGTTGTTCTTCAGTTTGGTTGGTGACAATCCCTTCATGTAAGGTTTTTCCCGCTGGGAGGTATTCTCGAGGGTATCCTCGGCGGTTGGCCTTTTTTTTAGAAGTTCCCATTTTTTGTTTGCGGATGACCTCTGCCGGTTGGGAGGGCCGTAGGCCTCCGAAAGGAGGCCTACTCCATCGGCTCCGAATGGATTTCCTGAGCTTTGGTGTAACCACCCGGGCTTTCGAAAGTAATATGCAATAGCTTTTCGAGTTGGTTCAGCGGCCGTATTAAGAAGCCACATCACCATGAAAAAAGCCATCATGGCAGTAACAAAGTCCGCGTAGGCAACCTTCCACGCCCCTCCATGATGGCCCCCATGTCCACCCTTCTTTTTTATGATGATTATGGGCTTTTCTGACTCAGCCATGGGAAGTCAAGTATGAACGGAGCCACATATTACTTTTTAGCGTTACGAATAATCTCTTCCATCTCCTCAGCGGTTGGTCGAAATACGCTCGGAATCGTTTTGCGGGCGAATTCGAGGGCGACGGCGGGGGGGGAGCCTCCCGCGAATGAAACAAGAGCTACCTTGACCGTGTGTAAGATCGCCGTTTGTTCGCGCGCGACGTGTTCGGTTTTGGCGGCGATGGGGGCCATATAGCCGTAGGAGAGCAAGATGCCAAGCATGGTTCCCACGAGGGCCGCCGCGACGTGGCCCCCGATCTCTGCAGGTGGCCCATCGAGATGCTGCATGGTGATGATGATCCCGAGAACCGCTGCAACTATTCCGAGCGCGGGGAACGCATCCGCGAGTTTGGAGAGAGCAGTGGGGACCAGCAGAGCCTCCTCGTGGTGAGTCTCGATCTCGGTATCAAGCATCCGCTCAAGGTCAAAGGCGTTAACGACCCCATCGACGAATAGTCGGAGGGCGCTTGTGAAGGTGTCCATGAGGTGGTGATTGTGGGAGGCCTTAGGGTATCTATTGAAGCGGGGACTGTCGTGAGGATTCGAGAGATCGGCCTCGATGCCAAGCGCTCCCTCCTTTCTCATGGTATCAAAGAGACTCGCCATTAACCCCATCAAATCAACATAGGTTCCCTTGTCGATGCCACTCCCTTTAATAGCACCGATAATTCCAGGGATGACATGTTTTGCGACGTAGCTGGGATTTCCCGAGATAACAGTGAAGACAGCGGATCCACCGATGACGAGAAGTTCGTATGGCTGAATAAGAACCGGTATTGGTCCGCCAGGCCCGATAAAGCCTATTAGTACGCAGGCGGTAACCCCGATTATGCCGACGATGACGCCCATGCTATATGCCCTCGAGATGCGACTGGTTATCGCGGAGAGGATCGAGGCTATATAACGGCTTAATACTAGTGCGTTCGGTGAATAAGAACGTCGCCCCCCAATCTCCCTCGTGAGGAGTCGGCATAATCGAGAGTCGTCTGAAGGAAATATGCACAAACGCGGTATCTTTCCGAGAAGGTGCAGTTCGAATGGCTCTTGCTAAAAAGTTGGGGGTTAGAGACAACAATCGGGTTGGTAGTTAACACCAATGTATTAATTACCGACTATAGATCCGTTTTGAAAATACTGATTTGCCGGGTATGAGGGCACAGATGAGCAAAAAATCGAAAATTTTGGTTGTCGACGATGAAGCTGTTTTCTCTACTCTGATATCCTCGAGTTTGACCAGAGCGGGATTTGACGTGCGAAGCGCAGGGGATGGAGGTCGTGCGATCGAGGATGGGAGGACATTTAAACCCGATCTTCTTTTCTGTGACTGGATGCTCCGCGACGGAAAAACTGGTCTCGATGTGGCCAGAGCGTTGAGGCGGGAAAATTCATCGCTCAAGGTGGTGATCGTTACGGGACTTCCCGAGAAAGCTGAGGCTGGGTTGAGAGGGTTTCCGGTGTCATGTTTGATAGAAAAGCCGTGTGATTCACGGGAGGTCGTGCAGGCGATTAGGTCGCTAATCTAGGCGACTGAGGGCCCGAGTCAGGAGTTAACGCG
>OMIW01000073.1 GCA_900299205.1 Pseudomonadota bacterium
AATTTTTGTTGCAGTCCGCAAAGGAGCGGGTGCCTCGCGAGGATGGCGCTTCGGCTCTTGCGCATGTGTTGTCGTTGATGGGATAGTTTGGCGGGAAAATCAAAGATTATTGAGACTTGCTGGGTAACCGATGGAGAGATCTGTCTCATATCCTTAAGAGGGAAGCTTTTAGGGAGGACCGATGAGGGTTGCCTTCGTGTTTAGGGGGCTAATAGTTGCCTGAGGCGGGCTGATTTCCTCGGTCCTCCAGCAGGATGGTTGACACATGATTTTCTGTTGTGCGCTTCGATAGTTTGACTGCACCTCGTTGGAGGCAAGAGAAAATCCTCAACGTATATGAGGGGATACGTTTACCGTTTTCTGCAAGCTCCCCTCCGTTTCGGCGAAACTCTCAAAATGCGGCGTCGGAACGAGTTTCACTTTCCTGCGAAATGCCCTTTGAGAATGTGCTGGCGAAGTCAGTTGGGGGGATAGAGAAAAGTTGGCGAGGCGGGTGAGGATCAAGCGCGCGGAGAGATTAACCGATGGATAGGCGGAAGATTCCCGACAATCAAATCCCCGCGAAAGGGGCGGCGGTCAGTGGGCAGCTGATGCGAGATTCTGGAGGAGTTCAGGAGGTCGGAGTTCGAAAAAATGTGGGGCCGGAGTCTAGGTCATACATCGGAGCGAATGAAACTGAAAAGAAGGGAACCGAGGAACTAAAATCGTCGGAAGATTTTCGATTGGAGGACAGGGCGGCGGCCCGGCGAGATTTTGAGCTCTCAGTATCTCGTATCGGGGCCCTAAAAAGGCGGCTTTCATCACTGTCGCTAAACAAGATAGAACTCTCTGGTCTCCCCGTGGAAGGTGAAGCCCTCGGGGTTCGGGTTGTTCTCCGAAGGGCGGAGGAGCTGCCCCCATTTTCGGTTGGGCGCACGCAGATAAGCGAAACTTTGGTCGTGCTCTCGGTGACCGCGAGGCAGTTCGTCAATCTGTATTACTTTCTCAATTTTTACAGAGAAAATCCGCTTGAGTTTGAGGAAGTTCGCTCGTCTGCGATGCGAGTCCTTGATGAAGCGGGAGTTGCCGAGGGGCCCATCGTGCTCGAGGCCTCCCTCTATCGAAAGATGCCCGGTATCGTCCGACGTGTCGGCTCTGGTGTTTGTCTTTTCGAGGCTGAATCCTCGATTGAAGCGCATGATGTTGCCCGACTTTTGTTTCATGAAGAAAGCTTCCCTTTCGTCATGATGGGGTCAATCGCGCTGTTTTTTTCAGAGTCGGGTGCCCTCGCCCTCGAGGATCTCCTTCTTCTCAAGTATGCTCTGCTCACCAAATTTCCGAAGCGGCACCACTCTCGATTTATTCTGTTCGGAAGTGTGGTCCTTTATGCCTTGGGTATGCGGCTTCCCGACATGTTTGACCTGTTGGTGGACGACAAAGGAGCGGGCCGGGCTTTTTCTTCTGCCATTGAAAGATTCCTCGTTCAAGAAACTCGGTCTCGAGTTGAGGTGTATTGTCGCGGGCTTGGATCGTGGACGGGAGAGAGGTTGGAGCCGTATGATCGGTGGTTTGGAGAGGAATGGCCTCGTTTGCTCGGAGTCGATAGTCTGCAAGAGCTATTTTGTAGTCCAGGCCGTCACGCCTACTTTATGGGGCTGCGGGTGACGACTTTGCGGGATGATATTCGACGTCGTACCTGCAGAATCAGCCCGGCTGCGTGCGCGGATCTCGTTGCTCTCAAACGAGTTCCAGGACTTGCCCAGTATTTTCCATTCCAGATTCCAGAGTTCCCCGATTCCTACTGGGCGAATTATCGGGAGTACGCGATGGCAGCGATTGATCGAGCCAAGTTTGTCCGTACGATTAACGCCTATCTGAAAGAGCGGTATACGTTCACGCTTCCCGAACCGACTCTCTGGTCGCTCTTCTCTGAATAGGCTCGCTTCCCCCTTGTTGTTTGGTTGATTTTCCTTCAAGTTTATTGACATCAATTTGTTTTGCAGGGACCTCGTCATGGTTTCATACGAAGAGCTCGGGGAGATTCTAACTCGAGAGGCCCAAGAGCGAGCGGTAGGGCTCAGTGCGGAAGTTGTGAGTCCAATAAATGCGGTCGGAAGGGTTGTGTGGTCAGATGTAAAAACCGAACGGGCGGTCCCGGACAGGGAGCAGAGTCTTGTTGATGGTTATGCAATCTTGGCGGGGTGTGCTGAGAATGCCTCGAGCGAAGAACCGGTTTGGTTTCGAGTCGTCGACCATCTCGAATCAGGTGGTGCTCCCGATGGAATCCCTCTAGCCCGTCCCGTAACGATGGGACAGGGACTTCAAGGAGGGGATGCCGTAGTAGGGCGGCACGAGGTGATGGAAGAGGGCGGTTCAATCGCTGTGTGTCGACCGATTCGGCTGGGGGAGGGTGTCAGAACCTCGGGGAGCGAGCGAGAAAGGGATGTAGTCCTCATTCGTAAAGGCGAGCCCTTCACCGTGGTGGATCAGGTTGCCGCAACGGTCGCCGGAGTATCAGATGTTCTTGTTTGTCCTCGCTTGATGTTGGGGCTCATTGTTGTCGGAAATGGGGCCCCCGCCCCGGTTGAGTCGTACGCGTCGATAATCGGGTTAGTTGCTGGGGACATGGGGGTTGTTTTATCGGAGGTTGTGCAGGTCGACGCCGCCGATCATGATCTTTGTGTGCAGATTCAGCGTCTTGTATCGCTTGAACTGGATTGTATCGTTGTCGTCTCCTCGACAAGGGAGCAAGTGCGAAGTGCAGTCGAAACTTCGGGTGGGTGGATCCTGTTTGATTCTGCGGCGGCATACCCTCTTGCCGATGCGTTCTTTGGAACTTTTCGGGGACACCGCTCGGTGGTTTTCTCTGTTCAGACCCCCTTGGTACCGTTTATCGCCTCGTTGAGATTTCTCGTTTCACCTTATGTGGCGCGAGTGGCGGGAATGCGACAAAGATCCCCGATAAAGGCTCCCCTCGCGCACCTCGTGGAGAAGCCGTCAGAGGGATATGTCATAGTGCCGGGTGAGTTGGAGGCGAGGCGGGGGGAGTTCTTGGTGCATGTAAATCAGGCGGCTATGCCTTCGTTAGAGCCGTTCGCTCGTTCACCTTTCTTGGGATCGCTCAATTATTCCGCGAGCGATCCCCTGAGCGTTATACCCCTCGACCGGGCATCTTGCTGGGTTGTCCTACCCGCGGGAAAGAAGATAATGGACCGGGGGGACCTCGTTGATGTTGAGACTCTTATGCCCCATGTTTCACGCCGGTCCCTTGTCCAGACTCCTCAGCTACCTGTCGAGGAAGGGGATCCGACGATTTGATAATAGTAAGATTCTATCATCGCATCTTCTCGTGACCAGAATTTACTCTGGTGAGGTATCCTTCGTAGCGAGCAATTTCCCCCCGCACCGCAGAAAGATAAGCCGTCTTGATCTGGTTGGTTATGGGCCCGAGCGCACCCATTCCGAGCACTCTGTCATCGATTGAGCGGATTGGCGTAACCTCTGCCGCCGTACCGGTATAAAATGCCTCATCGGCAGAGAACGCCTCCTCAAGGGAGATGCGTCGCTCGTCGACTGGAATTAAGAGGTCTCGAGCAATCTCAATGATTGTCTTTCTGGTAATGCCGGGGAGGATCGTTCCAAGGTGCGGAGTCACTATCGCGCCGCCTTTAATCATGAAGAAGTTCTCTCCAGGCCCTTCGGCTATTGCCCCCTCGCTATCGAGTAGCAGAGCCTCGTGGTAGTGGGTTCCCTGAATCTCGAGAACTGCCATGATTGAGTTGACGTAATGTCCTACAATTTTTGCATCGGCGACCGTTGAGCGGGGATGGATACGGATAAAGCGAGAAACCTTCAGATCTACCATGTCGTGGGGAAGATAGGCTCCCCAAGGCCAACACGCGATGATCACTTCAACCGGGTTGCCTATTGGATTGACCCCCATTTTACCGTAGCCGTAATATACCAACGGTCGAATGTAGCACGAGGGATGGCCGCTCTTTTTTACCGTTTCAACGACTGCCTCGATTAATTGGTCGCGATTCCAAGGAATCGTCATGTTAAGGGCGCGGGCAGAATAGATGAGTCGATCGATGTGCTCCGGAAGTCTGAATATCGCGGGTCCCTCTGCTGTTTCATACGCACGGACCCCCTCAAACGCTCCGCTCCCGTAGTGAAGGGTATGGGTAAGCACGTGAACCTTGGCATCATCCCAGGGAACAAACGCCCCGTTCATCCAGATATGCTCGCTGCGCTGTTTCATCGACCACTCCCCTTTGAAATGAGCTCGTTGGTAGAGATTTACCCCTGACGTTAGTTCCCCGAGGTCTCTGAGACCTCCCGAGACACTAACGAACCTTTCCGGACTCGTAAAGAGGGCTTTCCCTCTTTAGGTAGAAACGTCGTTATCGGAGTGGTCGAGGATTCCTTCTATTGAGGATCGTTTTGCCGCTCGGCGGGTGGACCCGCATGTATTGCTCCCGCGGGTAAAGTGACCGAGCCGGTTCGTTGCAGTACTCCCCAACCTTGTCGCCAGCCACTTATCGCTCTCCAAAGCGCCCGCCAGGCGACGAAATACATCAGCTGGCGGTAGACGAAACGCTGGAAAAAGAGAAGCCACAGGGGGTGCATTTTTTCCTTGTCAAGATAGAAGGCGACGACGGATATGAGAAACTCAATTCCAAAGAAGAGTAAGTAGAGCCACGCGGTTGTGATCATCGGGGCGACCATATCGTGGTATTCCAAAGAGGCCCGATAGATTGGGTGGTCCGTCGTCATGAGCGTGGTCGCGGAAATGACCGTCAGAAGCATTTTCAAATCGGCAAGGGGAGAGAGAAGTTCAAAAAGACAACCGAAGATGAGCACCGATGGAACTCCAACCCATCCGAAGAATCCATGCTTAAAAAATGCACCACGATGCTTCCATAAACACTGCAGCGCCCCGTATGACCAGCGGAATCGCTGCTTATAGAGGCCCCTGAAATCTTCCGGAGCCTCCGTGTATCCGATGGCGGCGGGTTCGTTGATGACCTGCCACTCTAGGCGGCGAACTCGCCAGGTTAAATCCATGTCCTCGGCGAGGGAATCCGAGTGGTAGCCACCTGCCTGCTCAATCGCAGCCCGCCTCCATCCACCAGCAGCACCCGCAACGACAAGAATTGCGTTCAGATAGGCGTAAGCACGCCGTGCGATGCTGAGGTTGGTGATATATTCCATTGATTGCCAATGGGTGAGGATACTTCGGCGGTTTCCGACCTTGATATTTCCGGCCACCGCACCGACGCGCGGATCGACAAAATGCTTAGCAAGGTGGGTTACCGCATCTGGGTCGAACTGGGTATCCGCATCCAGGCAGATAAATATGTCATGCTGTGCATGCTGAATCCCGTAATTAAGGGCTGATGACTTTCCTCCGTTGGGCTGCCGTAACAATAAGACCCGAGGATTATCGCCAAAATTCTTATAAACTTGGAGGCTAGTTTGATCGGTTGATCCATCGTCGACGATAATGATCTGGTAGGTTCGATGGGTGCCGAGGAGAAGACTGGTAATTGTTTTGGTAATTACCTTCTCCTCATTAAATGCTGCGATGATGATACTGACCGGGATGTCACGCGCTTGGTCGAGGTCCTCATGGGCGAGAGGTTTTTGCATCTCCTTGAATCGGCAGAGTACCGCGCAGGTCAGGATAATGCCGAGCCGAATGACTCCAAGCACCACGATCCCCAGAAAAAGACCCTCAAGGGCTAATGACCCGTACGCGATCACCGTGGGGACGAGAGTGTGAATCACCTGAAGGGTTTCGGGGATTATTGCAGGATGAAGGGCCTCTCGTGAGGTGCCAAGAAGCTCATGAGCAGTGACGAAACGATAGCCTCGCGCTTTAAGAGTGGGAATGAGAATCGATAGGGCCTCAACCGAGCGTTCTCGCTCTTTAGGTCCGTCGTGAAGGAGCACAGCATTGCCGTTCATCAGTTCAATTTTGGAGAGTATCTCCTTCGCGATATCCATGCCGGTTCGCTCGATACTTGTTCCCTGTGCATCGGTATCGTAGGCGACCCAATCACGACCATTATTGGATATGCTAAGCGTGGTGTATCCGAGGTCCTGAGCAATCGCAAGGGCACGAAACTCGCGGAGAGAGAGAGGGGAGCCCTCACTGACGTAGGGCGGTCGCAGGAGTCGAACCGAATGACCGAGAATCCCCTGTAGTACCCGTTGCGCAGCATTGAGTTCAAGGGTGACCCGATTTTTTCCGACGAGGGCTAAGTCAGGATGAGAAAATGTGTGATTTCCTAAGTCATGTCCCTCGGTAAAGATACGACGTACGAGCTCGGGTTGCTCGATCGCCCGTTCACCTACAATAAAAAAGGTCCCTTTTATGTTATTCTCCCGCAGAATGTCGAGGACTCGTGCGGTAAAGGGCTCGGCGGGGCCGTCGTCAAAGGTAAGTGCTATCGATTTCGGAAGATATCCGCTCCGCTTAACCGATGGAGCACTGGGTATCGACTGGTAAGTCACCCTTGTAATCAGTCCTGATTCTGGATCGAGTCCGAGCCGTCGGGCACCTTCTTCAACACCCGAGAGGGATACCGTTAGAACATCCCCCTGCCCCGAGAAGAGAATGGGTGAAGTTGGTGGCACATGTTCCATTTCAGTGATTGACGGTTGCGCTCCCAATAGCTCCCAAAGCCCAGGGTCTTCGCCACCGATCTCCCATACACCAAAATTCCTGATTGCTCCTTCAGATGCAATTACCTTTGTGTTGTAAGAAAAAGGTGCATCGATAATCGACGATTGGCCCTTTGCTCCGCCATCATCCACAAAATAATAGGTCGAGGTAGTTGTAATTGGATCAAACGTTATAGGGAGGGTGCGGGCCTCGCTCATGGCGGTCATGAAGGTGAGCCTTTCAGCTGATTCCCTCCGATGGTTCTTATGCCTTATCGCTCCCGAAGAAAAGGCAACAGTTATTTTCCTTGCGGGAAAGTCCTTTAGGGAAGACTGAACGGTATCGGCAAATGTCTTGAGTGAACTCGCTGGTCCAGCCGACAAGTGGCGATAAATGTTCACGAGTACGAGGCTGTCAATAATCTCTGATAATCCGCTGAGATTGATTTGTTCGTCGAGATGTAAAACCACACCCAAAGCCCTTCCGCTTCTGTGACATTCATCCCCCAGGACGGTGATGAAGTCTTTGAGGGCTTTCTTTTCATCATCATCACCTGTCGGTAGATCAACAAAAATGCCGGGAAATCGTTCCCGATTAAGGAACGCTACTATGTCGCGTGAGACCCGTTGGTGAAGTTCTTTGTTGAGGAGAAAAGAGCGGATGCGGTCCGAATCATCCTCGGATGTTGCATCGACCGAAAATCGCGGATAGACGTTGAGATTGAACTCTGCAGCGATAGCAAGAAGCTCTTGATTTATTGGATTGATGTCAACCCTGAAGAGAAGTTCAGACAGATGTTGACCATCTTTCGCAAGATGAAGCCATGCCGGAGAGATGGCGGATAATTTGGAGGCGTGAGTGCGGATACTTGAGAGTATTTGTTGATCGAGGATATTAGTAAAGCCAATTTTTTCATGAATTGATTTATCTTCCTGTTGAAGCGCGCCAATCTCTCTTGTTTGTTCTATTTCATTCAGTAACGAGTCTCGTGAATGGCGGATAGTTGTCGCGGAGAGGGGTTGGTAGATCGCTTGTTTATCAGGTTTTAGATTTTGTTGATTGAGCTCTGTGATTCGATCTGCTACCAGAGGTGAACCGAGGAACGTGATCCAGGAGATAATCGTTACGGTTACGGCGACGATGGTAAGGATAAAAAGTATAGCGATCGCCGCGGGGCGGCGTCTGCCGGAAGGATCGAAGAAGATGTGTGAAGAAGACATGATATTTCCGCGGAAGAGAAGGATCGTCCCCTACTGGTTGACCGAGGGCTGAATTCGAAGTGAGGATAGTCGCGCTTTCATGACGATGTTTGTGCCCATTTTAGGTCTCACGTACCACCGATCTTTTTGAGGTAGCTTCCTCTTAGGGAGGGGCCGCGGCCAATGCTGCACCTGAATCGATTCAGGTGCAAGAGAGGCCGAGGTGCTTAGTAAGCGTAATTATCTATTGCGAGAGGCTCGTATTTCAGCCCCCGGAATCTGCATTGAGTTGGCTGCTCAGGTGAACCGTTTCAGTCTCGCTATATTGGAGCTATCTGCAAAATGGGGAGACATTTTTGTGGACTTTGGCTCGCTACTCTCTGAAGCAGCAGTCCCCGAGGCCCTCCAAACAGGAAAAAAAAGCCTACCTCGAATTCAAATGGAGGGAGAGCGCTATTGATAGGTTGTTGAATTTACTATCGTCGTGCCTGTCCTCCTCTTGGCAGGGAGTTTGCCGTAGCTATGGTACGTACCGTCTTTAAAGGAATTTTCTCCCATGTCAATGGTGTTATCTCCCATGAGTTTGCCTCAGATGCCAGCCGGTGGGTGGGTTGAAAATGTGACAAATGCGGCAGATGGTGGCTCTGTCCTCTCAGACATATCCCGCGGGGAGTTTTCGAAAATCCTCGGGTCCCTCGAAGATGGCGTGATAACGGGACCCCCTCGATTCCCGAGAGAGGAAAATGTTGCGGAATACCTACTGAAGCACCCCGAACACCAAAGGGACTGTGCGGAGAGGCAAGAGTCGGTAACGGAATCTCAGGATGAACTCGATGAACGGGTTAAGGACGGGTCGTCAAACCGGTTTGACACTAAGAGAAAGCCGAGGCCTCCCACTTCATCGCGAGCGGAGGATTCGTGGGAAGTAACTGAGCTGGCTGGGATGCTCATCCTGAAACAACCGTTCACATCGGAGTCCCCTCGGGTGACGACTTCGGAGGATGCCGTCTCTGAACAGCAAACGGACGAGACGAGTGATGGCGAAGAGCATACCGTCTCGACGATGAGTCCTGCTGCTGAGATGGTTTCATCGTCGGAGGAGACTATCGGTGAATTGCCCGGAGATGAGTGGTTGAGGGCTGAAGGCAAGGGAACAGGCCTATTCTCTGAGGGGCTGAGCATCGGAGAGAGAGATGGAGATGTTGAAGCCGTAGTTGCCTCAATCGTGCAGGGGAGTTCGACCACAGGATACGAGGTCCCTGGCGGCATCGCCGACCAGGCGGGAGCTTTGGGGCTGCCATCTCGTGCCGTTAGTGAAGTGCCTATGGGTCAAAGCAAGTTGTATGACGCGGAACCCGTTTTGCGACTGATGGGCGTTACCGCAGGTCGTACAGCAGCTGCCGAGGAAAAGCAATCGAAAATGGTTGTTTCGCGGGATAGCGAAGAGTCGCCCCCGCCGACGACGGTTAGCGAGAAATCGGAAAGTGATGGTATCTCGAGCGACCCCTCAATCGCGTCGCCGAGCGAGGAAGCCGAGGGTGGCGAGGAAGAGCCTTCCCCCGATCTTCCGTTCTCAGCGGATGGAAAGCGGGCCGATGTTCCCACGCAAGCCGCAGAGGTCGGGGGACGGATTGAAGGTGAAAATAGGCAAGGGGTGTCGGGTGTCTCGGGCCCATCCGCATCAACGGCACGGACGCGGACAGCATCGCGTGTTTCGATGAACGGAGGGGCTTCCTCGATGATTGCTGGTGGGTTACAGCTCAAGGAAAAAGCAGATGGGGGAGCCGCTGTTTCGGAGGATATTCTGAGATTCACTTCTTTTGACTCGACGACATCAGGGGCATTCGGAGGGTGGGGGAGTTATCATCCGAGCGGTGAATTCCAGGGCTCTACGGAGCAGGTACCTCAAATCGACCGTAGCCGGATAACCCGCGCCGTTGAGAGGCTCGAGCAGGCGATTCCTTCAATGGTGGACCCGAAAGAAGCAACAACCCTCTCCCTGCGCCTTGATCCCCCCTCTCTCGGGTCAGTTTCGGTCGAGGTCACCATTCGAGACGGTGAGCTTCATGCTCGCCTCGCACCTGAATCACCCCATGTCGCGGTAATCATGAGGGAGCGAAGCCATGAGCTTCAAGCAGCGTTAAGAAAAATGGGCTTATCCCTCGATGAGGTACGTGTTTCAATTGAGACTAGTTCTCACTCGTTTCAATCAGATGGATTCACCGCATCGTCAGAGGGACACCGACAAGGCTTCTCGGGACACCGATCTTCTCAGGTATGGGATATCGATCCCACGCCTTCGCGAGAGCTTTTTGGAGAAGGAGTCAAGAGAGCAAGCTCTTATGCTCGGTGGATAGCCTAAAACTGTGTGGCAAGCACTGATAGAGGAATGGGTAGGATTATTTGAGAGAAATATCAACCAATCAAGAGAGATGGAGGACCGAACAGGAAAGACCACCTCAGAGGGAAACCATCGATACGAGAAATAGGGGAATCATCGTGATGAACGAGTCAAAAAATATCAGAGCCCAAACCTCCATCGGAGCATTTACTGATGCAAGTTCAGTGACGGGGACACAAAAGAGTGGCAACTCGAAACAGCTTGATAGGACTGATTTTCTGAATATTCTAGTTCAGCAGCTGAAGAATCAGGATCCGCTTGAACCGATGAAAAATGAGGAGTTCGCGGTTAATCTCGCGCAATTCAGCCAGCTCGAGCAGCTTATCAGTATAAATAATAATTTGTCGGGCAGTGTGGGAGGGGGAGGGGGCGACGTCTCATCGCTCGCCGGATATCTCGGCCAAGAGGTGTTGCTTGCCGATGATACCCTCACCTTTACAGGAGGAGGAAGCGACTCAATTCAGCTCGACCTGCCGCAGGCTACCTCAGGTCTGTTTCTCGAGTTAACAAGGGCCGGGCAGGCGGGACAGGTAGAGCGGATCGCCCTACCGGGACTCGGAGCGGGCTCACATAAGGTATCTCTCTCGGAATTGGGAGTGGCTGATGGCGACTATACCTTCGCAGTTAAGGGGGTGGGATTGGGTGGTGCTGAGTTTTCGGCCGATGCGCTGGTGGTTGGCACGGTATCGGGATTCGTACCTGGTCCCGATGCGAAGCTCGTCATTGGGGATCGCGAAGTTTCGCCCTCGCTGGTCAAACAGGTTCGGCTTCCCTCGGTCTAAGAGGCTGCGAAATAAGGGGTTTCGGACGATGGCACCGCTCATTCGGCCCATACATCGATTCGAAAGGACGAGAAAAGATCCTCAAAATAT
>OMIW01000074.1 GCA_900299205.1 Pseudomonadota bacterium
AGACCACGAGCTTTGGATCGAGAAGCTCTCGAAGGGCCCTCTTCACATACTTCGACCCCATCCGGGTCTTCCTATCCCTCCGGTCTAGAAAGCCACGGGGTGGCTCATGGACGAGCACCACGTCTACCGGTATCGGCGGGCCAACTACATTCAGCCGCCGGCGGAGAGTAGATATTGCCTCGTCTTCTTCCCCCTTTTTTGGGCGACAGAAGCCGAGGCCAGCCACGGTAAGGTCGCCGATTCGAACCACTTGGTCTCTCAAGAGAGTGACCTTGCCGGCCCGGCACCGATGAGGAAATATCTCTCGGCTCAACTGGGCCCCGTTTTCGATAGGGGGCTCGTCGTGGTTGCCTGCGACCACCATGATGGGGGCCGAAACAAGTCCGTTCAGTTTTCGGAAGAACTCGGGAAGGATAACACCATCCCGAGGCGTGTTCGCTAGATCCCCAGCGATTAACACGCCCTCCACGGGTCCCTCAGTCAGGACCGACTCTACGGCCTTCAGCACCTCACGAGATGCCATACCGCCCGGTACCCTTTGGTGCCCTCCTTGATGGAGAGCCGCCAAGTGGAGATCGGACATCACTAGCAGTTCCATCAAACCTTCGTTTGTACGCGAGAGGATATCTTACTCCTCGGCGTAAGTCTAACCTCGCCTCCCCTCAACCGTGTCGGTTATTCATCAACCCCTTGAACTCTTTAATTATAAATTTTCGCTCCTGTGGCGTGCATCTACAAGACGTTCCCCTTCAAATTCTTTACCTTGACCCATCCTCCTCGTCTTCAATCTCCACCCACTGATCCATTTCATCTGCTGGTCGCCCGCAGGAACAGTTGCCAACGACCCGAGCCGGCACCCCTACCGCCGTAGAGTGCGGAGGGATTGATTGAAGGAGGACACTCCCCGCGCCGACCTTCGAGTATTCGCCTAGTACGACGTTACCGAGAACCTTTACCCCCGCCCCAATCATAACCCCACGTTGCACCTTAGGGTGTCGATCGCCGCCATGCTTGCCGGTGCCTCCGAGGGTGACCTCGTGAAGAATCGACACATCATCCTCTACTACCGTCGTCTCGCCGATAACCACACTCGTTGCGTGATCAATAAAAATACCGCTCCCGAGATGGGCTGCGGGGTGAATATCAACCCCGAACACTTCACTGCTGCGGCTCTGGAGCCAGTGAGCGAGGTGAGACCGGCCAACCTGCCAGAGGTGGTGGCTGAGCCGATAGCTTTGAAGTGCGAGATATCCTTTATAGAAAAGCACGACCGAGACTCGGTCTCGACACGCAGGGTCGCGTGCGAGCGTCGCCGCGATATCGCGATCAACCTGTTGAGAGAACTCAGTGAGACCGCTTGCGAGCTCTCCCAGAAGTCTCTGAAGGTCGCCGGCTTCAAATCGGGCACACGCAAGTTTTGCCGCTATCATCCAGAGGGTCATCGTGACGGGGGATGCCGGCCGAGGCCGGTCACTAAGAATGCGGGCAAGGGTTGGTTCTGCCTGTTCCACCACGAGGAGTTCATCCTCGAAGGATATTGTGCGCTGGGTACTCATACATCGTCCTTAGAAATTACCGCGGAACTCATCCGCGCGGTAAAAATAATCGCCACCGAATCATCTCCACACAATTCCTCTTTGCATCCGAGCGAAAACCGAATAGGCTCGGCGTCATGGCGCGTGGCATACGCGCGTGGCTCAGCGGATTCATCGTGGCTGAGGTTTTTGGTGACGAGACAGTTTTTTCGGGGAGAGGAGCGCTTGCAATGATCGATTTCAAAAAACCGGTCGGCGATACGGCGTGGGGGCCGACGATTTTTCGGATAGCTCTCGGAGGGTATTTTATCATGGCGGGCTTGATGAAGCTCGATAATATGGGGGTATTCATCAAACACGTCGTTGATTTTGGTATTCTTCCGCGCCAGATGGCGATTTTATACGGGACGGGACTGCCATATACTGAGATCATCGTCGGATTTTTGCTCTTGGTGGGATTCTGGACCGTCCTTATGTCGATCATCGCATCGCTCATGATTCTGTCGTTCGTGATTGCCCTCGGGTTCTTTCCCAACGACCCCCGACTCTTCAATAAGGATATTATCCTCTTGGCTGGGGCTGTCGCCCTCATGTTTAGTGGGGGGGGAAGGTATAGCATTGACAATATGAAGTCTTAGTAGATTTGCATGTCGTGAAGAGGTGTTTCCCGTAGAATCATCCAGCGAGTAGGCTTTGGAAGTGAGCAGGGGTAGTCTGTGGGGCGTTCCGTGGTGGGGGGTAAAAGGAGAGGGAGTCAAAGGAGAGGGAGTCAAAGGTCCGGACAGAGTCAGAGATTGACCCACTCCGGAAACCTCAGCGCCTCTTCCGATTACTCCGATCCGTCTGTTAGTTGCCCTCGCTCCTCAGGCTGTGATTCAGGGATATCAAGGTTGGGGCCAGGTTCATCACCTGCAACTTCTCTTGCGTCCCAAACAACCCTTCGAGCGATCATTCATACAATACCGAGAGGATCACGCCTCCTTGTCGCAGTATCTGGCGGAGTAGACAGCGTCTGCCTTCTTACCGGTCTCGTTCGACTCGCCACTAAGAGAGCATACTACATCGAGGCAGCTCACGTCGATCACGCTTCGCGACAAGAGAGTGGTGCTGATGCTGTGTTTGTCGAGGCGCTCTGCGCGCAGCTAGGGGTTCGTGCATGTCACCTTCATCGTCTCGGATCGGTTCCCAGCGGAATGAATAAGGAGGCCTGGTGGCGGAACGAGCGATACCGTTTTTTTGGAGAGGTAGCCGCTCAACGGAGCCTCGAGTTTGTTGTTACCGCGCACCACCGTGACGATCTGGTGGAGACGATTCTCTCCCGTTTGATCATGAATCGTGAAGTAAATGGGCCCGAATACGAGGGTGGGGAGGGGTGTCTCTGCCCATCGCCAATTCGGCGGCCATTCCTCTCGGTCCCCAAAGAGACTTTGGTTGCGGCAGCGAGGGAGTGGGTAGTGCAATGGCGCGATGATCCGACGAATAGTGAGGTGACCTACACACGAAATCGGGTGCGTCACCGATTAATTCCCTACCTTTCACAGGAGTTCGGAGTCACGACGGAGGCCCTCGCAGAACAATCGACCCGACTCTCGGAGGATGCCCAGTTTCTGTGGTCGCTCTCGGCAGATCGGTTGGCGCCGTTGGAACAGATGGAGGCAGGGGGTATTGCCTGGACGCGAGAGCTTCGAGCCCTCGTTTCAGGAGCCCCCTCCGCTCTTCAATGGCGGATTGCCTCGCTTGCCCTTCTCCCGCTGGTTGGCTATCCCTTGGGCCCCCGTCACGGTGCTCGATTTGTGCGGTTCCTTCTCGGGAGTCGTCGTGAATTTCAATGTGCGGGAGGGATTGTCATCGTTCGCCAACAGGGATGCCTCATTCGAATAGCTTAATCCTAACGCCGTTTTGCGATATCCTTAGAGCTCCTGCGCGTCAAGACTCAGGTTCGCGCATCCTATCTTGAGGATAAGGTGCCCCCCCGCAGGGGGCCGTGCACTTACTGAGGCTCTATTTTTCCGGATTCCGTTGCGGGTTACTGGGGGATTGGGTCACTATGAGGAGCTATCGTGGAGTCGAACCGCGAGCTGTGACTTGTAAGGAGGAAGAGCTTGAGCCAGTTTTCTAAAAGCGCAACGTTTGTGTGGATGGCGGTTATTATTCTGTTTCTGAGCCTGTACGGGCTGGTTCGGAAACAGGCCGAATTTACCGCCCCCCTCAGTTACTCTGAGTTTCTTCAAGAGGTTGAGGCAGATAAGGTTCAGAGTGTTGAGCTTGAGGATAATGTGATATCCGGCAGCTACAAGACCGGCGCGGAGAAATTCAAAACAATCGCTCCCGACGATAAAGACCTCATCGAGACGCTCCGAAAGCACGGCGTTGCGATCTCCGTACGAGAGCCATCTGATCAGACTTCGTATGCGATTGTTTTGGCTAATATACTCCCCTTTCTTTTGGTTTTCGGATTGTGGATTTTCCTGATGCGTCAGGTTCAGATGGGGGCGGGGAAGGGGATGAGTTTTGGCAAATCTCGGGCTAAACTTCTCACCGAATCGCAAACCAGGGTGACCTTCGATGATGTCGCGGGAATAGATGAGGCTCGCTCTGAGCTCGAGGAGATTATCGAGTTCCTCAAAGATCCAAAGCGATTTACCCGGCTTGGAGGACGCATTCCTAAGGGCGTTCTTCTGATTGGGTCGCCGGGAACAGGGAAAACGCTGCTCGCTAAAGCTATCGCTGGAGAGGCAGGTGTTCCATTTTTCAGCATCTCAGGGTCTGATTTTGTCGAGATGTTCGTCGGGGTGGGTGCATCTCGTGTGCGCGATCTCTTCATTCAGGGTAAGAAGAACGCTCCGTGTATTATCTTCATCGATGAAATCGATGCGGTGGGTCGTCACCGCGGGGCCGGTATGGGGGGTGGTCACGATGAGCGGGAACAGACTCTCAATCAACTCCTGGTGGAGATGGATGGGTTTGAAAGTAACGAGGGGGTGATTCTCATCGCGGCGACGAATCGGCCCGATGTCCTCGACCCTGCTCTCATGCGTCCAGGACGGTTCGACCGACGGGTGGTCGTCCCTCGCCCCGATTTGAATGGACGACTCGGTATCCTCAAAGTGCATGTGAAGAGGGTGCCCCTCGCCACTGATGTCGAACTTGAGGTCATTGCGCGGGGGACGCCCGGTTTCTCCGGGGCTGATCTTGAGATACTCGTTAACGAGGCTGCGCTGTATGCTGCTCGAAAGAATAAAGAGAAGGTCGAAAAGAGCGATTTCGAGTATGCGAAGGACAAGGTGATGATGGGCGCTGAACGTCGCTCGATGCTTCTTTCCGAGCGTGAGAAAGAGACCACTGCCTATCACGAGAGTGGTCATGCGTTGGTCGCCAAGATGCTCAAGAACGCTGATCCGGTGCACAAAATGACGATAGTGCCCCGCGGAATGGCGCTGGGTCTGATGCAACAGCTTCCTGAAGGGGACAAGCATACCTACTCAAAGGCCTATTTCCTCGACCAGCTTGCTGTTCTGTTTGGGGGACGGGTCGCTGAGGAGCTTGTTTTTGATGAGATCACGACCGGGGCGAAAAACGACATCGAGCGAGCATCGGAGATTGCCCGGCGGATGGTGTGCGAGTGGGGAATGAGTGACACTCTCGGGCCTCTGTACTATAGCGGCAGGGAAGAGCATGTATTCCTTGGGCGTGAGATCGGAAAACCAAAGGAGCATTCTGAACACACCCAAGAGGAGATTGACCGAGAGGTTCGGCGAATAATTGAGCAGCAATATCAAATAGCTCACACCATCGTCTCTGAACGGGTCGAAGTTCTTCACCGGCTGGCTAAAAGATTGATGGAGGCCGAAACGCTCGATGGAGCAGAGATCGATGAGATAGTTTCCGGTAAAAAAAGTAAGTCGAGTGAATCCACCCCGCCCTCTGAGCAGAATGGAGGAAATGGAGAGGATGCTTCGAGCGCAGTGGTAGTTTAGGACCGTTTTCCGCTTTGAAGGTATTCATAGACTGGCTATGTGGGTCTGGATATGGTTCCCGTACAAATTGGAGAATGGGAGATCATTATCCGCTCGGTCATCGATATTCTTTTGGTGGCGGTACTTCTTTACCGAGGCCTTCTTATTATTCGGGGTACGAGAGCGGTCCCGATGTTATGGGGGCTGATCATCGTCGTCGCCGTTCATCTGTTGGCAACTCATCTCCATATTTTGACCCTGGCGTGGGTACTGGGTCGATTTCTCGATGCTATAATCATTGTGGCGGTTATCCTCTTCCAGGATGAGATTCGGCGTGCTCTCACGAAGGTGGGGCTGCAACAGATATTCGCTGGTGAGGTGAATGCCGGACCAGATCAGCTGCTTGATGATCTTGTGGTCGTCTGCGGCAAGTTCTCCAAGAGTCGCACCGGAGCGCTCATCGTCATTCAACGCACGATTGGCCTGGATGATCTTGTTGAGGATGCTGTTGTTCTCGATGCCATAGTGAGTAGAAAGCTGCTCAGTGCTCTTTTTATTAAAGATAGTCCTCTTCACGATGGCGCGGTGGTAATACATCAAGGGCGTATCAAAGCAGCGGGGTGTGTGCTTCCTCTGACCTCGAATCCAGATCTTGATCCCAATCTGGGCACCCGCCATCGGGCGGCGGTGGGTATATCCGAACGGAGTGACGCGGTTATCGTGGTTGTATCTGAAGAATCTGGGGCGGTTTCAGTTGTTTGTGAGGGGAGAATCGTTCGCAATCTCGATGCCCCTGCACTGAAAAATATTCTTACCACTCACCTGAACGGGGAAAAGGAACGGAATTCGGAGATCTTTCTCAGGAGGTCGCAGCAGGTATCATGAGGTTTTTTCGCTCGCTTGCTTTTTTGAAGGTCATATCGTTGGCGGCTGCCATCGCACTTTGGTTCGTCGTCAATACCGATATGAGTTCTTTGACAGTTACTCTTCCGGTAGAGGTCCGTAATGTCCCTGACGATACGTTGCTCCTTTCGCAAAGTGTTACTCAGGTCTCGGTCCGGGTACGCGGGCCCTCATTTTTGCTTAACTCGGGCCTTGATGGTCTGAAAGCGATTCGGGTAGCGGTTCCGAAAGATGCTCCGAAGCGGTACGTCGTTCCTGTTGCT
Organism: Pseudomonadota bacterium; assembly: GCA_900299205.1. Lineage (GTDB taxonomy): Bacteria > Bdellovibrionota_C > UBA2361 > UBA2361 > OMIW01 > OMIW01. The sequence goes on from OMIW01000074.1 coordinate 6,658, forward strand.
TCATCAGAGCTATCTCTTCCCTCTGGCCTCTCGATTGCGAGTGTTGATCCCGCCGAAGTTGAGCTCCGATTCGACAAGAAGGCCACCAAGGTGGTGCCGATCGAGGTGCCCCGATTGGGGCGTATTGACGATGCGTACCGACTCGACAGTATTTCATGGCAGCCGGAGGCCGTTGTCGTTGAAGGCCCCTACGAGCTAGTTCGTGAGCTTCGCCAGCTTGAAACCTATCCGATTGATATCCGTGCCTTTGACAGTACCACCAAAAAAGAGCTTCCCATTCGAAAACCTGCGAGCAGCATGACACTTTCAGCTGATGAGGTTTCGGTTGTTGTTGCCATATCGCCTGTGCCTGTTCGGAAGACCTTTCGGCGAAGGGGAATAGAGATTCGGCTTGCCGGCGGGGAGGCCAGAACGGTAAACCCATCTCAGGTCCGGGTGGTTGTAACGGCTCCCCGACCCGTGCTAGAGGGGCTTTCCGACGGCGATGTCGTTCCATACGTACGTCTTTCGCAATCCGATCGGCCCGGAGCCTCGGTTCCAGTTGGGGTAGATCTCCCGGAAGGGGTGGGTGTTGATGTAATCGAACCGGCGACGGTTGAAGTAGGAGAGAGTGTGGGGAAAGATCGTAAGACAATTGTGCCCCGAAGGTGACAGGAAGACGACCGACGATGACATTTGATCGGTTTTTGGTGTATTGAACGAGCGGTGATGGGTGAGGTAATTCAGCCCGTGGTATCGGAGGTGGTATGAACAACGCGCAAGAACGGAAGTATTTTGGTACTGATGGGATTCGGGGTGTCGCAGGGGTGGCTCCGCTTAACCCCGAGATGCTTGTGCTCCTCGGAAAGGCAATCGCTAAGATATTCATGAAGAGGGCGGGGCGCCACCGTATCCTCGTGGGGAAGGACACCCGCATCTCAGGGTATATGATTGAAACTGCGCTGACCTCCGGTATCACAGCGATGGGGGGAGAGGTAATGCTCGTTGGGCCTCTGCCGACCCCAGGAGTGGCGTATCTCACGCGAAGTATGCGAGCCGATGCAGGTATCATGGTTAGTGCATCGCACAATCCCTTCTCAGATAACGGCATCAAGATATTTGCTGCGGATGGCTATAAGCTTCCTGATGAGGTGGAGTGCGAGATCGAGGCACTCCTTGACGCTCCGCATGAGCTGGGACAAAACGCTGAGCCTTGTAAGCTCGGCAAGGCTACCCGAATTCCCGATGCTGTTGGTCGCTATACGGTATTCCTCAAGGGAGCATTCCCGCGAGAAATGAGCTTTGAGGGGCTTCGGGTTGGCCTCGATGCAGCTCATGGAGCGGGATATACGGTCGCGCCGCAAGTACTCACTGAATTGGGTGCTGAGGTCATATCCCGAGGTACCGCCCCCAACGGAAAAAACATTAACGCAGGATTCGGAAGCCTCTACCCTGATGTCGTAAAGAGTCTGGTTCTTGAGAACAGTCTCGCACTCGGCATCTCGCTTGATGGTGATGCGGACCGGTGTATCCTCGTCGATGAGCGGGGTTCTGTTGTTGATGGAGACATGGTTTTAGCTTTGTGCGCCGCCGATCTGAAGGAAAGAGGGCTTCTACCGAGCAATAAAGTCGTCGCAACGGTGATGTCGAATGTCGGCCTTGAGCGCTTTCTTTCCGCTCGGGGGATAGAATTGGTTCGGACTCAGGTAGGAGATCGGTATGTCTTGGAAGAAATGCTGAGAACGGGATGCGAGCTTGGGGGAGAGCAGTCGGGTCACACTATCTTTGGGGCCCATTCAACGACCGGGGATGGCATCTTCACCGCGCTCAAAGTGCTATCAATTATGGTTCGTCGAGGGAAGCCCCTGTCAGAGTTACTTGCCGATTACCAAAGATTTCCGCAGCGACTCGTTAATATTCCAGTAGCGCAGCGGATCCCGATTGAATCGGTCCCCCCTCTTGTATCGGCGATCAGATCGAAAGAAGAGGAGTTATTGGGAAGAGGACGGCTACTTGTCCGATACTCAGGAACAGAGAATAAAATCCGCGTTATGGTGGAGGCCGAATCAGAGGATCAGTGCAAAAAGCACACGACTGATATTGCGGCGGTTATCGAGCGAGAGCTGGGGGTCGTGTAGGTTCTTTTCGGGAGGACCATTTCGACTACGAGGCGATACTAATCAGAATGTCGAAAAAGCCTCATTCTCTGCTGCCGAGGCTGCATCACCCCTTTTAAGGCCCTTTTTCTGTGAACGCAGAACGCGGAGGGACTGAATACACCGGGGAGAGTACATCCCTCTCTCTGCACACGCGAGAAAGGGAAGGGTCGGATCAAAGGAGCGAACAGCAGTCAATGCCGAGGTACATTCAGACGGCACGACGTTTACGAGACCAAGAGGTTGAGGTGCTGACGGGTCTTTTTGCCCCTGTTTTTCATTTGCCGCCTGTTGGCCGATGCCACTCTGACCTGCTCCCGGACTCGACGGGGCACGAGGGGGGAGCTGAGCCCTGAAACCCTCGTCGTCATCTATTTTGCCCCGACCCGATCTTTTTGCATTTCTTTGTTCGTGCTCTCGAGCCTTTTCCTGTTCTGCGAGAAAGGAGTTTATGCCGTAGGGGTCATCCTTTTGGCGGAAATCTCGCGTCTGGACCGAGGGACGTACCCGAACCGATATCTGTGTTGAGGCACACGCTGTTCTCAACAATTTATCCGCTAAGTTTGTCATCTCTGACCGAAGATTTTCTCTCTTATCCTCGGTGGCGGTACGAACCACCTGTTGATAGGTCTGCATGCTCGACGAAAATTGCGCTCTCAGCGTTTCTGATTCTGATTGAGTCCTCGATTTTTCCCCACGCTTCGAGCTCAATGAGCTGGTCGACTGAAGGGTGGTATCAGCATCAGCCGAATAGCAAGAGGGTGAGTCAATCCCATCGCGGGCACAGGTAGCAGAGGTACTTCCCGGATTCAGCTTCAGAAGTCTCTCAATCGCGGCTTGGCATAGCAGGTTGTTCGATGATGCCGGGTCGCTTTGACCGCGGAACGATAGAGAGCGCAACATGCCCTGCATGCAAGCCACCTGGGTAAGTCTCTCGAGGGCGGCTATTCTCTCGATGTTGCGTTGCTCGGTGGGATCGCTCTCATAGCCTGAAGAGGCGAGAACGAAGCGGTAGTGAGCAAGCCTGACCGGAGTATTAGAATTGCCGGCGGGCACCTCATCAAGAAGGGAGTGAGGCAAGGTTTCGGCTTTTGTCGGAGAGGGTGACGCTTCTGGGGGTGGATTTCCTGCTGTCTTTATTGCGGTTGAAAGTGTGCTCGGCTGCTTCGGATTGTTTGCTGAGTTTGGGTAAGGATCGTTTTGTTTTAAACCATCCGCATCGATTAGGCCCGGCGGGGGGGGGGCATTACCCGCCGATGTTGTCGAGGAATCTCCCGAATGCAAGGCAGGGGCTGTGATAGTATCCTCTTCAATAATCAGAGCCGAAGGAACCTTCTGACGGGGTTGCGGAGGTGATTGCTCGGCACTCGGGGCCGATTTTGGAAGAGGTGCCTCCTGGAGGTCCATCGCAATCGAGGACCTCTGGTCTGAGGACTGCGACCGATTTGACAGCTTAAGCAGCGCCACACCGACCATGCCGAGGAGAAGAATAACAAACCCTACCCGCACCCGGGGTGACAGAGAAATCCATCGTTCAAAGAGGGGGTCGCGCATTTCTTATCCTGCCGAGAGTGGCGTATTCAATTCAAGGGTTGGTACGGATCCGTTTTTAATTTCATTCCAATCACCCGCGAGATTCTTCGGGGCTCATTGAGGAATCCCCCCTATTATAGCACCCCCTCTTTTTGATGCTCCACAGATAACCGACGGATGAATGAGCCAATTCATTATTCATAGGGAATCCCGAAAGAGTAGGGGCCTTTGCATCCCCGTCCGAGAAGCGGTACCTTCTCCGAGGAGCTTCCTGGGGGTGTTTTTCCCCACAGTGTTTCCCCATAGACAGTGTTTCCCCATAATAGACTCACCAATCCATTTCTCCCATCATGTCTTTTTCACAGATCACCACCATACTCCCCAAACGACAGCTGAGCTGGTTGTGTGGCACGCTGGCGCATGTTCCTCTTCCTCCTGTTCTGCGAGCTCCGGTGCTCCGAGCGTTCTCTCAGCTTGTCGGGATTGATGAATCCGAGGCTGAGCTTGCCCTCTCGGAGTACCCCTCTGTGGGGGCATTTTTCTCTCGCAAACTCAGGCTGGGAGCCCGTCAGGTAGACCCCGCGGTTCTAACCTGTCCTGTTGATGGTACGTTGCGTGAGATTGGTCAGGCCTCGCCCGAGGGAAAACTTTTGATAAAAGGGGTCACTTATACCCTCAGAGATCTATTGGGTGACGAGGAGGCCATCGCGGCCGCACACGGGACTCAGGTATGGAATGTATACCTTTCGCCCCGTGATTATCACCGAGTGCACGCCCCTGTTGATGGGATTCTGGAGCGGATTATTCATATACCCGGTTCGCTGTGGCCCGTAAACGATTGGTCTCTAGCCACCATCGACAAACTTTTCAGTAGGAATGAACGAGTCATCTTCGTGTTTCGTCAGGAGGATAGGTGCACCTTGATGGCGATGGTGGGGGCAACTAATGTAGGTTCGATTAGATTGACGGACGATAGCTCCTTCACAACGAGCCGATTTCTCTGCGGTTCTAATCGAAGACCCCGTTCGTTACCTATCGGTCAGAAGGTGAAAAGAGGGGACGACGTCGCTTATTTCACTCTAGGGAGCAGTGTCCTTCTCTTTTGGCATCACCTCTGCCCAAGACATGAGCTCCCTTCCCTGATTGAGCCTGGGTCTCATGTCTTGATGGGCCTCCCCCTGGTGACGAGGGCTTGATAGTCGATGGAAGAGGAAGGGGCTTTATGATTCCGCAGCCGGCGCCGCAGGAGCGGCCGCTGCTGTTTGCTGCTGCTTTACGATGATTAACTCTATCTTCTTTTGGAGGTCCTCGGCGGTAAACGGCTTTGTTATGTAGTTGCTGACTCCCGCTTTTGCGGCTTCCAGCACGTTGTCCTTCCGTGCTTCGGCGGTCACCATAAGGAATGGAATGTGTTTATATTTATCATCGGCTCTAACCCGCCGAAGGAAGTCGATGCCCATCATGTTGGGCATGTTCCAATCTGAAATTATCAACCTAAAGTCTTTTAACTTCAGCTTTTGCAAAGCCATTTTTCCGTCTTCGGCTTCGGTAATATCTTCGATGCCCATCTGTTTCAGGGCAGTTTTGATTATCCGGCGCATCGTGGAGAAATCGTCGACCACGAGCACAGGGTAATTTTTATCTTTAAGCAAAAAGGTCATACCAAACCCATTCGAACAATTACCTGATTATTGAAGAACGAGGTCCTTCACTTACCTCAATCATGTCGTCAGGTAATCGATGATACTTGAGGAAAAAAGGGGGCGCGCGGGCATCGCATTTTTTTGAATGGAGTCAGAGCTTTATGTCAAAATCAAGTTCTGCATTAAAAAGAGCTGAGCTGATCACAGAATATGCTCTGGGCGCGATTCGACCTGTTTGATATCATCATCATATTGGTGCAGGAGTCTTCCTCTCAACGGGGGCCACGACCACATCTCGAGTGTGTAGTCGAGTAACTCATCGTAATCATACCGGAACTTAGTCTACTTTTTGGTAATCGACCCCATGAAGGCTGAATACATCAACCCATTTATCAATGCGGCCATAAACACAATCAGCACCATGGCGTCGACGGTTCCTACCCCGGGGCAACCTTTTCTCAAGCCGGATAAGAAGACGTTCGGCCCCGCGACTGGTGTGATCGGAATGGGGGGGGCAGCCGTTGCCGGCAATATGGCGATTAGTTTTGACGAGCCCTGCATTCTTGGTATCGTCAGTAGAATGTTCATGGAGGATATCGCCACCATCGATGACGATATACTCGACGCGGTGGGTGAGCTTACGAACGTGATAGCTGGCGGGGCGAAGGCGGAAATGTCCGAGCGTGGTCTTGTTTTCGACATGGCGACACCCTTCATGCTCCGTGGGCAAGGGGTAGAAATCGCCCAGTTCGCGAAGGTCCCCATTGTTGTGATTCCTTTCAAGACCGAGTTTGGAAACTTTGTTGTTGAGTCTAACCTCGCGCCGGTCGAGAAGAAGTGATTGGGCCAAGCTCTCAGGATCGCCAAGGCAGTTATGATCCTGTCATTCTTGGGACGGGGTGGGTGCTCCAACGTCACGGGCTCTGCGTAAGCCCGGCCGTTTTCCCATCCATGTTTTGAGGGCCGACCTTGATCAAGGAGCCCTGTTCTGATCATCGTTCAAGTACCCCCCGATACTGCAGATGGGGAATCCGCTCAGAGCGGGGGGGGGATGGCGAGAGTTAATGGGGAAGCTCTGCTGGATCCTCGGGGGCTAGGTCTGCCACAACTCCGAGCAAAATCTGTGCGTCGAGAAGGATGTTGACAATATTCCCCTTGCGTCCCAGACCCAAAATTGAGCTTGAGTCAAAACTCGTACCGTACGCTGGTGATGGTTCTATCTCCCTTGGCTCAAAGTCGAGCACCTCGAGGACGGTATCGACGACGAGGCCTATCGGAACAGTTGTCGCCCCTCGTTTCATGTGTACCACGATGATACAGGTCCTCTCGTTGTAAGGGATCTCTGCCAGCCCGAACCTTCCTCTCAGGTCAATCACTGGAATAATTTTCCCTCGGAGGTTGATGACCCCTTTGGTGTGCTCGGGGCTTTTCGGGACCCGGGTTAACTGCGGTACCTGGATTATCTCCTGAATAGTCAGGATTTCGATGCCGTACCGCTCTTTCGATACCGCAAAGGTCAGGTATTTGCCCGCGAGCTCTTGCAAAGTCTTAATCTGAGTTGTGCTCATACCTCTCATCTCCCTTCCTGCTGCACACTCTCTTCATCGGTACGGAGCGCTCGTTCACGAAGAATCAGAAAGCCCATGTTGGCGCGACGAAGCCCCTTCCTAGCCATTAAAACCTACTACTCCCTCCCGAATAACCCGAACCTTTTTCGGCTCATGCCGAGACGATGATGGCGGCCCCCCAGATGGAGGGGGACCTGACCGTCACCCCTTTCTTCGCTGACGCTAGAACCCAGCAAAATTGTCGTCGTCAAAGGGAATCACCGATGATGCGTGCGAATCTTTCGGCATCACCGCTGACGTCGCAACTGTTATCGGTGCAGCCTTCTTGACGAATACGTCACTTTGACCAACATCTTGACGATGGGAATGGTGGGTTCGCGACCGACCGCCACGGTGCCCTACAATCCCCATGAGTCTCGCGATAATCTGGTCGAATGCGGATGCTTGAGCGGTCAACTCCTCGGCCGCGGAGCTCGTTTGTTGAGACACCGCTGTTGCACGAGCCGTCACCGTCGTTAGCTCCCCAATCGCACCATTCACCTGATTGATACCCGCTGACTGCTCGCGACTGGCGGCTGCGATCTCTTTAACAAGGGACGCAGATTGGACAACCTTCTGCCGAATGTTGTCGAGGGCACGTGCCACCTCTTCTGCCACATCCACCCCTTCCTGGGCGAGCTGCTTGGAGTGGCGGATCTTATCCCCGGTTTCGCGAGCTGCGTTAGCGCTTCGTTGGGCAAGATTTCGCACTTCTTCAGCGACCACCGCAAACCCTTTACCCGCATCGCCCGCTCGCGCAGCTTCAACCGCAGCATTAAGGGCAAGTAAGTTAGTCTGGAATGCGATTTCATCAATTATCTTGATGATTTGTGCCGTCTCGTCGGCAGCTTGACGAATCGAGTGCATCGCAGTCATCAAGCTATCGGTCGACTTCACACTCGATTCCGACGCCTCTCGGGCCGCGTCAGAGAGAGCAAATGCCTGCTGAGAACTGTCTGTGTTCTGACGCGACAAGGCAGATATCTCTTCGAGCGACTGAGAGGACGACTGGAGCGAAGCAGCCTGTTCGGTTGCTCCCTGAGCAAGCGATATGGAGCTCGTCGATACCTGACCCGCTGCGTTTCGAAGTTCGCCCGATCCAGTGTGAAGGTCGACCACAGCGCGCTCGATAGGAGATACCAACGCCTTCAGAACCCACCATATCAACCCCGTGAGCACTAACGCGAGAGCGATTGAAACCACTGCTCCCCACCAGACAGCCTCCGTCGCTGCTGAGGTAATTTCCGAATCGTCCACCGAAACTGCCACCGTCCAAGGCATCCCCTTGAACCCGAGTGCCCCTCGGAAATGGTAGGCTGCGACTGCCCGCCCGTTATCGAGGACCTCTGCAAGTGGATCTGACCCTCGGCTTAGCTGACGAGTTAACTTACCCTCGTCAAAAAGTCGAGCAGGAGCGGGTACTTTGGAGGGCTCTGGATCTTTCCCATGCCCTTGCTCTAGGTTATGGGAGACGATCGTCTCACCCTTCGTATTGACAACGGCGACCGCAGTCGACTCCATCCCTGTATTTGCCTGAACTTCCTTGAGGAACTGTCCCGCGATTTCAGAGACCAAACTCATGTCAGCGAGGTTATGCCAAACTGCGATCGTCTCCCCGGTCACCGCATCCTTGACGGGCGCGGTGAACCCCATTACTCGTCCAGAGTGACCTGAGTATGCGGACGTAACCTCTGGGCTAACGACGAGGTCCTCAACTACCGTTCCCGTCAGAGCACCTGCCTGCTCGGCCGTGTAGAATCGGCCGTCGATGGCGTCTCTGAACCACGATGCGCCGCTGTATTCACGTTTATACAACCCACTCGTACTGATGGAATCTCCACTGAGAGTCTTATCGTTGACTGCTATCACCTTCCCGCTGGTATCCACCAGTATCATTATCGGGTAGATACCATAGAGAGCGACATACTGATTCATCGCCGCCACTATCGCGTTCTGCTCCGACCCGACACGATACCAGTTTGTTCTGTCCTGCACCGCAGGATTAATACCGAACGCCTGGACGTCGCCGTACCGCTCGAATAAATTTCTATCGATTTTATCCGCGACATTCACTGCGTGAACTTTCGTTGAGTCCCGCAGATTCCCGGCTATCTTATCGAGAGCAAAGTAATTCACGCCGCCGATAACAAGCGCTGGTATGAGACCGACCGCAAGAAATGCTCCGGTCAATGACTGTTTAATCGTCAGACTTCTCATGGTTTTCGTCTCTCCTGAATCGATCGTAATTTCGCATATCCACCCAAGCCACCGCCCGCCCACCAATCCCTTCGAATGGGAGGCCTGACATCGAACTTTGAAAACAAGATTCACCAAAGTCCGGTCTTGCCGCTTCCGACGCGAACGCGCCGAACCATGAGGCTGGTATCGGCCACAACCGATCCGAACTTGAGAGAGAAGAACTTTCCTTTTTCGAGAAACCAGTTTTTCAGGGATTTAATTTGACGAAGCCTCGTTAATCTTCGCGAGATTCATGCGAATGGCGTTATAATTTCACCCTTCGGGAATGACTATGAGGCTAAACCCGAATATGAGGACAAGGGGTCCGTGAAATCTTTAGGAGAGAGATTCCGATTTGAGAATTTACTCAAGAAATGTGGGGTGAGATCCGACCTTACGTCCATTGTACTTTCGGACGAACTGTCCACTTTAGTTGATAGACAGAGAGACTGAGTATCAACCCCGTCGAGGAAATATACCCAGTATAATCTAAAACTGGGATGTCGGCAGTGCATCGAATGAAGTTGTTGGACGATGCGGTTTGACGGAGATCGCAAGGGGATGGTCCGGAGGTTGTCCGGTCAGGCGAAGCTAATAATAGTGACGGATTATGGCACTACTATCTGACAAAGTATCCGAGCTCCAGCTGATGGTGGAGATGACGTATGAAGGCGATACGGTTGGTATATCACTCCTTGAGGAGTTGGTTATTGATCTTATTGCCTCGGCGAAAGGAGATCCGATAGAGGTAGACCTCTTGGATATAGTTCGCTCGAGTCAGTCTCCTGATTTCATACCCAGAATACGGAAGTTTATCGCGGAATATCAGGGCTCTCCTCAGGACGCGAGCAGTAAGGAAGAGCAACCTCAGACTAAGCAGCACAATCTTCTTGAAGGTATTCCTCAGGAGAAGATTCAGGAACTTCAGCTTCTCGTTGACATGACCCATGAAGGGGACAGTATCGGCTGCGTTCTCATTGCTGAGCAATTGAAGGAACTGGCTTCGCTTGCAGGCGGTCGTCCGGGTGAGGGGGAGATTAAACGGCTTGTCGATTCCGCCGGCGATCCCAATTACCTGAACCAAGTGAGGAGATTTTTAGGAGTCGATCAAGGGGGCAGCGGATCGCAAAGTCTTCCATCAACCGCTCAATCGTCAGGCTCGGATGACGGGGTGGGGCCTGTTTCTGGGGAAAACGTCACCGCCGTAAGTGAGTCGAAAACAGAGACTGATGATGTAAGCGCTCCAATCGGAGACTTCGAGCCACTAGCGGTTCAGGTGGACGAATCCTCTCCATTTGTTGACCTTCTTCCTCAAGACTTTCTGGACCAACTTCTGATGGGGGGAGGACCAAGTCCAGCCGCGGTCACCGCTGAACCTCAGATGAGCATGGGTGAAGAGGAGGTACAGCAGGCAGAGGATGCAGAGGGCGACAGTGCCGAATCGGCTCCCGAGGAGGAGGGTCCCGAGGTTCTTGAGGACCTAGGCGATATAGCCCCCCAGTACGCGATTGAGGGGGACCTCGACATCTTACAGGAGTTCGGCACAGAGTGCGAAGAGCATATAAACGCGATTGAGCAGGTCATTCTTGAGGCAGAGGGCCAATACGCTAAAGATGCTATTGATACAATTTTCCGGGGTATTCACTCCATTAAGGGGGGGTCAGCCTATTTCAATCTTCAGGAGATGAAGAAATGTTCACATCTCTTGGAGGATATGCTGCATGAAGTCCGGGACGGTCACCGACCGATGGACTATCGACTCGAGCAGCTTTGTCTCTTCTATCTTGATTGTCAAAAGGATGCTCTCAAAAGATATCGGGATGCATCGGCCTCAGGTGCACTGGTCAAGCGATCTGACGATTCTTTGCGTCTCCTCCAACTTATCCGAGCTTTTGATAAAGGAGGTCCAATCAATCGAGATGCAATAGGGGCTAAGCCAGTGCCCTCGGCATCGAACCCGAGTGAGAAAGAGGAATTTGAGGACGAGTCGACCTTATCCGAAGATGACGTCGATGTGAGCGAAAGTGAGCAAGGAGAGCCTCGGCACGAGCAAAGGGCTCAACCTGACCGGTCTACAGGCCAAGATGCGCAACAGGCTGCCCATCGTTCGGCCTTTCCAGGAAAAGTGCGGGAGAAAAAAGTAGCACCGCCCCCGCACCGGCTGATAAAGGTCCGAAGAAGGCTGCGGCTGAGCCTAAGAGGGGTCAGCAGCTTGCAAAGAAGATCGCAAACGAAGCGGCGGAGGCTTCGAAGAAGTTCGTTAAAGTAGATACTGAACGGCTTGATAATCTGATAGACCTCATCGGTGAAATGGTGGTCTTCTCATCGGTCCTTGTCAGGTTCTGCAAACTTCATATGTCCGATCATAAGGATGTTATGGATGCCGCCCATCGTGTCGAAAAGTTCTCGAAGGAGCTGCAGGATGTCGGGATATCGATGCGGCTTGACCCAATCCGGGGGCTTTTCCAGAAGATGCAACGTCTGGTGTGGGATACAAGCAAACGGCTCGGGAAGGATATCGTATTCCAGATGGAGGGAGAGGATACCGAGCTCGATAGAAACCTGATCGATCGGCTCGCCGATCCCCTTATGCACATGGTTCGTAATTCTCTTGATCACGGTATCGAGCCGAACGATGAGCGCGATTTGGCCGGTAAACCTCGAAAGGGGACGATTAAACTGTCGGCCTACCACTCCGGAGGTAACGTTCACATAAAAATACAGGACGATGGCCGTGGGCTTGATCCGGCAAAACTGATAGCGAAAGCGATTGATAAGGGGATTATCGAGGATGGGAAGAGAATTTCCAACGACGAGGCATTCCAGCTCATCTTTGCACCTGGTTTCTCAACTGCTGCTCAGGTGACGGACCTGTCGGGGCGAGGCGTTGGCATGGATGTAGTTCGGCGAAATGTCGAAGACCTGAGAGGGAGGATTCACATTCAGTCCAGTGTCGGTAATGGGGCGGCTTTCATTATCGAGCTCCCTCTCACTTTGGCAATCATAGAGGGGATTCAGATCTCAGTAGGGGCGGAAAACTTCATTATTCCGAGTCTCTCGATAGTTGAATTTCTCCGACCGCGTCGAGGGATGATTTCGCGTGCGATGGACAGTGCAGAAACCTTCTTCTTCCGGGGGAAATATCTTCCTCTCTTCCGTCTCTCCGAGGTTTACAGCATTGATGGAGCGATAGAGGATCCGGAGCGCGCGTCGATAGTGGTCCTCGAAGAGAACGGGGATCAATTCGCGTTCCTCGTTGATACGATTGAAGGGGAGTGTTCAACAGTAATTAAAAGTCTTGGCGAGGTGTTCGAAGAGGTCAAGGGAGTATCGGGGGGAGCTATCATGCCTCAGGGTAACGTGGTGCTTATTCTCGATGTCAAATCGCTCGTCCGGTTGGCCCAAGAATCTTACACGCATGTCGACAGAAGTAGAGAATATCAGGCTGATGGAAATGGGCCAGTC
>OMIW01000075.1 GCA_900299205.1 Pseudomonadota bacterium
CCCTCCGATGGCCCATGTCGAACCTGCCCTCGGGACTCTGCCCGAGAAACTAATTATCGATATTCGCGACAACGAAGTGCACCACAACGGCCCCTGCGGAGTGTCACAGGAACACCATCGCTATACCGATGAGGAGCATGAAACGTGGCACCTCCTCTTTACCCGGCAGTGGGAGAATCTTCAGGGAATAGCCTACACCCCATGGTTGGATGCCATCCAGGATATGGGGCTCAATGCCCATCGCTGCCCATCATTCGCCGATCTCAGTCTTCGATTACAACCTCAAACCGGGTGGACCGTCGTGGGGGTTGAGGGATTTCTCCACGGACGGGATTACTTTTGGTACCTCGCTAACAAATTATTCCCTGCCGTCCCGCGACTCCGTCCCCGGCCACAGCTTGAATTTATTGTCGAACCAGACTTATTCCACGATGCTTTTGGCCACGTCCCCATGCACGCCAACAACCTATTCGCGACCTTTGTTGAGTTGTACGGCAAGGTAGCCCTCCAACTGTTTGATATGCCGGAACGTGCTACCGAGATGGGGCGGCTTTACTGGTTTACCGTTGAATATGGACTCATTTCGGAGGAAGGCATCACCAAAGTGTGCGGCAGCGGACACCTCTCGGGAATAAAAGAGAGCAGATATTCCCTCACTAACAACGTCAAGAAACTTCCCTTCGATATCAATGCAATAGTCAAGCAGGATTACAATCCTCACATACTGCAAGAAACTCTCTTTGTCATGGACTCGTATCAGCAGCTCGTTGATGCGATGCGGCTCAAGGCTGCTGAGTATGGGATTGAGGTGGGGTAAAAGAGGAACGACCAGCGTCCCCTCTCATGCAAACAATCAGATTATGTTTACCTTGAGGACCCCGGGTTTTTTCGTCCGGATCCAAGCGAGTACCTCTTGCCAATCCTTCGTGTTGGTTAGTCCCACACATCCCTCGGTTCCGTCCTCTTGCGCCTGTCCGAAACTCGGGTCGAGGTGAATACCAAGCGCCGACCTCGTGCTTTGTCTTCCTCCATGTCCTTGCTCAAGTTGGGACAAATCGGTCGGGATAAACCAACGCTTTCCATCTGACGATCTTCCAATTTCTGTGTTAGTTCCCTCGACAGGTACTCCGACACTGTACTCTCCGTCAGGTAACGGAGCTTGAGTGCCACTTGTCAAACGATCGCTATTTTGAGTATTTCTCCTTCCTGAAACCGTATCGTATTGCCTAAAAAGACGTCCATTATCGAACAACTGAAGCGAATAAATCGGATTTCCCAATTCGTTCTTACGTCCCGTGGGGACAAGCATCATTGACGACCCCGACTGACGAGGGGCAACTGGAGCTGGCGGTGTTGGTGAACTTTGCGAAGACCTTAACTGTTGGCAGATTAAGTTCTGGGTCTGTCCGAGCCGCGCCATTCTCGCCCTTTCGTCCGTCGCGGCCCGATCTGGATCAAGGCCATCGTGGAAGGCCGATATCACATATTTTTTACCGCCCACATCTACAACGGCGACATCTGCCATGAGCCAACTGACGACACCACATTTGCCCCCCACTCTTCCCGTTGTCCCGAAGATATTCTCAGATGATTTGAGGCTAGTTTGAGCAATCCGTGCAACCGGGTCAGTGGCAGAAAATATTTTCTGCATCGACCTTCCGACCTCAATTGCCGAGGTTTGATTTTTTTTGCTCAACGCATGCGCATACCCATCTGGCATGGAAAGATACCGATTGAACTCGGTGCTTTGGTACCCCATTTTCCGGAATTTCTCGTTTATCGCAGCACCTGGCCCTCCAAGATGCTCGACAAGAATATTCGTCGCGGTATTGTCCGAGTCTTTCAACATTCGCTCCAGTGCCACTTGGACGGTTACCCTCTCATTAATCGTGCCATCAGTCTCAGATTTTGTTCTCGATGACACCGTTAGCGTATCAGACAATTTCAGCCTTCCCTCTACAATTTCCTTCCGAACTGCCTCCGCAACCATGAGTTTGATGGTTGAGGCTGGACCCTGAATTGTCTCCCTTCCGTTTCGTTCTGAAATTACTCTTCCAGACATATCCATAACGGCAACGTTTGTCGCACCTGTTTGCCTCATTATTGCGGCCAGGTCTATGGGCGACGGTCGGCCCTCGGTAGCCGCCTCACGCACTCCCTGAGACTGGGCTGATGAAGATGAGGTCTGACCTCGTGGCTGACTTCTTTCTATCTCCTGCCTTGCTTTATCGAAGAGCCCCTTAAGCGCTGCCCCTTGTCCCCGATCGATTAAATCGGCGAGCTTTACCCCTGTTTCAGCCTTTTCACCCGTCTTTTTGTCTCCCTCGGTCTTCTCAATCCACCTGTCCCCTACCACATTACTTATATCCCCATTCTTCGGGTCTAGGCGAAACACCACCGTTTCCCTTTTTCCGCCCACCTCGCGAGAGACCACACCGATGAGCTGAACAACTTCACCCCTATCATTTTTATGTTGAAGGAGAGCGACCTGTTCTCCGCTCTTCTCCTCAAGAAGAGTCGTCCTGTCCGAATAAGCCCCGAACTTTACAATCGGAGCTCCGTCCTTCATGAAGAGGCTTATTGTTCTTGGGGTTAATTCGGACCGAGTAGTACCCGATGCCGGCGCAGGAGGGGTGGGCGAGGCAGGGGGTAAAGGAACCGTTGGAGATGGACTCGCTGATCCCGACGGGGATGGGCCTACTGGACTATTTTCTGACATCACACCTCCAAATCACTTCTCGTCGAACCACGACCCAACAACCCAAGAGCCCCCTCAGGCGTCACCACATGGATCAGTCGATCCACCTCCCCACCCCTTACGGGTGGACCTCGGCTTCCCCTCCTTCCCAAAATTCGAACGATGACACCCACTTGGCGATCGGTTTTTATGGAACCTCACATTTGAGATATGCGTAAAATTCCCGAAAATGTAGCTTTTCGCCGACCTATTGGTGCAAGATCCGAGTTGCCTCAAATTAAAAGCCATTGAAGAGTCGGTGTTTGAGGAGACTGAGGAGGTCGTTGCCTCATCGAACTGGTCATGAA
>OMIW01000076.1 GCA_900299205.1 Pseudomonadota bacterium
ATATTTTGAGGATTTTTTCTCGTCCTTTCGAATCGATGTATGGGCCGAATGAGCGGTGCCATCGTCCGAAACCCCTTATTTCGCAGCCTCTTAGTGGCATGGAGAGTCGAGGTGAGTCATTGGACCGTCAACGGTTGGACAAAAAGACCCCTCGCTGACCCGACGACCTCTCACCTTTATGATACCTTATCCCCCCTCATCAGGAGGAGCTTTTTTTAAATTCGGTCAGGGCGAGTCCTCACCCGAGACGCCGCACTCCGCCAAAGGTCGCGGGGATTATCCCTTGGAATCGGCATCCTTTACGAAGCTTTTCGCCTCGTTCCAAAGCCCCCGCCACTCCTCAGGGGAGAGCTCTTCGAGCTTCTTGCTTGATTGAGACTCGACACGCTCAAATCGAGCGATGAAGCGATTATTGGTCCGCTGAAGGGCATCCTCGGCGTCGAATCCGTGCCGTCGGGCGAGTTGGATGAGCGAAAAAAGAATGTCTCCGAATTCGTCTTGAAGCGCGGTCGGATTCTTCTCAGGGTTGACCGCCTCAGCTGCAAACTCAGCGACCTCCTCAAGGATTTTGTCACGAATACCTGACAGCTCCTCCCATTCAAACCCTTTCGCGGCGGCTTGTTTGCTGATCTTTTGTCCGCGCATCAGTGCGGGGAGGTGACGAGGAATACCTGCGAGTGTTCCCTCTCCGTTTGATTTGTTCCGTTGTTTGATCGCGTCCCACTGGGTTGCGACCTCGGCAACGGTGGTAAGGGGGGTGCCCCCAAAAACGTGAGGGTGTCGCTCAATCAGCTTGTCGGTGATCGAGGCGAGTACATCGTCTATCGAGCAGTGGCCTGCTTCGGCTGCGATTTGCGAATGGAGCCCCACCTGCAACATGAGGTCTCCGAGCTCCTCGCACAAGGCGCGGGGAGATATATCGATAGCGTCGAGCACCTCGTATGCCTCCTCGATGAGATATCTCTTGAGACTCTCGTGCGTTTGCTCCTTATCCCAAGGACATCCGATGGTCGGATCGCGGAGCTGTTCGATTATCGCGATAAAACGATCGAATGGGGTGCGAGATTCTTTTTTCATGACAGGGGGAAGCTCTTGTTGACATTACGATACGTTTCGATGACCCTCACAGAGGCGTGATGATTTATCGATGAAACTCGGTGAGTACCTCAACATCTTCCCCCCCAACCAACTCAAACCAACACCTTACGAAGAAGGTCCAGTGGGTAGTGCTCTTCTCAGCGCTCGTGGGCAGTATTCTAGCGGTTTTTGTGATACTCGAGATTGCGATCCGCTGCCTGAAGCCCGGTACCACTCCAGAGAACAACCGTGAACGACCTTCAGTGTACTACCTTCCTGCACGAGCGGACACCGGCAGAGGTAATGTTTTTGATGAGAAGACAACGGCGGGGACGCATCGAATCTGTGTTGTCGGCGATTCCTTCACTTTTGGGCCCAAGCTTCACTACTATGACACTTTTTCTGCCCGACTTCAGACGCTTTTCAATTTATCGGGTCAGGCAGTGAAGTTTGAGGTCATAAACTTTGGCACTCCTGGGTTCTCAACTTGGCACGAGGTTGAGGTTGTTTCGTCAGCGCTGAAAATGGGGTGCCACCTTATTCTCCTCGAAATAACCCTCAATGATGCCCAAGAGGCCCCGCTAGGCCACAATCCACTCGTTGCGCGTTCTTCAAAGGAGGGGGTTCTGGGATACAGCAAGATTGCGCAATGGGTGTGGGGGCGCATCGAATCGTTTCTGAGTGTTCAACGGTACATCGATTATCACTACCATCTCTTTCAGGATCCCAGAACGGGTGATGTATTCAGGAGATCGCTCCGCTCGATGAAGGAAACCGTCGATAAACATGGCGCAAAGCTCCTCGCGGTCGTCTTTCCCCTTTTTGATTTTCCGATAGATGATCGGTACCCATTTCGAGCATTGCATCAAGAGATTGAACAGTCGCTGACGGGAGAGAACATTCCCTTTCTTGATCTTCAGAGGGCGTATCGAGGTGTCGATATCAAAAGGATTCAGCTTATTCCCGGTCGGGACTCCCATCCGAATGAGATAGGCCATCGGATAGCGGCTGATGCGATTTATCGGTGGCTACGGCGCAGACACGAGCTTCCAGAGGAAGCCTTCGGTGGTCGCGAGCTTCGTGAACGGGATAGTGTGCGGTAGGAGAGAATACAACCCGAAGTCCCTCCAACGAATTTCCCAGAGGTTCCGAAAACCGTTATTCTGCGGCCTCTTAGATAAGCCAACGTATAGATGTCAGCTCTGGTTGGTTAAGTCGCTCGGGCTCATTGTGGGTCACCCTTCCTCTTTGCCACGCTTCGTTCCACAAATCGATATAGCTCAGCCCGCGTTCGCTCGTAGCGGTCTGATACCGCGAATGCTCGAACGGCAATCGTGGTGGCTCCTGCCTGGAAGAGGACCTTGGCTGCGGCGGCTATTGTTGCGCCGGTAGTTATTACGTCGTCGATAAGGAGGATGTGTTTGCCCTTAACTGAGCCGAGGTGCGCGGTGAATGCGCCGTGCGAATTGCGGAATCGTTCGTTGGTTGAGAGGAGGCTCGCCTGGAGTGATCGGGTCCGGTTGACGGTGAGGGCTGATGCCGATAGGGGAAGCGAGAGGGTGCGGGCTATCTCGCGGGCGGCGATAAAGGCCGGTGTAAAGAGCCTTCTTTTGGTGGAGTGAGGGCCCGAGGGGATTGGGACGACAAGGTTCCACGGCGGGCGGAGGGTGGGTGACTCGGCTGCGGCGTAATATTCATAATCGATTGCTCGAGCCATAGTCTGCGCGACAAGTTTCGCGAGTTTTCGGCTGGGAGTATATTTCATCGCCCGCACGAGATCGCGCACCGCGCCGCGATAGGGGAACGGAGCACCTACCGATGAAAAGGGGAGTGGAAAGAGGAAGCATCGCTCGCACGAGCCGGTCATCAGGGTGAGTCCACATTCGGGGCAGAGGGTGTGGGGATCGCGGATGAGCGCGTGCGAAGGGGTGCAGCGTCGACAGAGAAGCGGAGTGAGGGGAAAGACAGGGCGAAGGGCTCGATGACAGACAAGACACTTCGGGGGGATGACAGGAGTAAGGAGATATGCGAGGCGAGGAAAACGCGCGGGAAGGATCGGCACAAAGAGTTGCCTATCGTGGGGAGGCGTGGGCCTGGGAGGAGTGGTCTCACCGCACGATGACGGGTGGAGCGCGAGATTGGTTTGAGATTGGGACATACGGGGCACGATACGATGGAGGTTGTCTCCCATGACCGATGTGGCCACCGAAAACAGCCTCCTTCAACTGACTGACGGTTATCGTATCCCGATAGATTTTGTTTCGTCTTTCGAGGGTTCTTTATTAAAGTTATGACCGTACGAGCAGGGAGCGGCCGGTCATCTCCTGAGGTTTAGCGAGCCCCATCAGCTCAAGGACCGTCGGAGCGACATCGCACAAGGCGCCATCAGTGGCGACACCGGTCACCGAGGGATCGGCATGCCAAACGATAATCGGCACTGGATGGGTGGTATGAGCGGTGTGAGGAACGCCGGTATCGTAGTCGATCATCTGATCGCAGTTGCCGTGATCCGCGATGATGACGGCCTGACCATTGACCTCAGCGAGGGCGGCTAAAATCTCACCGAGACATGAATCGACCGTTTGCACGGCCGATATCGCTGCAGAAAGCACGCCGGTGTGGCCAACCATATCGGCGTTAGCAAAATTGACGACGAAAAAGGAGTACTTCTGCGAACGGATCGCAGCGCAAACGGCCTCTGCGACTCCGTACGCGCTCATTTCCGGCTTGAGATCGTACGTCTTGACATCTCGGGGTGAGGGAACCACGCGCCTCTCTTCGCCGATACATGGCTCCTCTCTTCCGCCATTAAAGAAGTAGGTAACGTGAGGATACTTTTCGGTTTCCGCTGCGCGGAACTGGGCGAGGCTGTGGGCGGCGATCACCTGACCGAGGTGATTGGTTATCTCCTGCTCACCGAAAAGGACGGGCAGTTTGAGGGCGGGCTCGTAATCGGTGAACGCAAGGGTCCTCTCGATTTGGAACGGCACGCCTGAGCGGACAAGCTCATCGGGAAGCTCAGGGTTGGTAAGAGCGCGGGCTATTTCTCGCATCCGGTCGGCTCGAAAGTTCCAAAAAATGATCCCATCTCCTCGGTCAACGCCTGTATAATTAAATGCCACCGGCTCAACGAATTCATCGTTATTACCCTCGGCGTACGACGCAGCAAGAGCGGCAGCGGGCGTGAGCGCATCGCGGGTCCCGCGGGCAGAAACGATCAGATCGAACGCCTTCTGGACCCGTTCCCATCGTTTATCCCGGTCCATCGCGAAGAATCGACCGCACATCGTCGCGATAAAGGCGCGAGGCGCGATCTCAGGGAGTCTCTCTACGAAGTCGTTCACCATCTGTTGCGCTGACTGTGGCGCAGTATCTCGACCATCAGTAATAAGGTGAATCGCCAATCGCGCATCGGTGGAAGCAGAGAGCTGTTGAAGAAGAAGTTCCAGATGATGAGAATGGGAGTGAACCCCACCGTCGCTAAATAATCCGACGAGGTGGATCGTTTTTGCATCACGGGTGTGCGCCAGAAAGTTCTGGAACATTGGATGTTGCCCGAGTTTGCCTCCATGTAGCTCTCGTTCAATCCGCAAAAGCCACTGCTCAACGACCCGTCCCGCTCCGATATTCAGATGGCCCACTTCAGAGTTCCCCATCTGACCGTCTGGCAATCCGACCTGCTCCCCGAAGGTCGTAAGTGTTGCGTGAGGATTGTCCTTCATGATCGCATCTATGCATGGCTTCTTCGCCATGAACACTGCGTTGGCTTCGGGGTTAGGGTTTAATCCAAATCCATCGAGGATGCAGAGCATGGTGGGGCGGGGGTGAGAAGTCATAGGGGGTTACCTCACAGAGAAGAAGTTGCCCCGATATGGTAGCGTAGAGGTAGGCAGAGGTATAGATGGGACGACTGGCAAGTGAGAGTCTCCTAATAATTGAACGAGAAAGGAACGATGACAGAAACTTCGTTGTTGACGTCAACTATTGCGATTGTCGTCAACGGGGACCTTCCCGGAAATGATCGGCTCGCTGAGGTCTGGAGGCAGTCCGAGCTCGTCATCAGCACCGACGGGGCGGTTAACTCGTTGATGGTTCGGGGACATCTTCCTCATGTCGTGGTCGGGGATCTCGATTCCCTTGATCCGCGGGTTCGTGAGCTTCTCCCCGCATCGGTTGAGGTCATCGAGGTGTCGTGTCAGGAGTCGACCGATCTCGAAAAGGCGTTTCGTTTGGCTCTGTTGCGAGGTGCATCCGAGGTCGTGGTTACCGGGATAGGGGGAGGGCGACTTGATCACGCTATCACGAATCTTGCTATCCTCTACAAGTTCCGTCGTGAGGTCCCGATCCGGCTCATCGAACCGAGCGGATACGGTATATTGATGGCTGCCGAAAACCACCCTGAGCAATTTACGTTCACCGGACGATTGGGGCGTACGGTCTCGCTGGTTCCGTTTGGCACCGTTGAGGGGGTCCGAACAGCCGGGTTGAGGTACCCACTCAACGGAGAATCTCTCGCGTGGGGAGTGCGTGAGGGACAAAGCAACGAAGCAGTTGATAAGGAAGTGGTAATTGAAATTCGGCGCGGAATGTTGTTGGTATTCAGCGAGGAGGCGATTGAGCGGGTGGGGTAGAGCTCGCTTACAGCGCCCCAAACTGAATCCCTGGCGCCGCTTCTTGTCCGAACTGCGGGAGAGAGCGGGTGCCATTGACATAGTCGTACTCGCTATCGGTGGAGCCGGGCCGCATCGCCTCTCGAAGCACCTCACGCCATAGCCCCTGGGCTTCCGCATTTCGCCCCTTAATTGTGAGAATCATCCCCTGGAGGCAGAGCTGAACGATCTGTTCCCGATGACTCATCGTGATCCCCTCTTTGCGACAATACTCGCGCAGCTCACGGAGGACATCTTCAGCCTCACTGGCCTCCTCGAGCCGCACATAAACGGAGGCAAGCAGGAGGCGGGCGGTGACGCGAGATTCGGGTGCTACCGATGCCACCGCAGAGCGAGCCGCAGCGAGTGCAGAGCGGGTATCCGGCAAGTATCTGCGCGCATCTCCTCCTACCCCTTGCGCGGGTTGACCAAGAAATGCCTCAATCGCTTGACGATACAGCTCGAAGTTACGTGTTCCCTTCGCTCCCTTGATGAGTGCATGTGCGGAATCGGTCAGGTTACCCAAGCTACGGTTTACCTCCGCAAGCCGCTCATAGGCGGGTAAATAGAAGGGAAACTTTTTGATAAATTCGAGGAGCGCGGTTAGTTCATCCTCAGGCCGCACGAAACCTTTCGCGGTCAGGAGGTGAAACTTGATCCGTGCTCCCGTTTCAATCAGCCCTGCGCCGTTGTCATCAAGCCGCTCCCACTGCTCAAGGGCGTCTTCCCATCGCCCAAGCCTTTCAAGGAGTTCCACGGCGCGCCCTGCTGCTCGAGCATTAAAGCCTCGGGTGAGCAGAACGGAGATGTTATCATACGCAGCGGTGAGATTGCCCGCCGCCACAAGAAGGTCGGCTATTTGGAAAAGGAGCTCAACGTGCTCTGGGTAGGTCGCCCGTGCGGCTTC
The DNA here is from genome assembly GCA_900299205.1 of Pseudomonadota bacterium. GTDB lineage: Bacteria > Bdellovibrionota_C > UBA2361 > UBA2361 > OMIW01 > OMIW01. The sequence goes on from OMIW01000076.1 coordinate 6,634, forward strand.
AACAACCGCGAGCGCTTCTTTTTGATCCCCCAACCGTTGATATATCCGAGATAGCTCGATTCGAGCGATGACATTCTGCGAATCCTTCTTGAGGATCCCAAGCCAAAGATTTTTTGCTCGGCTCCACTCGTGAGAGGCGGTTGCAGATCGGGCGTCAATAATCGCGTTCAGAAAGGCGATTCGGATCAGTTCTCGCTTCTGGAGTTTTCTCCGCTCCCACCAGGAGAACAGTCCAAATACTGATGCCACGAGGGAGGCAACAAGAGCCCCCATTATAAAAACAACAAGCATCAATACTCCAACAGAGACTGAAACAGGAGTCTCGCCAAAGGTTTTTACCTGAACGGCCGTTGGATTGTTGACAACGATGAAGGTGGGTATCGCCATCAGCAGCAGAGCGGAGACTATTTTAATAAAGCGACGGGGCATGAGGCCTCCTAAAGTGATGGCGGCGAGGATTAGTCTGTGAAGAAGAAAAAGCATAGCCGGGGTTTGATTGAGGGAGAAGTCTTTTTGGGCTGAAAGTGAATAAAATGAGGAGAAGAAAAGGAGAGTTAAGAAATTAGGACTTGCGTTTTGTTTGCGGGTGTCTGCTATGCTCCCCGGCAAGCAATTTATTTTTGGCCAATTGCACTTTGGGGAGATGTCTTCGATGTCAATGCTTCCGCCTTTACCAGGATTTTCATCATCTCCATCACCGACCCCCACCCCCGCACCGATGAAGCTCTACCTGCCCCAGGATGGGCTTGATGAATTCATCAAGGTCCGGGCTTCTCTTGATTTTCAACCATCAGTGTTTTGGTGGACCGGCTCGGTGTATTCGTTTGTCCCTGAGAGGCCCGACCTTAGTCAGGAGCTATTCACGATGAAGGGAATGAACGTCGGGCGGGCGGTACCGACAGAGGCTGGATATAATCTTCTTACCCGAGAGGTTGCGGTATATGGCGACCTGGAAACGAATGAACCGCTGACTTCGTGGAATCCCGCCGTGATTGGGGGACCGGATCGGGCCTGCGAAGTCGTGCATGTTTGGAATGATCCCGTTAACGCCAAGTTTTCAAGGGGCAGAAGTGACGATCCTTTTCGGCTACCTACCCAGGAGCTTGGTAATGGTATGGTCTGCCTCTCTATGGATGTATTCGTTGCCTATCCGTCCCCCATCCGGCACGACCAATTTCCTGAACACTCTGCGTCTAATGTGTATCAGGGGGCTGAGCTTTTTCAATTTTTTTCCCAAAAAGATCACATAAACGACCCGCATCTTCCCTCGGCCCCTGCGTCAATTTCCTGGACCCGTATCGGGCCATGGCTACCGTGGATGCGAATGGGAGAGAATCCAGGGCACCTCGTTTACCAGTGTCGAGGCGCAAAGTCGGCGCACGCATTTGAGGGGGTTGATCCCGATTTGCTGCTCTTTGTCCGGGAAAAGAATCCAATTTTCTTGGAGCCACCGGCAGAGATATCACGCCGAAATGAGACAAGTTGGACCTACTTCTTAAGGGAGCACCTCTCACATTAGTTTTTGTCGGTTATTCAACAAACAGTCGTGATCGTTCCTCAATCATGAGGGACGTAATGGGGAGCCGGCTGGCCGAGCGATTAAACTCCTCTCCGCCAACCGCCTCAGGTTAATCTTTCGATGTGATTCAGGTGCGAGGTTATGCAGCTCGCAGCTTCACCCCATCAGCGGATTCGTCCACGACGTAACGCCCAGCGCGTGCCCACAGCCCTTCCAGATCGTACCGTTGGCGATCGGGGCCATAGAACACATGGACAACAGCATCGCCAAAGTCGAGAACGACCCAATGGCCCTCTTCCATCCCTTCGGCTGAGTAGGGAGAGACGCCGATTTGGTTGAGATCCTCAACGATACGGTTGCTAATACCTTGAACTTGTCTGTCACTTCGCCCGCTAACGACCACAAAGAAGTCAGCGACCGACCCGTTTGGATCAAGTTCAAGCACGACTACATCAGAACCCTTCGACTCGCTGCAGCTCGTCACAATTTGGGAGACAAGCTGAAGAGAGGTCATCCTTTCCTCGTGAGGGGAGGGTGTGTGGGTTTCTATCATCTGGTTTGGTTCTCCTCTGTTAAGGGAATACGCACGTTTAAAACACGGCAACTGCCTTCGACACGACCTGTTGAGAACCGGTACGACTAAAACCATTCCCCTCCCCCGGAGGACCGCGCTCCCGAACTATTGAGGAGTAGTCATCGAAGGTGGAGATTGCAAGGAAAAACGGCTGCTGTTTTCGAGTTGGAAAGCCCCAAAGGGGGGCGATGTCGTGCCGATCCGTTGAAGGGGTGAAGGGAGAGAATGACGAGGCGATGGGCTCCATCTCATCCGTGGGGAGGACCTTTCGCTCAAGGGGAGAGAGGGCGATCCGCTGGTCAGGGAATGGAAATTTGGCCGCTATATCTCCTCCTGTAAGACCCAAGGCATAAATGGTCGGCGAAAGAGGGTGCGAACTCGTACCAAAGCCTCTTCACCCCGGAAGGCCGGAAGATATCCTCCTGTTGACCGAAGCGAGTAGATAAAATGGGTGCAATCGGGCGGGGGCGAGGGGCGCCAGGGCAATGGCAGCGGCGTCAAAGGACTCGTCAGCCCGGCTGGGCCGCCGCAGGTACGGGATAGAGTAAGTTGCTCGATCCTCATACTCTTATGATAGCTCGCATCACTCTAAGGTCGCAATGGATATTTCATTTATAGCGTCGTTGTCAGAGGGGTTTTCTGCTCCATCCCGCCGCCGTTCTGTTCCGAACACCAATCGACCCATTTCTGCAACAAGCTCCTTCACGCCCTCCCCCGTAGCCGTTGATATGCAGAGGGGGGATGTGCCTCGACTTTTAAAAAGTTCGCAGAGTTGAGCGAGGGCTTCTTTTGGTATCAAATCTATCTTGCTGAGAACGACGATCTCTTGGCGCTCCGCGATGTCATCCGAGAAGGCGCAGAGCTCTCGTCGAACAGCATTATAATTGGCGATAACTGCCTCGGGGTCCTCGTTCCCTTCGAGGAGGGGCCCGGCTACATCGACAAGGTGGACAAGAAGAGCTGTACGTTCAATGTGTTTGAGGAAGGCTATCCCCAGACCCTTACCGTCGGAGGCTCCTTCGATAAGCCCCGGTATATCGGCGACTACAAAGGTGCGGTCTCCGAATGCTCGAACGACTCCGAGCGTCGGGGTCAAGGTGGTAAACGGATAATCAGCGATTCGAGGGCGTGCTTCAGAAATCGCGCTGATGAGGGTCGACTTTCCAGCGTTTGGAAAGCCCACAATACCAACGTCGGCGAGCAATTTTAGGCTCAGTTGGATCTTCCGCTCCTCGCCTGGCTCCCCAGGTTGCGCGTGTTGAGGAGTTTGGTTGGTTGCGCTCTTGAAAAAATCGTTCCCCTTGCCCCCGCGCCCTCCTTTGGCGACGAGCTCCTGCTGGAGATCGGTGGTGATATCGGCGAGGACGGCGCCGGTGTTGAGATCAATCACCTCGGTGCCAAGGGGAACTCGGATCGTCAGGTCGGCACCGGTTTTGCCGTCCTTTCGACGGCCTTCGCCGTTTCCTCCACGGCCAGCCATCCATTGGGGTTGTGATTGGAAATCAAGGAGAGTGCGCTTATTTCGGTCTCCGACGACGAACACAGATCCCCCGGCGCCACCGTTTCCGCCATCGGGACCGCCGAAGGGGACGAATTTCTCGCGCCGAAAGCTACGAGCCCCGGCCCCGCCGTGCCCCGCCTGAACTTCTATCGTTACTTCATCGATGAATTTCATGACGGTATGACACAGCGGCGTTATGGGGTTACATCCCGGAGGATTCTGCGGTTTCTGGACCTTTTCTGGCCTGCATCGGCCTGGCCTATTCGGCTACTGCTGATTCAATGACCGATACATCCACGGCTGGAGCAGGAATCACTTCGACCAGCAATCGACGGCTCTTCCGGAAGTGTATGAAGCCATCAGTGAGTGCATAGAGGGTGAAATCTCGTCCCTGTCCGACATTTGAGCCGGGCCAGTAGCTGTTACCCCGCTGACGGACGATGATGCTCCCAGCGGAGACCAGCTGTCCTGCGTACCTTTTTACCCCTAACCGCTTTCCGCGACTATCTCGTCCGTTCCGTGAACTACCACCCGCTTTTTTATGTGCCATGACTTATCTCTCTCCCTGAATTAATGCCCCGTCCTTCGTGACACTAGGCATTCGCCCCTTCTGCGTGGATCCCGAGGACTTCGATCTTGGTGTAGACCTGCCGATGTCCCTGCTTCTTGTGGTATCCGTTTCGGTTGACCTTCTTGAACGCGATGACCTTTTTCCCCTTTTCCTCGCCCAACACCTTAACTCGGACATAGGCACCTGCCACCGTGGGCGCTCCGACCACCTGAGCGACCCCTTTGCCCCCGATGAAATGGACAGCCTGAACATCTGTCTCGGTACCCTTTGCAAGAGGTTCCTTCTTGCTTGTCGATCGGCTATCAACGAGGCGATCCACTGCGAGGATATCACCCTGCTTCACACGGAACTGCTTTCCGCTAATCGTTACTATCGCGTACATGGCTCTCTATCTCTGATATCGTATATCTGAATGAGGAAATCAGTCTGAATGATGTATCCGGCCGAAATCGCTCGTAAACCGCACCGATCGATAATTACCACTCTTTACTATGCGGAGTAAATCCAGGTGCGAAGGCCCCCTACTATGGCATAGTTTGCGGCGATGTTAAAGCCCACCCTCAATCATCTGGCCTGAGGGGGCTTGCAAGGGCAGAGTGCCTGATATCGGAAAATGTAACCTATGAAAACAATGGAATATTATTCGAGAAGGGATTTAGGCTGGACGCAGATGGCAGGTTGGTATAGTACAGGGACAGGGGCCGCGGGGTTACCCGCCGCCCTCCGATAACGGGGTAGCATCAGAACCAACATCGACGAGATGCCAGAAAAAAAGGGTGCGACCATGACGACGCCAAAAGAACCGGGAGCTCTTATCGCTGTTATTGACGACAGCGAATCGATACGACGGAGTGTGGTGCTGAACCTCGAGCTTGAGGGGTTTCGCACTGTTGAGGCGAGAGATGGGGAGGAGGGGCTCGCCGCGATTCACTCGCGCAAGCCTGACCTCATCATTCTTGATGTGCTGATGCCGAGGAAGGATGGGCTACAAACATGTCGGGAGCTGCGCGCTGAGGGAATCTCGACACCTCTCATTTTATTGACACAGCGAACATCGTCAGTTGATAAGGTTCTCGGTCTCGACCTGGGAGCTGATGATTACCTCGGGAAGCCGTTTGAAATGGCGGAGTTGATTGCGCGGGTAAAGGCGCTTCTCCGCCGCATTCAGGCAATGAGTCTGGTTGATAAAGTTGAGTTCGCTGATGTAACGGTTGATTTCAAGGCCTATAAGGCTGAGCGTAAACATCAGCCCCTTGAGCTCTCCGCACGAGAGTACCGATTGCTTCGTTATCTGGTCGCCAAGCAAGGTACGGTGGTTACTCGGGATGAGCTGCTCGACGAGGTGTGGGGGTATAGCGCGTACTCAGCGACCCGTACCGTTGATAATCATATCGCGAGGTTGCGACAAAAGATCGAGGAAAATATCGAACATCCGCGGCACATTTTGACTGTTCACGGGGTTGGTTATAAGTTCGTGTCTTAGCGTGAGCGGGATACGTGGCGGGGGGTGTGCTGTTCTTAAAAAGATGTACAAACTGATTGTGGATTTTGTATCAAATGTGTATCGGATCGGGTGAGGACTGCATCGTAAGAAAGGGGCAGGTGAAGAGGGTATGACCTTCTGATAGGCACCTTCTCTTCTCATCGTTCGGTAATCTGTCGATTCTAAATAGCGGAGTGGTTGTGGCGAATTTTCGGGTACATCCGCAGCAGTCGGTTGAGGGCAAGGGCCCCGGAATTGATTGTATCGATATCGTCAACATGTTGGGCGATTATCTTGATGGCGATCTATCCCCCGAGACTGCTCATCGATGTCAGCACCATTTCTCTGAGTGCTCTTACTGTCGCCGATTGTTTGAGGAATACTGCACAACGATCTCAGTTGCCTCCGAGCTTCGAGATATTCCTCCTCCCGCGGATGTACGCACTCGCCTGCGAAGTCGGCTCCTTGAGCATCTCCGCTCCGGTTCGCAAAAATAGTTTGCTCCGAGGCTGAATTGTCCCGTTTATTCCGCAACTATTCAGCCCAGCTTCCAAGAGGGTTTTTCGAAAGACATCAAAAGCATGACAGGCTGTGATTGTTTTAGTGGCCCGACTCGCTTAACCCTCGTCGGCAGTTTTTTTGCTGAATAGGCAGTTGTCCCCCCGACGGGCGTTCGCCCGCCACCCCTCAGGGGTTGTGGGAGATTGTTGAAAATTATGGAATAGGTACTTTATTTCTATCATGGCAATCCGTCCGTAAAACGGGGAGTCAAGCCCTTTTGTCATGTGGTAGTGGTGTAAGGGCAGTTTCTGTTGTTGTAGCCTGTTGTCGAAGTCTCCGTCATGTCTGATGTTCGCTCCCCCCTTTACTTGATTCAAAACGATCCGAACGAAGTAGTCCTCATCGATGGTTCGGGATACATTTTTCGCGCCTATCACGCGATACCCCGCCTCTCGACGGCGTCGGGGTTTCCAACCAACGCCCTGTTTGGCTTTTCGCGAATGATGGTGAAGCTTCTGAGCTCTGTGAAGAGTTCTCGAATTGTTCTGGTTTTCGACGCTGGCCGTCAGACCTTTAGGAACGATCTTTTCCCCGCCTACAAGGCGCACCGAGATGCCTGTCCTGAGGACCTTGTTCCTCAGCTGCCCCTTTTTCGACAGATAGGGGAGGCTCTGGGGATTCTAACAGTTGAGCAGAAAGGATTCGAAGCTGATGACATCCTTGCAACCCTCGCTCACCGATTCAGTGAAGAGGGGACCCCATGTCTGGTGGTGAGCGGTGATAAGGATCTCCTCCAAGTGGTGACCGATAAGGTTTCGGTGTGGGATCCGATGAAGGATAAATTCTTTGATGAGCGGGCTGTTGAGGATCATCTCGGAATTCCCGCGCGGCTTGTCGCCGATTATCTGGGTTTGGTGGGTGATACTTCGGATAATATTCCGGGTGTATCGGGTATAGGCCCGAAAACCGCAGCGGCTCTGATTGCAAGTTACGGGGGAATTGAGGAGATCATAGGATCACTCGACGACATTGAGCGGGATGCGCGAATTCGAGGGCGAGCAAAGATCGTAGAGGCGTTTCGGGCTGACCTTTCGATTCCGCGCATCAGTAAAGAGCTCGCTTCTGCGTGTCGAACTGTCCCGATCATGACCTCAACGCAGGGAGAGGTGCCGATAAGCGAGCTCGATATCGAGGGACTAAGAGAGCGGTGCACCCGACAGCCGATTCGGGTTGATGAACTAACAAAGCTCGCTGAACAGCTAGAATTCGAATCTCTTTTCCTTGACCTCGCCACAGAAAAGGGTGGGCTCGTAGTTCGGGATGATAGTAGTGCCCGCTATCAGGGATACCGGACGGTGTGGCGAGATGAATTTGTTCGCTGGAGCGAGACTCTTGCAGCACAGACATTCGTTTCGTTCGATCTCGAGACAACGTCGCTTGATCCGTTGGAGGCCACTATCGTTGGAGCCTCGTTCTGTTGGGATGATGCTGAGGCGTGGTACGTGCCGATCGCCCATAGAGAGGAGCGTGAACGGCAGATTCCCTGGGAGGATTTTAAAAGGTTGATGCGTCCGATTCTCGAGTCGCCTGTGATTAAAAAAACGGGCCATAACCTCAAATTTGACCTTGAGGTGCTCACCTCGAGAGGACTATCGCTCGCCGGTATCGCATGTGATTCGATGGTAGCATCGTATGTCCTCAACCCCGATAAACGGGCTCATGGGCTCGATGTTGTCTCTCGGGAGGAATTGGGAATAGAACCGATCTCTTTTGATGCGGCGGTCAAAGGAGCGGGTCATACGACCTTTGATGAGGTCTCTATCGGAGCAGCAACAACGTATGCCGCAGAAGATGCGCACCTGAGCTGGTTGTTAACCAAGAGGCTTCTTCCTCGGGTGGATCGAGAGGGGCTGCGTGAGCTTTTTGATGAAATCGAGGTCCCTCTTATCCCCATTCTAGCGGATATGGAGCTACGAGGAGTCCGGCTCGATAGCAGTATCCTGCGGGAACTGTCGGCCCGATGCGGTGCGGAGATTGACTCGCTCGAGCGGCAGGCAGTTGCGCTTGTGGGTCATACCTTTAATCTCAATTCGCCAAAGCAATTATCCGAGATACTTTTCCACGAATTGCAGCTTCCAACCCGGGGGTTAAAGAAGACAAAAACCGGAATCTCCACGGACGCCTCAGTGCTTGAAAAGTTGCGGGATGTGCATCCGTTACCGGCGGTGCTTCTCGAGCATCGAACTCTTGCAAAACTCAAGAGCACATACCTTGATGTTCTTCCCGACCTTGTTTCACCGGTATCCGGGCGTCTTCACACGAAATTCAATCAAACGGGAACGGGAACGGGACGATTGTCGAGCTCTGAACCGAACCTCCAAAATATTCCGATTCAGACCGAGATAGGACGACTCATCCGCTCGGCGTTTGTTGCACAACCGGGTCACCTCCTCATCTCAGCCGACTACTCGCAGATCGAGCTTAGGCTCCTTGCCCACATGAGCGAGGATCCGGCCTTAATAGAGGTCTTCCAAGATGATCTCGATATTCATGCTCAGACGGCGCGTAATATCCTCGGTATTGGTTCCGAGCAGGACCTGCCCAAAGAGGCAAGAAGGCTCGGCAAGACGATCAACTTCGGGGTAATTTACGGAATGGGCCCGTTTGCCCTCAGCCAGGAGCTCGGTATCTCGATGGGAGAGGCGCAACGGTATATCGATGCCTATTTCGCCCGCTTTCCAGGGGTTAAGCAGCTATTCGCGAGGCTCGAGGCATCGGCCAAGGCGGATGGGTTTGTGCGGACCGTATCGGGTCGCAAGAGGGTAATCGCTGACCTTGACTCCTCAGGGCGTGGTCAGGGGTTTCTCGCTCGAGCGGCGATTAATGCCCCTCTCCAGGGGTCAGCGGCCGACCTCATCAAGAAGGCGATGATCCGGGTTGATGACCGACTTCGAAAGGAGGGGGGCGGGGCATTTCTCGTGTTGCAGATACACGATGAACTACTGCTCGAATGTCCCGAGGAGGAGGTGACCGCAGTTGCTGCCATCGTGAAGTCGGAGATGGAGGGAGCAATGCAACTTTTAGTGCCTCTGAAGGTTGATGTCGGGTGGGGAAAGAACTGGTTAGAGATCGAGTAACAGCCCCCCGAAGACTCTCGGAGGGTTTTTGCGGAGGTTCGCCTCCCCTCCCAATGTTGGAGCTGCATCGTGACTCAACGCCCCCGACAGGTCTTCAGGGCGCCCCGATCGCGCCTTCTAAGACGACCTTCCCGAATATCTCGAGTCGAGGCACCTCGTAGTGCTTTGGTATCGGTGAAATGTATAATGGTGGTCTCCCTCCATCAAATAGGTGAGGTTTGGATTGAATAATCGCTGAGGAAGTTCGTCCTTAGGGGGTCGCGAGACGAAAGGTCTGCGTTTGCGGGTTATGTAAATGGAAAGTCGGGTCGGCTCAATGCGGTCTCTGCATCCCCTTGCCGTGGGGGCGCGAGGGGCGTCTATCCCTCCCTCGGCAGAGCAGGTGTCCCCGGTCGCTGCGGAGGGCAAGCTGATTCGGAGGGCAGCGCGGGGTGATGGGGAGGCTTATCGTGAGCTTATAGAGAGGCATCAAAAACGGCTCTTTGTAAGCGCCTTCCAGGTTCTTCGTAACCGGGAAGATGCTGAGGACGTTGTACAGGAGGCGCTCGCCCGGAGTTTTTCCTCCCTTAGCTCCTTTCACGGTCGAAGCTCCTTGGCGACCTGGCTTCACCGCATTGTGTTCAATCTGGCTATCGATCTGAAACGTCGGGCCAAGCGGCGTGGTGGAGAGGCGCTCACATACGATGATGGAATTACCCCAGCCTTAGGTATGCGAGATGGGGAGGCCGGGGCGACCCCCGAGGCCGCACTTCGACAAAAGGAGCAACGGGAGCGGCTGATGGCGGTTCTGGATGAGCTGAGCGATGAACATCGTCAGGCGATCATGCTGCGAGAGTTTGAAGGTATGAGCTACGATGATATCGCGCGGGTGTCGGGGGTCTCCGTAGGGACGGTAATGAGCCGCCTTTTTTATGCTCGAAAGAGATTGCAGAGTGTTTTACGGGATGTGCGGTAAAAGATTTCGGCACGGCGAGGATGACATATGACAAAAATTATTCAGTCTCTGCAGAAGTCGTGCCGGGGATCGCGGTGGGTTGGGAGATTCTCAAAGAGGTCATGTCTCCGATCGCCTCGTGACCTTGAACCTGGCGATGATTACCCTACTGAAATACTCACGGAGAAAGAGGAGTTGCTCCTGATGCGCTACTGTGACGGGGAAGGGGGATTGTTCGTGCGATGGAGAGCAAACCGTCTTATTCGCTCTCGAGCAAAGGCTCAAGAATTTTTGGGGGATATGCAGCTCTGTGGTGATGCTGTTCGCCGTCAGGCGGGTGGTATGGAGCGACTACTGCCAGCATCCTGGTCAATAGTGACTGAAGTTCAGAGGGGTATCGATAAGCAGCGTTGGGTGAGGGATGTCACGGATCGGGGGATCGGAGCGCGACGGTTCTCCGCGGAATTCTTGGCGCGTTTGGGATGGGGGATGACAGGCGCACTGACCGCCGCCTCGGTGCTTCTCGTGATGTCCCCCCGAGATCAGGGAGGTGGTCGTACTCTTGAGGAGGCGGCAAATCGTGATGTCCAACGAGACTCCCACGGTGGCGTTCCGGTTTCAGTTCAACCGGTAGCACTTGATGAAGGTGGTCGGGCGCAAGTCTCGATCCCGCGTCGTGGTGTCGAATGGTTGCGAACAGGGGGGCGGACACAAATTATCGAAATTCAGGGGGCCCGGGTACCAGTCATGTGGGTATCGCGAGCTCAAAGGGAGACCCGAACAGGGTCAAGGGCAGTTCCTTTGCCGACAGTATCCTTTGCCGGTGGGCCAGGAGGTGGACGAGGAGAGCTGTCGTTTCGTACGGACAGGTGAGGAAGAATGCCGGTGCTTCCAATTTTCAGAACGGTTCGGAGGGTGGGTATAGTCTGCTTACTCGTTGGGGGCAGTAGGCTCAGCGCCGGGTTGGTCGCTCCCGCTTTTGCCGATGATGCTGCCGCAAAAACAACCGTAGAGCAGAGGGTGGTAAGGTTACACCTTCGGGGGGTTCGGGCGCTGGGCGACCATATAGCCACGGACCGTCAGTTCGCATCGGGACTCGATGATGTTGCCGGAAAATTGGGTGAATTCCCCTTTTCTCGATTCGCTCTTGTCTCCAATGAGGAAGTTGAGGTTCCGCTTTATCGCAAACGCACCGTGCCGTTTCTTGGGAATCAATTGCTTACCGTCCGACCGGTATATGCAAAGCATGGCGTGGTAAGTCTTTGGTTAAGCTGGCGAGATGAAAAGGGAGGCAAAGTGCTTGACACCCGGGTGCATCTGGTGCCGGGTGAGCAGATGGTAGCGGGGACTGATTCAGACCGAACTAGACACGGAGCGATTCTCGTCATCAGTGCGCGTTGAAGAAGCGCTGATGAGCCTTGGAACCCGGCGGTTAGGTGATGTCGTGGTTTGTTGATGGTTGATTGTTGGTTGTTGATTCATGAAACGGGATCGAGTCTCACATAATCGCCAAAGGGGTCAACTTTCGCTATCCGCAGGGTAATCACCTGGCCGAGTCGCGGAGCTCGAATGCCCTTGACGGGAAAGCTCTGGAATATTTCGTCGAGCTCGACTCCGCAGGGGCGACCTTCCTCGAGTCGGACAATCGTTCCGTCAATAAGATCGTGAGTTTTTCTTCTGTCCTCGAGGTAAGCGAGAAACCAAAAACGACGCGCTTCTCGCGATGCGGCGTTTGCTCGAGACAAAGGAGGTTCGGTAATGCCGATAAGCTCCTCAACATCTGCGGCCGAATAGAGGGGCTCACCGGTGGTGGCTATGGCGAATAATTGTCGCTGCGCGCAGAGGTCAAGGTAGCGTCTGAGGGGAGAGGTCGCTTGAGTATAGCAGCCAAGTCCCAGGGTGAAGTGACATGACGGCTTCGTTCCGACGAATGAGCGTTTGAGCCTGATCCGGAGAGCATGATCAAGGGCGGGTCCCTCAGGGATCGATGGTTCCGGCTCTGAATCGGGGCCATCCTGTCCCCGGAAGGGGAGAGCAAAGCCACGGTCCGCGCACAGCGTTGCCGCAAAACGATTGTAAATGATCATCATCTCCGCCACCAAGCTGCGAGATGGGCTTGAATCGTCTATTATCTGCAATGAAAGCGATTCATCTTCATTCAGTTCAACAAGAGCCTCGCGCTTTGATATCTTTACCCCGCTTTCGGCGATCCGCTCCGCTTCGTGGGCAGAGGTTGTCGCGTAAAATGCAAGAAAAGTCGGATCGCCTGCCTCGAGGAGAGTATCAACCTCGTCGTACGAAAGGCGACGTTTGGAGGCAATAATGGTAGGTGAGAAATTCCATGACGTGATCCTGCCATGCCGATCCGTCGTTACAAAGAGACTCAGCGCATACCTGTCCTCACCGGGCAAGAGGCTCAGCCGTTGCTCTGCAAGTTCGGGTGGCAACATGTGCACCGAGGTGTCGGCGCAATATAGTGATGTTGCCCGCTTTGCCCCGATTGAGTCGAGCACACTTCCCGGCGTTACAAAGCTTGCAACGTCAGTGACGTGGATGCCAATCCGGTAGCCATTATCGATGAGTTCGAGAGAAAGGCCGTCATCGATATCAAGGGTCTTTGGGTCATCGATCGTCACCGTTTCGAGATGTCGATAATCGTGGTAGTGGCTCGCGCCCTCGGGATGCCGAGGAAGATTGTTCACTTCTTCGAAAACCGTGGCAGGAAAAGAAATCGGGATGGCGTGCCGCAGAAGAGAAAGACTCTGCCGACGGGCCCAGATGCGACTTCTCACTAAGAGCGCGTGAGCCTGTTCGGAGAGGTCCCCTCTGAGGTCAATTTTTAGCTCCGATTTTATCAATCCAAGCAGCTCTGTTACATCTCTCCGGGCAGATTGACTGCTATTATCCCCTTGAAGCGCGACCTCCTGTAGCTCCTCGATGTGACCGGTCATCGAGCCCTCTACCGGAATTAAGGTTCCGGAGATTCTTTGCCGAAACAGATCGACCACCTGTTGGCGCTCTGCCCGTTTTCTGGCAAGAGCCTCTTCTGAGCGACGAATCTGAATAATATCGGCTTCGCTCCGTGGGAAAAATCCAACTTTACTTCTCTTAAAAAAGGTTCGCTCATTAAGGAGCAGGTACCGCATTGCGAGAAGGGAGAGGGGAGATGTGTCCCCGAATCCCACTTCAGCGAGTTCTCGATCGGTGTACTCGCGTGGCTCGCTTGCGATGATTTCCCATAGTTCGCCGAGCTGGATTGAGTCGGCCTTTTTGTGGAACTGCTCCCGAAGATTGGCTAGGTACTGGGAGCGTTCGGCAGTCGATGCCTGTGCAGCTGGTCCCTGGAGCTGGTAGCTCGTTAATCGTGATGCAGTGAGCTCGACAGTTCGGTCACGTTCGGAAAAAACAACATACTTTCCATCCTTGTATCCGGTAACGAGGCCGATTCGATCCTCCCCTTCATGTTCAAAAAGAACAACTAAGCCGTGGGGCAAAACTGCAGATATGTTGAACTTGTTCGTCATATGGAAACAGAGAGCGGAGGCGGTACGTTTTCGACACCCGACGGCAGGGTATGGGCGATGCCTTGTCTAAGCAGCACAAAACACGGCCGATAAATTTTAATATGAGAGGCAAGGCAACTATGAGATGACCTTCTCTTCGGCAATCAACCGGAGATGGTACTCGGCATTTGAGGTTTTGGCAAAAAAACCGGCACTGAAAAGATTATCGTAACTTTAAACGGACACGATCCAAAAAAAGAGTGCGGGCGAATGCGAGCAGGCGATCAGGGTCCTCACACGATCTCGGTTGCTTTACTGAAAACCATGCGTGCCTTCCGAGGGGCACTTTGAGGAGGCACTCTCCCGAAAGGCGTGTAAAGAGGGTCCCAGATAATTTGCCAATAGTGACCGCATCTGTTGAGTCGGGGCTAAACGAGCTGCTTTCAAGTGCTTTGAATTCGGGTATCAGCCCCGTTTCAGCAACAAAAATTCGCCGGGGATGGGGCACTATGATCTGCGACTCGTAGATGAGGTTGGACTGGTCGGTATACTCTATCCGTACTCCGACGAAATCGATGTTTCCCAAGATATGAATACTCCCCTTCCGATAATCGGGAGCAGGTTCTCCGACCCACCGCATCAATATCTCACCTGGTCTTCCCTGGGGGCGATCTTTGAAAAGACGCCAGTATTCACTAGAAGGTGACACCCCAGGGGGAGGGACTTGGTCGATGTTGTTTTGAGACGGGTGTAATCTCTGAACTTCGCCGGAATTTAATAAATCATCCATCGGACCAGCTTGAGCGATGGTCGGGGTGTTGGATAATCCAAAGAAGCTCAAAGCAATCAAAGTAGTCACGACCCGCCTCGAGCACCGTTGCCTCCACAGAAAGGGGCATCGGACCTCTGTATCGGAAAATAGGCGTCTTGGTTTCCTCGAACCTCTGCAGGTAATCATTTGGTCGCATTGTCCAACGGGCATTAGCCTTTGTCCTTTTCCCGGTTTTTCGTTCGCTTTCGGTTAAGCCGCTGCCTCACCTTGCCGAGCCGGCTCGATGGTTCATCGGCACAAGTACTGAAACATAAAACCAGGGCGTCAAAATATCCCTCTTCCCCCCCTTTGGCAAAGGTCCTTGCGAAGTAAACCGAACGCCGGAGGGCCTGAAGGGCGCTCGGAACTTCGCGTGAGGCGGTGTGGTAACGTTTTGCTTGTTTCGCGATATCAGCAGCTTTGTCGAGTGTAGCAACAACCACACTGAGCAACGCTTCATTGCGGTCCTCAGCGTTCAGAACCGCCTCGTGGATGGGGTCACCCTTTGTGGCGAGTTCCACAGCCTCTTCGAGGAGATCGACGGAAAATGGCTTCCGCAAATAACCCCGAGCGCCCTTTGTTACAAGCCCGATGACATCATCAAGTTGTGGCTCGTGTGAGGTTGCAATAATAACGGTATCATCGCCATTAATGTCGCGAATTCGACTGACAAATACTTCGGGAGCCATCGTCCCCTTGATCGCATCGAAGAGGATGTGTGAATATCTGCGCCCTCCCAGGACATCGAGTGCAGCGTTTTGGCTCAGACACTCGACGATTGTCACAAATCCGAGGGATCGCAGGCATGCTTTGAGGTGCGATCTGTCGGCTGTGTTTGGTTCGACAAGCAAAATGGTTGCCCGGCACCGTTCAGCCGGCGTCATCGAGAAAACGTCGAGATCGACAGTAACCATTGATAAACCACTCCGCGCGATACAGCTCGCCTCGTGTCCGGTCCTTCAGTAGCTGGGTTGCCTTGTCGATATGCCGAACCAACGGTCGGGTCATCCGACTATGGTGTGGGATGAAGGCCCTAAAAACACCTCAATGAATCGACATTCTGACCGATAAACTTGATAGTAACATCGTTTTTTCTGTAGCAGCCTCGGGAGTTATTGGGCCAGTAAAGAGGGTTAGATATGGCTGAAGGAGGGGATGGTCACGATATCCTTCGTGTCATTGCCGGTTTGGACAATCGGTGGCGACGAAGCGGAGAAGCAAAAATATGCGATAATCTCAGACATATCACTGGGCTATCGTGGGATGCCGTTAATGTCGTTCTCGTGTATACCCCCGAATTTACTGGGGAGCCAGACATCTCTCCGTTTGCCCTTGGACTTCCCGAATCAATTAGACGATTTCTTTTGCGGGGATATCGAGTAACGCCGCCGGCTTATTGGTACCTTCCAGTGACGGATGATGATGCCACTCCCGTTCACCGATTCAACCCCGATTCCATATCAGGAGAGCGGGTCGTGGCTCTCGTTCCAGTCCTCTCTTGCGATCGGGCAGGTCGTCGGCAACCCTTTGTGGGAGAGACCCTCGGGGTCTTTCTTGCAGAGATTCCTCCCGCATCTCTCACAAGGATTGGAGTCTGTTGGTCTTTTCAGCTTTCGGAAACACCCCTCCGAGGGACACCTGAGCTTGATTTTATCGTCACTGAACGGGAAATCGTCACGGTTTAGGGGCGAGAGGCGGGGGGGGATTTGGTTTTGATCCCGAGTGAGATAAGACAAGATTCAAGTTCCGAGGGGCTGAAAGGCTTGATCAGAAAGGCTGAGGGAGCTGATTGCTCATTGAGAAGAGCTGCTGGGTTTTCCTGGGCGGTGATGATCACGATAGGTGGGGGCACAGGAGAAAACCTCTCGCGAAGGGTCGGTAGGAGTGATTCACTTATCTGATCGCCAAGAAACAGGTCGAGAAGTATGACGTCAGGAGCCTTTTGAGCGGTTACGTTGAGAGCCTCGGGGAGCGAGCCTGATACAATTGCTTCGAGCCCGAGTTGGCGAAGAAAATGAGAGGCAATCATGCATACCACGGGGTCGTCGTCGATGACGAGAGCCGTTTGAGAGGTTAACTCGTGGGTTCGTGAACTGGTCATGTGGTACAGAATCTAAATCCGTCGCCCTTCGGTGTAAGACGAAAAGGTCCGAATGTCCTCGTTTCAGAGCAGCCAGTGGCCTCGCAATTCTCAGCGCACGTCACAGCCATCCCCCATTGATTCTCGCTCCGGTGGCTTTTGAGCAAAAGGGGGTCATTAGCCCGCGAAAGCCAACTTGTGTGTGATTGAGGTTTCAGAGGGGGGCTTAGACGGATGTTGGGCGGGGGATATGGACGTGCAAGATGGGACGGTGTTTGCTGTATGAGGCTTCCGGTGCAGTGAGGGCTTTATTCTTGTCTTGATCACCCCTTTTTTCTGGGCGATAATTTTCAAGAAAAAAGGCGAGCTATTCGGTGTAGCCCATCGGACCTCGTAGCTTGAATGCCTATGTGCCCGTCGCATCGATGTGACCGGCAGCTTTTGCAGGAGCGCTCAGTGATGATGAAAGCGAAATCAGGTCGATGTTACTCTGTAATCAGAATATCTTCGGCACCAGTCTGTGCTGCTCTTGTCGGTGCTGCTGTTGTAGCTTCGTCCCTCGGATTGTCCACAGCTGCCCATGGGCAGGACTCCGGACTTGATAGGGATTTTTACCCGGCGAACACCAGCTTCGGGAGTTATCATACAGCACCTCGATGGCAGGAGTCGGAGGCACACCCGCTCCGGGTACTGGCCTATGTGGTACACCCTTTCGGGTGGGCGGCTCGCGAGCTCATCTTCCGACCTCTCAGCTACTTTGCCTCATCCACCGAAGTCACGAGAAGTGTTTCGGGGTACAGAGAGGCGGATGACTGGCACAACGCCTCGTGCTTTTCGAAAAATTCCGATGAGGGAAGGTGTCGCTCTCTCGCGCCGTTCAATTACGAAAAAACAGAGGAATCGTCATCCGAGGAGGGTTCTCTCAAGGATGAATCGAAGGGAGGAGATGTCTTTTTCCCCGCTGTCCTCTTCGATTTTGGCGAAAGCTCTCTGACTTCTGACGGACGTGCTCGGGTAAAGGAGATAGCAGGAACTCTCGCAGACAAGGGCTCGGTCCGGGTCATACTCGAAGGTCATACCGATGACGTGGGTTCTGAGGCGTTTAACCAAAAGTTGGGGCTCGATAGAGCACTGGCTGTTCAGGCTGAGCTGGTAGCGCTCGGTGTGTCATCAGATCGCCTCTCGTCGGTATCCTTTGGAGAAACGAAGCCGGTTGATCCGGCCAAAACAGAGGAAGCTCGAATCCGAAATCGTCGGGTAGAGGTGGGGGTCGCCCCGTAGCACCCGCTCCGATTGGATGCGCTGGCCAAGGCATTACGAGCTGGATTCCGCAAGAACGGACTCCAGCTTTTTTTATGAGAAGTGCTCAATTATAAAGACTGCGTGGAGCTTAAGAGGTGGCGATTGATTGTCTCTCGCCAAAGCGAAGAGAGTGGTAGGGCCAGATGTGCCCCGTTCACGCTACCCCTCCTGAACTCTCTCTGTATTCTCGGAGTTTGGGCTGATAGTCGCGCTTGATCCGATTGCTGGTACTGGCCCCAAGTTCATCGGGGTGGTGAACTCAACTGAAAGTGGGGAAGGAGCGGGAATCGGTTCCTGAACAGGAACGATGCCAAAAAATTCAAGCGCGGCCCGCAGCTTGCTCTTACGATTGGCCTCAATCGCGACTAGCTGCTTAATCGTGTGAGCCTCGGAGAGGAGGATAAGTCTATCTCTGTCGCTTTGTTGTTCGAGCTTCTCCACCCGCTGCTGAAGCCACGAGCGTTGACTTTTCAGATCGGCGATCTCGGCATCCTTCATCGCAAGGAGATGTTGCTGCGATTCTAGCACCTTCTTGAATATTTCTACCCCGTTTGTTTCAATCGCGACCCCTCCCGAAGGCATTTCCTCAGCACCCGCGGTACTCTCAAGTGACTCTTCAAGCAAAGGCCTCTCTGATGTCTCCGCGGAGAAACTCGGGGTCTGCCCCGAATCAACGTCCTTCTCCATCGCCGACCGCTCAAGAGGATCGGTCGGAGGGGCTTGGGTGTTTAATCGCTCACCTTCTCCTCGAGGTGAGCGAGGAAAAGAGTTGAGGATAGGGGCGCGGGGGATGGATATCGCGAAAAGACTCTCAACATGACGAGCTGAGTACCAACGGGTGCCATCCCGCTCCGAAACGGATAACGCCCCCACATCAGCAAAGCATCGAAGTGTTCCGATTGAAACGCCCGCCCAACGAGCAGCCTCCTCTTCGGAGATGAATCTCTCCGAATCGCTGGCCTTCGCCCTGTTTTCTCGATCAATCGACTCTCGATCACGGGTTCGAGCCGTGGGTTCTGATGTCACCGAGTCCAGCTCCCCATGAGGTTTGACCGACGTTGTTGGCGCAAGCGGAAAATCGGAAGCGGAAGGTACATTCGGAGCCTCTGCCATACGTCTTGGTCCTCACATCACTTAATACTTACTATCTCGACGATGCTTGTCGAGCCTGGTTGACTCACCGAGAGGCCGCTAATCACAACCGCCAAGGAGCCAGTGGCCAATTCGTACGATTGCTTGATCGCATCGAGTGCCCCCTCTACCTCCTGGTGATGACTTAAAACTGCCTCAACCCGCACAGGGATGACTCCCCGGTAGAGTGCCATACGACGAAGTGATGTGTCCTTCGGGGATGCGCCGAAAAGGACCTTTTTGGGTCGATACTTAGAGAGCAGTCGAGCAGACGTCCCCGTTTCAGTGCAAGCGATAATAGCGGTTGCATCTATTTTTTCAGAAGCTGCGGTCGCAGCATAAGCGATCGCATCGGGCACCGGATTGACGCTGCAAGAGCGTCTCTGAACTGATTCTGGATCGAACTCAAGAGAACGCTCCGCTTCCTTCGCTATTGCTGCCAGATAGCGAACGCTTTCCAGCGGGTGCTCGCCGATAGCTGTTTCATCCGATAGCATGACGGCATCCGTGCCACAGGTGACCGCATTGGCGACATCCGTAACTTCGGCTCGCGTGGGCCGCACTGAGGTCACCATCGAGGCCAGCATCTGGGTCGCAACAATCACCGGAATGCCGTGAGCATTTGCCCTATCAATCAGATTTTTCTGTAGGCGGGGGAGCTGCTCGAGCGGGACTTCGAGGCCAAGATCGCCTCGGGCCACCATGATACCATCGGAAGCTGCAACGATCTCCTCGAGGTGATCAAGCGCCTTTTTCCTCTCAATCTTCGAAATAATCTTGGTATGCCCACCCTGCTTTTTGATGATGTCCCGAAGATTATGGACATCGTGAGCGGACTGGACGAACGAAATCGCCACGTAATCAACCCCGTGCTTAATTCCCCACGTGACATCTTCGAGGTCTTTCGATGTCGTCGCCCGGAGATCGATTGCGGAGTCAGGGAATGCAATACCGACTCGGGATCGGAGGCGACCCCCCTTAATCACTTCGCAGATCACCACCTCGCCCTCTATTGATTTTGCTTCAAGCATGATCACCCCGTCAGCGAGGAGTATCGGTTGACCAGGTTCGAGGAAGGTGTGAGGTTTGAGCTCTTCTACGTAAATGGTATCGGCGGTTGAGGGCTCACCCGGACGTGGTGCCGCGCAAAGTCGAATCGTGCCCATGTCGTAAATCGTCGCACGTTCCTCTTCAATCGGAGTAATTCGGATTTTAGGACCGGCAAGATCCTGAAGAATGGCAACCTGCTGATCCAACTCTTTCGCCTGTTCTCGGATACTCCGGAAAACCTCAAGATGTTGCTCGTGTGTTCCATGAGAGAAATTAAGCCGGAACACATTGACCCCCGCGAGTATTAGTTCGCGTATCATCTCGGGAGAGCGGGTCGAAGGACCGACAGTTGCGACTATCTTTGTTTTGCGGGTCGGAAGAGGGCGAGGCTTGGGAAGATGGTTCGTCATAAGAGGTGATCTGCATGTTGGAGAAGTTGCAATCTCTGAAAGTCGATACCCGAGCGAGCAGTTTAACGACAAGAGAAAGCTGGTAAAAGAGCTAGTGAGAGAGCCGCTACAAGGCCGTCGAGCTCCGAAGGACCCGCATCATCATTCAGCTTCGTCGCTCACCGTATCGCGTACTGCATCGTCCGTCAAACGGTCAATCCCTCCGACGTCACAAGCGGGGATTTCGTGTGAGATTGAAGAGAAAAAATCATCCCTTTCGTACCGAGGGTTCCTAGCGGTAAACTAAGGAATCGGGTGCAGGAGGTGGCGGTAATAGTTGTCAAGAACGACGTTTGGGGTAGCGAAGTAGGTAGCTGCTCCCCAGTCACAGGAGAACACATCTCAAATGGAAGCAGCAAGCGCGTGATATCCGCGATGCTGGCCGGTACTGAACGAGCTACTATGACGAAGGAAAAAGAGTCACCGTTTCTCACAAAGCGTCACCCTGTTTACGGGATTACTCTCTACAGCATCGACGGCAGTACCTGGTCGACTAATCCAAGTGAGTTAACCGATATCCAGGAGCGACTAGAAAAAGGACTGGTAGGGTCGATAGACAAAAGAATGATTCCACCCCGACGGCGGGCAGCGATTCGACCTGAGGGAGATAGTACTCCTCCGGATGTGGTCGAGGATGACCTTGATGACGACGAAGACGTCGATGGAGAGGCAGATAGCGAAGAGGATGAAGAGCCGCGTTCGGGGCGGGGAGCACCATCCCGAGACCGACAGATCGGCGATGCGCTTCGTCTCATTGGTGATGAATTGGGGGAGGAGGATGCCAACGAGGACGAGACTTCGGCCCGTGGTCGGGCAGAGAAAGGCCGAGGAAGGGCCACGCAAGAGTCCCCCCGTGTGGCCAAAGCTGCCGCAGTCAAAGGGACAAAAGACCCCGCGGGGGTCGTCGAGAAATTAGCGAAGACCCTTGAAAAACAGTCCCGCTCGAAAGCGTTGCCTCTGGAGAAACCCGTTGCTGCGGGGGGAGGCAAATCGAAGGTTGTGACCACCAAGCTAGCCCAGAAGGGTATATCAACGAAAGAAACAGCTCTCGCTGCTGCACCCCGTGCTGTGGTGAAGGGTAATGCGTCGGCCGGTAAGTCGACCCAACGAAAGGGAGAACTACCAAAAGCTGCGGTCGGAAAGTCCGTCGCAAAAGTAGCAGCGAAAGGAAAATCGGAGCAGCCGACCGGACGATCCGTAGCCAAGGGAGCCACCGGAAAAATCAGCGTACCAAAGGGGGCTCCGGCTAAGGGCTCACCCGCCAAGGGAGTCGGGACTAAGCCAGCCAAAGCCGCAACCCCCCCGACCCAACAAAAAAAGAAGCTCGCGAATGCTCCCCAGAAACACAACGTAGCTCGGGGAAAAAACACAAAAAAAGCCAGCGCTCCGAGCAAGACTCCGAAGCGAAAGTAGGGGCTCTCGAACGAGAGTTAAATTTTCTCCCTTTAACACGCAACCCTTTTCCCGAGGGTGCGAAAATAGGGTATGAATAATTGTGATCCCCGCATTACTGCCCTCGTTGTAGCCCGAATTACTGGACCTCTCGGCCTTGCGTGCCGAGAGCAGATTCGACTCGGGCTACCGCTGACCGCCCCCGAACTCCTCGCAGAGCGGATACCCGTGTGCGCAAAATATCTGCACAGTCGTGCCCTCATTGAGGCGGAGACAACCATCAGGAGATGGGAGAGTGAGGGTATTATTCCGATTGCATTCTCCTCTCCCGATTATCCCCATACCTTACGCAATCATCCCGAAGCTCCGCTCCTCCTCTATGGTCGTGGCGACGTTTTCTCAGCTCTGAGCAGCGCCGAGAAAACCCTCCCGATAGCCATAGTCGGTTCGCGCAACGCTTCACCGCGAGGGTGCGAGATGGCAAAGCAATTTGCCGCCGAGCTGCGGAGCTATGGTGCCTGTATCGTGAGCGGACTCGCGCTCGGGATAGACGGGGCAGCGCACGCGGGTGCGCTACAAACAGCGAGCGATGGCTCGTGCCCGACGATAGCGGTGCTCGGCAATGGGCTTGACGTCGTTTATCCCGCAACGCACCGGCGGCTCGCGCGGCGCATTTTGGACGAAGGCGGCGTTCTCGTGTCTGCCTATGAGCCGGGCACGTCACCGCTCCCGCACCATTTTCTTGAGAGGAACGGCATCATCGCATACCTCTCCCGCGCCGTCGTCGTAATTCAGGCAGCGATTCGCAGCGGAGCCCTTTCCACCGTTCGGTGGGCGCTCGATGCGGGAGCAGAGATAATGGCCGTTCCCGGCGCTGTGGGCGACGATCGCCATTCAGGTACCAACGAAATGATTAAGCAAGGAGCCCATCTCGTCACCTCAGCAGATGATATCGCAACGATTCTCGGGCGCACCCCCCACC
>OMIW01000077.1 GCA_900299205.1 Pseudomonadota bacterium
GGTTTTTCCTCGTCCTTTCGAATCGAGTCTGTGCCAAAGCAGCGGCACCCTCGCCTCGAACCCCCTTATTTCGCAGCCTCTAAGAGGACGAAGTTTCTTTGTGATTTGCGATACATCTGTCGATTGAGAAAACGGCTTCTATGGGCGGTTCCTACACAGCAACTACCTTCGAGGCAAAAGTTCGACGCGTGTGGCATCTTGATCACCTGCGTGCAGTCAGCTGCCTTCTCGGACATCGGTGGGGTGATGATAAGCCGAAACGGGTGCTTTCAGTTGGATGCGGAACGGGGGTTCATCTCGTGCCCCTCGCCTGTCAGTATCCCGAGATTCATTTTGTCGGATGCGACCCAGAGGGTGAGCTGCTTTCACGGGGGATGAGCTATCGCGATTTTTGCGGATGTAGGAATCTCAAATTCATTACCGGCACAATTGATGCCATTGAGGTGGCGAATGATGATGCGAAGTTCGATATCATCCTGGTGCAGGGAGTTTATTCTTGGATAGAAGAGGGTGCGCGGGACACCCTGCTGAGGGGGATTGTCGAGCGCCTGTCCCAAGAGGGGGTTTTGTTGTTAACCCATAATGTCGCGCCGGGTTGGACTATTCGTCAGGTGGTTCAGCAGTTTTTGTGCTCAGTTGGTATCGTGCCAGCCGATTCTATCTCTGATGAGGCCGTCCGCCGGGCCCGAACAGAGCTTGAACGATTCCGAGAGGAGATAAATCGAGATTCCTTGTATGGTTCTTTGGTGTGGGGAGAGGTAACTCGGATTCTTTCGGAGTCGACGGCCTATCTGCGACACGAGTTTCTGAATCCCGCGACTTCGGCCAGTACCCTTAGTGAGCTCGTCGATCGGGTTCAATCGGTCGGATTGTCGTATCTCGGCGATGCGCGGTTCTCGCGGAATCCGTTTCCAGGATTGAGTGACTCGGTCGGGACAGGTACGGATGGAAATCGGGGAGGTGCGGCGACATTCCGTGATTTTTGCCGCGGATTGCCCTACCGCGAGTCGCTATTTACTCGAAGGCCTCTGAGCAGCCCATTTCCGCGGGTTACTGAAGAATCGCTCTCGTCGCTGAGCTTCGGATGTGCGCTCGTTGAGGACGATGATTCGCCAGGATACTTTAGAGATCCTGCGGGAAGAGAGTTTTCCTTTCGTGCAGACCAGCTTGATGGTGAGATTGTGCGACTCCTTGCGGCGCACTGGCCCCGCACGCTCTCGTGGCTCGATCTGAAAAAGGGGATCGACGGAAAATACGGGATAGCTAAAGAAGGACAGCAGATTGCCGATTGTCTGATGTCGCTGCTTGCATCTGAGTTGATTACATTCGCCGCCACACCACCTGTTTTTAAAGATACTTCGGAAATGGTCACTGCTCCCGAATGGCTTGGATGGGAAATAACCGCTGGGGGCGTGCTCACCAATCGGTGGTACGAGCCGGTTGAACTGGGAGGTTTTGAATTGATGCTCCTTTCCGCGATCATCGGGGGACTTCACTCTGTCGAGGGACTTATCAGTCTTACGAGGATGCAAATCTCACAATCACCCGATCATCGGACGTTGCCTGCGGAAGTTGTCTCGGAGACGGTTAAGGACGGATTGAATACCCTTGCACGGGCAGGTTTAGTTCACGAGGTAGTGTTGAGGTAAGGGGGATGGGTGTGGTAGCGTCCCGAGGTTGTTCGAAGGTTTATCGTGAAAACACATCTCACTATCGGTGTGGTTCCTCGTCTTGGAGGAGGTGATGTTGCCGATCTGCTTGTCGTCCCGTGGTCGGATAACGCTCGTTTTATGCGCCAAATCGGCGAACTCGCCGGTGTGGAGATTTCGAGTTTTCTGGAACGGCATGGGGCTTCCTTACGGAATAAAAAGCCTCTGGCCCTTCCGTGTGTACCCGAAAATCAGCGGTGCCGAGCCATCTTCTTCGTTCCGGTAGTTTCTGCTAATCGGGAGGATGATCCTATTCGGGGGTTTGCCGAGCAGGTAATCCGGCTGGCGCAGAGCCAGAGGGCTGAGAAGGTAGCGATTCTCATCGACCTTTTGCCCAAGGCCTCATGGCGCGGTTCCACGATGGAGCGATTGGTTGAAGCGGCAGAGTTGGCACAGTACCAGTTCACCGATTTTCAATCGAAGATCCCCGACTCGTCTACCGTGAGTCAGCTGATCTTGGTTTCGGAACATGCGTGCCCGCGTGAGATTCAAACTGGCCTCGCGCTCGCAGCGAGTTATCGGCTTGCTCGCGACATTATCCTCACACCGCCGAATCACAAACGACCTCGAGATCTCGCAGAGAGGATATCTCGTGAGCTCGATCACCCATTGCTGTCGGTAACGGTGATTGACCGGGCTGGTCTTGAGCGGCTCGGTGCAGGAGGAATCTTGGCTGTCGGTAATGTGGGGGAACCGGTCCTCGTCAGGATTGAGTATTCTCCACCGACCGAACCGGGTGCCCGACTTGCTGCCCGTCGTCGGCCTGTTGCCCTTGTTGGCAAAGGAGTCACGATGGACACCGGGGGATACGCTCTCAAACCTCTGAGCGGTCAGAAGGCGATGAAGGGGGACTGCGCTGGGGCAGCGGCTGTTGTGGGAGCGATGCGAGCAATTGCATCACTCAAACCGGCGACTCCTGTTCGTGGTTACGTGGCTCTCGTGGAAAACCTCATAGGTCCAGGAGCGATGCTTACCGGGGACGTAATAACGACCCTAGATAAGCATACGGTCGAGATTATGAACCCTGATGCAGAGGGCAGGCTCATCCTCGCTGATGCGATAGCTCTCGCATGTCAGGAGGGGCCAGGGGTCGTCATTGACATTGCCACGCTCACCGGAGGGGTAGTCGCCGCACTGGGGAATAAGCGGGCGGGCGTATTTGCAACCTCGACTCGTCTCGCTGAGGCCATCATTCGAGCCGGTGGGGCCTCGGGGGAGCGCTTCTGGCGTCTCCCGCTGGCGGACGAGTATCTCCCGCTTCTTGAGGGGGGGATTGCGGACCTCAGAAATGTCGCATCAACCCCCGGTCCTGATGCGACCGTTGCCGCCCTCTTCCTCAGAGAGTTCGTTGCCCCCCAGGTCTCGTGGGTCCATCTCGACATCGCAGGCCCCGGCCTCGGTGATGGAATGGAACGGGGACATGTGGCGGGCTTCGGCGTGGGTACCCTGACCCGATTCGTTTGTTCTCGGGGTTAGGGTGTGTTCTTGGATGCAAGGTTCAACTCAGCAAGATCCTCAATGGATCCCAGGGCGTAATCATCGAAGGGCTCTTTGCTCTCGGTGATACGCCCTTTTTTTCTCGTCTTCCCAAGGGGGCATAAGCGTCGTCGTTATGCCCTATCGAGAGCATAAGTCACGCCCCTGCGTCTGAGAGCATAACCGAAAGGAAGAGTGTGGGTGGGGGGGATTATGAAGTATTGGAATTTGTTAGGTTTGTTTTTTGTCGGATTGCAGGTCTTTCTGTACCCCCTTCGGGGGATGGCAGCGCCTTCGTCCGACGAGATCGATTTCGAGGTCATGGAAGAGGTTAAGCAGCTTTTCAAATCCTCTCGAGGGCTCGTATCAGAGCTAGACAAAAAGTACAAAGCCGAGTTCACCGCGATTGAATCTGCTCAACGAAGTCAAGGGAGGCTACTATCCGACCAAGCTGAAAATCAGAAAAAAGCCCTTAACTTGCTCGATACAAGCCTTTCTGCCGCTGTGGTAGAGCTTTTCACGGCAAACGCCCAGATAGCGATTATTCCCTCCATTGTTAAATTCGCCGATCAACTTGTGCTCATGACGGACTTTTACCGACAACAATCTGGGGCTCCTGTGGGTTCGGAGACCTTGAGCTGCGGTGTCGCGTGCGAGCATTTTCAGAGAAGAAGAAATGCTCTGTCCGGAATGATCGCCTTTCTGCGGGACGATATGGTCAATTTGTCCGGAATCGTACGCAAAAGGCGGGAGAAGGTCGAGCAGATAGCGGGGGAACTATCGACGCTGCGTCAGAACGCTTCCTCTAGCTTGGCGAGGTTCGGTTTTGATCACTTCATTAATTTGAGAGTTGCCCTCCTCGAGGGGCAATCCGAGATCGTCGAAGATATCCAACGCCTGGGAGCTCAGATCAATTTCGCAGGCCAAGCTGACTTGGTTCCTGCTCCGTGTGCTCCGGGAGTTTTTACTTTCACGAGCTTCAGCAGTGATGTTCAGCTTTTGTCGGCGTTGACAGCCGGATGGTCAGCATCAGGCGATCCGCTTCAACAATTCAACGTGAATCAGTGGATCCAAGGAACCACTCAGAACCCGGGCCCGCTCAAGGCTCGTCGAAACCAGTATTTAGGCTATACGGACACCAATGGGATTTATCGACCGGGATGGTTGGATAATTGGGGTGGATGTTCTCAGACAAAGACGAATGTGCTCAATGATTTTCGCTCAAAGGTTGAGGCGGAGGTGAGGCTGGGTAACATGGGTGCCGCTCGGAAACTTGACGAGGAAACGCTGACACTCCAGGTAGAGGTCGATGTCCTCACCGCTCACCGTTCTCGTTTGGAACAGTTCTCGACGTTGCTCCAGAAACTGGGGACTATCGCGACCAGCCACGCTGCCGTGCCGAAGGCTAATGAGGCCTGGAGCGATATGTGGAAGAGTTCTGTCATCAGTCAGATAAAAAATATCGAAAGGGTTCTGCTAGCCCAGAGGGAGGCTCTGTTTGCCAGTCAGATTCTTCTAAGGCTCGCGGAGGAGCAGTTATTACCCTTGGCATTGATCAGCGATGCCGATGAAAGGAGTGCTAAGCTCCTCTCGGTGCAGCGACGACTTGAGGCCATCTCAAAGCAAGGTCTCGAAAGGATTGAGTTGGAGCTTACTCTGGCGGCAGGTAGCCTTAATACGATGAGTGCAAATATATTGAGCTCAGAAGGGATCGCCGGGGAGGGAGGTCTCGGAGAGGCCATATTGGCTTACGATACCATAACGAAGGTTAGAAGCAGCCAGATGAAGACCGAACGGGACGTTGAGCTGCCGGGTCGGCGTCAGAAAGCGGAGGCCCTCGTTGCAGAGCTCGAGCAATCAAGAGCGATTGCGATAGCCACTCTCCTCGATATTGAGAAACGGCAAGCGGAGCTCCGAGTCCTCGGGGATGAACTGAAAGGCCTGAAGACTCGTGTGGAAGGTTTTTTCGGCGTCAGATGGTCTCATCCCTATTACAGCGACCTTGCCCGCAGATTCCTGGTCGACCTAAAGGTGAGTACCGCGGCAAGAAATAGAATATTAAAAAAGGGAGTCCAAACTTTCCTCAAGTCATTTGCCACGGTGGGCACAGGAGGCTCTGCGTATCAGGGGCCTCCGTTTACGAAGCTGGGCTTGATGGCGAGGTCGCTGAGAACGAAATATGGGCCTCGAATGAGGCAATTGGCGGATGAAATTTCCTCTCCACAGCTCGGCGGGATGTCTTTTTCCTCGATTACCAAGAATTTGAAGGAAAACAAGGCGAAAGGCGCCTCTCTGTAGACTTAAAATGAGGAGAAGGGAACATTTTTCGATCGCCGAACACCGGCTGAGTATCGGTTGTTAGATGGGGGTCGTGGATGTAAACGGAAAACCGGGCCCTTAGCATCGGAGCCACACGATTTTTTTCGAAAGAGAGGTAAAGAGGCCTGAGTAAATCAAGCGAGCCAGGTTGCGGATTTGCTCAGACGCTCGAGCACAAAATAGCTGACAGTAGTTCCCCAACAACCCTGTCGCAAAATATGGGATCACGCAGAGGGTGAACTCACTGGAATCATCGGTGGATGACCATTACCCCTTTCGTGATTCTTCTTTCACAATCTTTCCATCCTGCAAAGTAACTACTCTGGAAGCCCGATACGCGAGGGGCAGATTATGGGTCGTTACCATAATCGAGAGCCCTTGATGAGAGAGATCTTCGAAAAGGTCGAATATGCTGTCGCTGGTCGCAGAATCGAGGTTCCCGGTTGGTTCATCCGCGATGAGGACTTTCGGTTTAACTATCAGTGCGCGGGCAATTGCGACACGTTGCATCTGACCCCCCGACAATTCACGGGGAAGGTGGTCTGCTCGCGAAGCTATTTCGAGCGTTTCGAGGAGTGCGAGGGTGGTGCGGCGCGACGGATTACGTCGCAGAAAGAGGAGGGGAAGTTCAACATTTTCTGCGACTGAGAGGGTCGGAAGAAGGTAGAATTTCTGGAAGACGAATCCGAAAAAACCTCGGCGAATCGCAACAAGGGCATCCTCGGAGAGTCCTCGAGTATCAATCCCGTTTATGATAAGGCTTCCCTCGGTCGGAGCATCGAGGCAAGCGACGGTGTTGACCAAGGTCGTTTTTCCTGATCCTGATGGCCCGACGATCGCGATCATTTCTCCGGTAGCTACTGAGAGATCCACACCATCGAGCGCACGCACCGTTTCACTCCCTCTGCGGTAGTGTTTCGTCAGATTTCGGCCAACAATGAGGGGCTCCTCGGCGGACGGATGATTTAGCGAATAGCTCATATTGTTGCCCTATTCTCCGGCCCGTATAGCTTCGAGAGGCCGCATTGATGAGGCGCGCCATGCGGGATACAGACCGGCAAAGAAGCCGACGAGCACGGTTCCTCCCAACGATAATCCGATAATTCCCGGCGAGATCACAACGATCTCTCCTTGAACACCCAATTCAATGAGGTGACGAAGCATGAATTCAATGATTCCAGAGCCTCCATAAGCGACAATGATACCCGCAAGCCCCCCGAGAAGGCACAGCGCGAGAGTTTCGTACCAGATGAGCTCGAATATGTCGCTTCGACTCGCCCCTATCGCCTTCATGATCCCGATCTCTCCGGTACGCTCGTGAATGCTCATGAGGATGGTGTTGATGACCCCGATGATTGCAACCACTATCGCGATTACGGCGACTGCTCCTATCATCGCCTGAGCGGTGCTGATGAGGTTAAGAAGCGTTGATTTTACCTGCTGGAGGCCCACTATCTGCACCTCTGGCAGCGAGATCCATCTCTCCTCGAATTGACGGATAGCTTGACTCGAAAATTCTTTGAGCTTCACTCCAACGACCGTGATCTGTGACGGACGATTAAAAATGCGTTGAGCGCTCGACAAAGGCATAAACACGGTACCGTCATCCTGTGTGCCCGTTCGGCTCAGAATGCCAGCTACTGTATATTCATGCGTTTCGCTCGAGACAGCTCCTGACGGCGTAATAGTCAGAGCGATCGTATCTCCAACTTTTCGCTGCTCGTACTCGGCTACTTCGTACCCGAGGACCACCTCTTGTTTGATGTTTTCCGGGGCCTCCTTGGTGACTTCGGTATCGGTTGTAAACCACCGTCCCCCGTCGAAGCCGGTTCCGGTCTGAAAAGAGAGCCACGGCTTCATTGTCGTGAAGCTCGGCACTTCGATTCCACTGACCACGATAAAGCTGCCCGCTCCGTCATCTTGTATGCTGGTTTGCTCCTTCTCTGCCACCCCGATAAAAACGGGGGTTATGCTGGCGACACCCGTATCGGTTGCAACGTTAGTGTAAATGGAGTCGGGAAGGTAGAGGAGCCCGGTTCCTCCCTTCAGCATCATGGTTGCCGCTTCATACGGACAGCCCTTTGCCATCACCATCACCTGAAACCCGAGCATATCGATGCTCCGCGTTATCGCTCCGTGATAACCCTTAACAAAACCAGCAAGCGAAACTGCGACCGCTACTGCAAGGGCCACTCCGGTAACAGCAAGAGATGTTCGGACAACGCGACGAAGGAGGTTTTTCCCCGCAAGGGTCGCAAATGCAAGGATGTGACGATGAAAATCCATCCAGGCTATCTCCGGAAAAATTGGACCGATTTCGCATTAAACACAAGTGAGCCGCTCTGTCGCTGGAGGGTTCCGGCAACCCGAGCTCGATACCCTTTTCGTTGCGGAAGAGAGGGAGCTACCTCTGACAATTCGATCCGGAGTCGCTGCTCACCAACCGCAAAGAAAAAGAAACAACCTGTCAGTGCGCACTGCCGAGTAACGATACCCTCAATCAGAAGTGGTTTGTCGAGGTATGTGTCCGGTTCCGTGATAACGGAAGCAAGGGGGGTCACAACATCGCTCGTAAATGGCTCCCCATACCGTTCGGGGCGAATCATCAGGCCAACGGTTGTCGCGAGAATTGCGATGCCGAGGACACTACAGAGTATGATGATATTTCTCACGAACCTTCCTTTGGACGAACGCCGGTCGGCTCGTTTAGCCGTTCCTGAGCGCGCAGGAAATATTGATCGCTGGCCCGCTGAAACAAAAGCAGGTCGAGAATGACGAGATTCTTCCGAACACCCTGCATAATCGCATAATAATCGATGAGGCTCTCTTCTGAAAGATCTTTTGGCGGATGTATCTGAGCAATCTTGTGCCGCGAATTTGAGGGGTCTTTCTCCCGATAGTAGTCGTGCATATACCAATCAGCTAGTGATAGCCCCTCAAATTGGATGCGAAACGGCTTGTCGCGAAAAAGTTTAGAGGCGGGGCTCTCAAGCCTTTGGAAGAAGATCTGTCGAATTCCCCGAGTTGACGGATCAACAGAAAGGAAAAGCTGAATGACGCCACCCTTTCCGGGAATATTAACCCCGTGAACAATCCCTATCTTTTCTGCACCCCGAAATATCGAATATACCGTGTAGGGGGTGTCGATGCGATCAAAAACGGGGTCCGTTTCTCTTCCTATTCTCGATTCGAGTTCCTTGAATTGATATTCACCGTTCGCGAGCGAGGAGAAAGTTACGACATCTTCCTTGTATGACGTCATATCTGGAAAAACAAATCGAAGGTCCTGCGCGGGGTTCGTCAGGGTGCATCCTATCGCTGCAGATGCGACGTGAGGATTCAGACAGAGTGATATCAGGATGCCGATGAGCGAGACAAGGAATACTTTTCTGACAGAATAGAGGCGGGAGAAAATCATAAGATTACCAATATCGATAGTATTGCAACGACACGATCGAGCCGGATCCCCGTGAGGGTGAGGATATTATCTGCTCGACCGAGAGGTCCATCCAGTGGAGGTTTGCATTTGCGATGTCGTTCGTAAAATACCAGGCAATGTCGTAGATAATCGAACGGGAAACGCCTCCGGATCGAGAGGTATTCACGAGTGCATCAGTGGGAGGATGATGGTGATGACCCCCCGAGGTGGATGGAGTTCCCTGATCGAGCCACTGCTGACGAAGCTGCAGGTTTGCCCCCAACTGCCGCTTGTTGGTGAGATAGCCGAATTGATGAAGCTGCATCACGGTGCTGCGGTTATTGTCTGAGCCGACCGATAACTCGTTGGTTAGGGTAAAACTGCCGCGTTCAGTGGGCACGATGTAGCGCAGGTCAGGCCCAACCCGCATCGTGCGTATAATATCCGAGCCGTCAAATATCGCTGCTTGATGGGGAGATGCAAGTCGCTCGCCGACGAGGGCACCCACGCCTGCTTCTAGCCCGTAGCGGTTCTTTATCGAGGTGCTTGTTCCGACGCGCACTCCGAGTAAGCCTGATTGCCCCGCAAATCTAAAGTCATATCCTGAACCGACCAAATAGTAGATATCGTATGATGCGTATTCGGTCAGGTTTCCCCAGAATCCCGCGTACCAATCTCGCTCGAATCCGATATTCTGATCGTTGGAGAGTTGCAAGACCGTACCGTGAGTGTCGGTCGCGAGATTAAGTCCGAGGGGAAGGTAAAATCGACCGATACGGAGGTTCGCGACTCCTATGAGGGATGACGCCTGCTCGGCTCCGACAAGAAATGATGCTGGATTGTAGAGGTCGCAGTATGCATTATGATACTCAACTGCCCAAGGTATCCGGTCCTCCCCTTCTCTGTCCGATATGATTGGGATGTACCCGTCGCGTCGAACGAGGCGAGCCTGAAGATCGCATGAACCGATGGTACTGGTCTCGCTCTGGAATCGTCTCAGCCACTCGAATCCGATTGAGTGTCGGTTCGAGATTTCAGAGGAAGTATTTTCTGTGCGCTCCGGTTGATAGCTAACGTCACGCACGACGGTCTGAAGAAAAAGCTCTCTTCGAAATTGCGTATTTTGGGCCCACCATGGTTCCTGGGAAGGATCAGCCGTCGGGGAGGTGGCGCGAGGTTCGAGATCCGTAAAGGGGTCGATGCCATCGCGTGGGGCTGCGATAGATACCGGGGGGAAGCTCCACGCGATGATAAAAAAGAGCAGTAGACCTAGGATGATCCGACCAAAGGACTGGCCGAGGGAGGAGTGTGGCATGAGAGTGTTTATTCCTCCTTCTCTTCCCGCAATTTCGCCTTCTGTCGTTTCTCAAGCAGCTGGCGTCGAAGGCCCGCTAGGCGACCGCGCTTTCGCGGAGTAAGCGTGTCACAGATGTCGATCAATGTTGTCACAAACCCTCCCGAGCCGCCATCACAGAACAGCCGGAGAGATGACGACGAATTGTGAAGAGGATCCTTCTTAATTTTCGCACTGTCAATGCTACCTCCCGAATTCGAGGCCTTCGTCAGCTCAGCGGCGACTCGGTCAATTTCATTCAAGAGATTTCGAAGGAGCACCTCATTCTTGATCGGCGAGCGAAGAATTTTCGGATCAAACGGCTGACCGTTCGTAGCCTCTCCTATGGCATTGTCAAGCATGGGCAATGAAATGGGTAGCAATAGGTATGAACGAGAACCCGCAAGTATCATGTCTACCACTCTGTCTGGGTCTGGGTCCTGAGAGGCCGCAATCAAAATTGGCGGGGTCTTCAACTGCCGAATCCGTTGAGCAAAGATAATCGGATTTATGTCAGATTCTTCGACGGAGAAAATGACGTGAGAGAAACGTTCGCCAGCCACCCGTTGTAATGCGGCGCTGTGAAACAGAACGTGACGGGCGCTGCCGTACTGAAGCTTTACGAGCTGCCGTGTAAGCTCCTCCAGCCCCCATCCAACAACAAGGATGGAGGCGGTCTCGCGCTCCTTGGCGCTCATGAGAAACGACGGTCCCTCTTTCATAGGTGATGAAGTCAAAGAGCATTTCCGTGGAGGTATCGGCAGGACAGGGGGTTACCTTGAGATTTTTATCCGCTCAGTGAGTTCGGAGGGGATTTTGCGGCCCACAAGGAGCCGGTCTTTCAGAGGCCGGTGTCCCCATTCAAAGCCGCGCGAAGTGCCATCTTAGCTGAGAGGACCCCAGCCGCGAGGCCGTCAGCGTATGTGTAGCGAGGGTCTGTTATGAGGGGGGTAAAATTGTCGGGATTCAGAAGGTCCTCGTCAGTGAGGCGTGGGTTGAGAGTATGGGCTATCTGCTTTGCCTGGATGAGAAAATGGTGGTGAAGACCTTCGAGCTCACGTTCGATGAGGGAGAGAAGTTCTTCTCGGGAGAGTGCGTCGGCCATGAGCGTGTTCAATCAAGAGGGGATTTATCGTCAGGTACGTTCGGTGTCGTTGCTAAACCCCCGCCTTCCTCTAGAGCTCGCAAGTAAGCTAACATCCCGAAAATGTTTGGATTGTAGGCTATTTGTGGAATCTCAAGAAGGTACGTTCTCGCCTCATCCAGTCGGTTAAGGGGGATTAGGGCTGCGGCAAGCTCCTCTCGGGCAGCATGAAGGGACGGATCGAGATTGAGAGCTGTTCGCGCATGTTCAACGGCCACCTCGAATTGATGGCCGGCAAGGTGACAGCGCGAGAGAAGCACCCAAGAAAGGGCACAGGAGGGCCGTAAAGTCACGGAAGCTTTCGCCGCGCCGTAAGCCGTCCGCAAATCTCCCCCTGAGAGGGCGGCCTCTCCCACGAGGAGTTGGCCACGAGCCCAATAAGGAAATCGACGAACTACCCTCCGAACCTGAGGAACAATCTCGCCTTCAGGAATGCCTGATCTACGGGCCGCTGTTAGCCAGAAAGAGCAGAGCAGGTTGGCTATTTTCTGCGCGAGCGAAAACATCAGGACCCGCTTATCCTCCGATATTAATGTCCAAGCCGATCATCGGGCGACTGAGACGCGGGGAGCGTGGTCTGAGCTGATCGGAGTTCAAGAAGAGTTTGCCCCAGCTTTCGTTCGCGGGGAGAATTACTTAAGGTCTCATCAACGGTGTAGAGCCCAAAGGCGAAGAGGACAGCCACTGAGCCCGCAATTGCGAACCATCGGACCCCTCGCTGTGTTTCATTTTTATCGGTGATCATGATTGTTTCTTTCCACCTTTTTGTTCTAGCGGCTTGTCGGGGGAAACGCATCCCTCGAAGGGATCGCTTGAGTCCTGATGGTGCCACGATCCCCTATTTCACACCAGCTCAACGATTCTGGCAATGTTCTTGACGGCTCGATCAACGATTGGCGGGTACTCCGGCTCGATAATTACCCGTGAAGCACGCATCGCAGAATGAACCGGGTCTACTGCCTACCGCCCTATACATGCCCTCAACCGAGAGGTAGGCGAGGCTATCGGCCCCAATAAAGGTCCTAACCTGGTCGGTTGAGAGAGACGAACTGATGAGCTCCTCCTTGGTAGGGGTGTCGATACCATAGAAGCAAGGGGATATAGTGGGAGGGGCCGAGATCCTTACATGTACCTCTCGTGCGCCCGCTCGTCGAATCATCTGGACGAGCTTTTTCGAGGTTGTTCCCCTGACGATTGAATCGTCTACCACGATAACTCGCTTCCCTTCAATCAACTCTCTGCTTGGATTGAGCTTCAATTTAACCCCGAAATCTCGAATCGATTGCTTGGGCTCAATAAATGTTCGTCCCACATAATGATTTCGGATGAGACCGAGTTCGAATTGGATGCCAGATCGGTGAGCATATCCGAGGGCTGCAGCAACGCCTGAGTCGGGGACGGGAATCACGATATCCGCAGGAACAGGGGACTCCGCCGCGAGCTCCTCCCCCATTCTTTTGCGTATCGGATATACTGTCTTCTCAAAGACCATCGAGTCGGGCCGAGCGAAATAGACAAACTCAAAGATGCATGGGGCCGGGTTTGTCGGAGGGAATGGGAAATAGCTGGCGCGCGATCCTTCCCCTGATATTTCAATAACCTCGCCCGGAGAGATGTCTCGTTCGTAGTCGGCGCCGATAAGATCGAAGGCACAGGTCTCTGAGGCGAGTACGGTCGCGCCGTTCAGCTTGCCGAGGGCGAGCGGGCGCAGTCCAAAGCGGTCTCGTGCTGCATACAGCGTTTTGGGAGTTAAGATAAGGAGAGAAAACGCCCCCTCGGCGCGGAGGAGGGCAGCGTTCACCCGCTCGGTGAGGGGTCGAGAGCGGTCTCCTCTCGCGATAAGATGAAGAAATACCTCAGTGTCGGAGGATGATGCGAAGATTGCGCCCTCTTGCACCAGCTCCTGTCGCAATTCGTCGGCGTTGATAAGATTACCGTTGTGCGCTACCGCTATGGGCCCATCAGCTAATTCTGCGGTAAAAGGCTGCACATTAAAGAGGTGGTTCCCTCCCGCCGTAGTATATCGAACGTGACCAATCGCATTTCGTCCTGAAAGGTCTGCAAAATCAAATCTTTGAAACACGTCAGCAACTAAACCAAGCCCCCGATAGGCACGAAGTGCTCCGTTCGGACCGGGGTCTCCCGCGACGACCCCCGCTGCTTCCTGACCTCGGTGTTGTTGGGAATAAAGCCCCAGATAAGCGAGGTTCGCAGCCTCTGGGTGGCCCCAGATGGCCATAAGGCCGCATTCGTCCCTGAATCCTGATTGAGACATGATAGTTCCTGACAGAAGACGGTATCTCGAAGTTAGATTTCGACCGATTGATACAGGCAAATTGCTCCCGATTAGCGTCGGATGTGCCGCGCATTCTATCCGATAGGAAGAAGCGAGGGAACAAAAAGGATATCGTCAATCGTGATGAAACGGCTTTCTGATATTATTTCGAAGAAAAGATACCGGAACAAAAAACATCTACCAACCGAATCGACCAAACTCTCATCATATCACAAGACGTAAGAAGAGGAGCGCCCGAGGAACAGGGAGTGACTGCGAGAGGAGCGACTATGACTGAAGAGTTTCAAAGGATTATTCAACAAGATCGAGAAGCGAGAAAAAAAGCGAGCTGGAAGGGCACGCTTCTGGAGTATCTCGAGCTCGTTCAGGAGGGTCCTGATCTCGCCAAATTATCGCACAAAAGGCTTTACGATATGATAGTTTCGTGCGGAGTGCGCGACATATCGGCCGATGAAGATCCAAAATTAAAACGGCTCTACAAGTCGGGCAGTGTTCGAACCTACAACTTCTTCTCCGACGAGTTTTACGGCATGGAGAAGACGATTAACCAGATTGTGCGATACTTTCACTCTGCCTCACTCAAGGGCGAGGAGAGTCGCCAGGTTCTCTATTTTGTAGGGCCCGTCGGGTCGGGAAAGAGCTCACTGGTTGAGCGGTTGAAGAAGGGGCTCGAGGAGCTGAGCTTTTTCTACGCGATAGATGGATGCCCAATGTATGAGGAGCCGCTCCATTTGATCCCGCGACACTTGAGGAAAGAGTTCTCAAAACGGCTCGGTGTTCAGATTGAGGGCGACCTTTGTCCCGTCTGTCGATATCGACTTAAGGAAGAGTTTCAGGGGCGGTGGGAGGAAATGCCGATCCGCACCCACGAGTTCAGCATTCGAGCAAAGCGAGGTGTCGGCGTTGTTCCGCCAGTAGATCCTAACAATCAGGATACGAGCGTTTTGATAGGGGGGGAAGACATTTCAAAACTCGACCTGTATTCGGAGGGTGACCCGCGGGTACTTGACCTATCGGGTGCGCTCAACGTCGGAAACCGGGGTATGGTTGAGTTTATCGAGGTCTTCAAAAATGAGACTGAGTATCTTCACGCGATGATCACTGCCACGCAGGAGAAGTCGATACCCGCGCCGGGGCGGCACGGGATGATCTACGTCGATACCTGTATTGTCGCCCATTCAAACGAAGCCGAATGGAAAAAGTTTAAGAGCGACCATACGAACGAGGCAATTCTCGATCGTATTGTTACAGTGAAGGTTCCGTATAATCTGAGACTCTCAGAGGAAGTCAAGATTTATCGCAAGCTCATTCGACAGTCACGATTCACCGCAGATATAGCTCCTCATACGATCGAGGTTGCCTCGATGTTCGCGATTTTGAGCCGACTCGATCCAACTAATAAATGTGATCTTCTCACAAAACTAAAGCTCTACAATGGTGAAGAGGTCGTCGAGAAGGGAAGGACGAAGAAGATAGATATTACAGAGCTCCGTGAAGAGGCAAAGAGCGAGGGGATGACCGGTATTTCAACCCGCTTTATTATGAAGGCGCTCGACAACGCATTATCGGATAATATCGAGGCGAACTGCATACATCCGATTAGCGTTCGTGAAGCATTAGTGAATATGGTGAAGGAATCAGACTTCGCTGATGATGTGAGGAAGCGATATCTCGAGTTCCTTCAGGATACCCTTCACAAGGAGTATCTTGAGATACTCGAAAAGGAGATTACGAAAGCCTTCGTTTACTCATATCAGGAACAGGCAGAATCTCTCTTCCAAAACTATCTTGATCATGCCGAGGCGTATGTGACGAAGCGACGATTCAAGGATCGGAATACTGGCGAAGAGTTAGAGCCTGATGAATCCTTTATGAAGTCGATTGAGGAACAGATAGCAATTGTCGGTACTGCGGCGGATGGATTTAGGCAAGAGGTTATTGCTTATCTCTGGAGTATCGGACGCAAAGGAGAAAAAATTACGTATGAGAGCTATGAGCCTTTGAAAGAGGCGATTGAGAAAAAGCTGATGGCGAGTGTCCGAGATGTTTCGCGGATTATCACCAAAGCACGAACGCGTGATGATGACCAGTCTAAGAAGTACGACCGGATGGTTGAACAGCTAATAAGGAATGGGTATCCCGCAAGTTGTGTGGATACGATTCTTAAATACGCGGCTAACAACCTCTGGAAAGATTAGTCTATGAGCACGATTTTCCGGCCCTATACCCCGACCTCCCAGCGGTCGGACAGAAGTGCTCGGGATCGCCTTCGGCATCGCCAGAAGATTAAGGACTCGATACGGGACAATATCGGCGACATTCTTGCCGAGGAATCGATCATCGGTCGTGATCGAGATAAGGTGATAAAGGTACCGATCCGTTCTATCAAAGAGTTTCGGTTTATCTACGGTGATAATGCGCCGGGGGTAGCTCAGGGGAATGGAGAGCAACAGCCGGGCGATGTCGTGCAAAGCTCACCAGAGCAGGGGCAAGGGCAGGGTGAAGGAGGAAATCAGCCGGGAGTCGACGCATTTGAAACTGAGATAACGCTCGATGAGTTGATCGACATCATGTTCGAAGACCTTGAGCTCCCTGAACTTGAACGGAAGTCGCTCAAGCAGATTATCTCAGATGATGCCACCAAGCGAAAAGGAAGGCGACACGCGGGCATCCGGCCTCGGCTCGATAAGAAGATGACTGCCCGTAATCGTATTCGACGGAAGCTTGCGGTTGGTCGCGCACGCGAGGTTGACTTTGATGAAGAGGACAGGCGATTTCCTTTT
The DNA here is from genome assembly GCA_900299205.1 of Pseudomonadota bacterium. Classification (GTDB taxonomy): domain Bacteria; phylum Bdellovibrionota_C; class UBA2361; order UBA2361; family OMIW01; genus OMIW01. Next base: position 16,479 of record OMIW01000077.1, read on the forward strand.
CACAAAGATGATATGAGGTATTTCCATATTGTGCCTACCGAACGAGAGGAATCAAATGCAGTAGTGTTCTGTATTATGGACACCTCGGGCTCAATGGGTACGGTCAAGAAATACCTTGCACGGAGCTTTTATTTCCTCCTCTTTCAGTTTGTCCGACAAAAGTACCAAAATGTTGAGGTCGTTTTCATCGCCCATCATACCGAAGCAAAGGAGGTGACTGAGAACGAATTTTTCCATAAAGTCGAGTCGGGAGGAACCTACATATCCTCTGGTTATCGTAAAGCGCTCGATATCATCAACGACCGCTACCATCCGTCCTTATGGAATATCTACGCATTCCATTGTTCAGATGGAGATAATTTCTACTCAGATAACGATAGAGCGGTCGCGGCGGCAAAGGAGCTGTGCTCAGTTTGCAACCTTTTCGGATATGGAGAGATAAAGCCAGCGGGGAGTGCCTACTACAGCGGGACGATGCTGGAGACTTTCGCGCAGGTGAAGTCGGAAAACTTTTGCACCGTCACAATCGAGCGCAAGGAGGACCTCTGGCCTGCATTCCGATCGGTGTTGACCAAAGACAAGACCAGAGCGATCGGGGGGGAGACGACCGCGACGGCGGTAGGGTCGTAGTGATGTCATTCCCCGTGGAGATGGAGCACCTATGACCGATTATGATCTTGACGAGCTAAAAGCATGGGATGATCGGATTCTCGAATTCGTTCACCGTTATGGGCTCAACTGCTATCCTCAGGAATTTGAGGTCTGCGATCATAATGACATGATCGGCTATATGGCCTACTCCGGTATGCCATCCCACTATCCTCATTGGTCATATGGAAAGGGCTATGAGCGGCAAAAGACCATGTACGAATATGGCGTGTCAGGACTGCCGTATGAGATGGTTATTAACTCTCATCCGTGTCTTGCCTATTTGATGCGGGATAATACGCTACTCCTCCAGATACTGACCATCGCTCATGTATATGGCCACAATGATTTTTTTGCGAATAATTTTACCTTTAAGTCAGGTCTCGATGCCCGCTATACGATAGAGCTGTTCAAGAACCATGCGAATCGGGTTAAGGGCTACATAGAAGATCCCTCAATTAACATCGACCTAGTTGAATCAGCGATTGACCACGCTCATGCGATATCGTGGAACTGCCAGCGTAATATGGCAATTAAAAAGCTTTCGCACGAAGAGCAGCTTCAGCGGCGAATTCAGGCGAGTCGGGGTGCCGAGGATCCCTGGAGTGAGATTCATCCACCAAAGACCTTTCATCCCCCCGATCTCGACAAATTTCCCCTTGAGGCTGAGGAGGATATCCTCCTTTTTATCGCGGACAACAATCCTTTTCTTCCCGAGTGGAAGCGCGATGTCATGCGGATTGTTGATCAGGAGGCCCGCTACTTCCTCCCGCAGATGGAGACTAAGATCATGAATGAGGGGTGGGCCAGTTATTGGCACCATAAGATCCTCAATGCTCTTGAGCTGGATCAGGGGCTTCACATGGAGTTTATGGTTCGTCATAACCAGGTGCTTCGCCCACATCCAGGGGGAATCAATCCATATCATCTCGGGTTTGTCTTATGGCACGACATTGAACGACGATGGAATGAAGGAGATACGGGGCGAGAGTTTACTGATGACAAGCCTCAGGTAGCCATTTCATCGCTCGATGAAAACGAAACACCAGGCCGCAAAAAGATATTTGAGGTACGGGAGACCGACCGCGATGCCTCGTTTCTTCGGCGGTTTCTCACCGTGGATGTGATGCGAGAATTGGAGCTTTTTCAACACGAGAAACGGGGGAAGGAGCGAATTATCACCAAAGTTGCTGATGATGAGGGGTGGGAAGAGATTAAGGAAAATCTGATTAAGAGCACGGGCATGGGCTCGATCCCGGTCATCAAGATCGAGGATGCTGATTTCGGAAAAAACAGAACGCTCTATTTAAAGCACGCGCACGACGGGCGTGACCTCCAGCTTGATTACGCCGAGCCGACGCTTAGACACATCAGAGCACTCTGGGAGCGGGAGGTGGTTCTTGAGACAGTCCTGAACGGGAAACGTTCGCTCCTGAAAATGGGGGAGTCTTCAATGAAGGTGGAGAAGTTGTAGGGGTAGCAGACGAAAGCGGTGCGCTGGGAGCGAACGCTACGAGATAGAGGTTCTTCACACAGCCGCCCTCGATGTAATAAAGGCGGCTTGAGAGTTTTTCCGGATCAATGAAAAAATGCTACGGGGGATTCACTCCGATCCGAGGTTTTCGATACAAAACTCGCTCCAAGAATCGTGACATCACCCCCTGAGCGATATTCACTGAGAGATATTTACTGAGGGGGCTAATCCAGAAAAATTTGGATTATTTTGAGGGTTTTGGAAGTTTCCGCCACACAACCTCAACGAATCCTTGATCAAACTGAAGAGTCAAATACATATCCCCTAAATCTTCTATCGCATTAATGTGTTCCATCTCCAGGGGAGATTTTCCTTGACCAAATGCCGCGAGAGTCGCATACAGTCCCCGGAGAATCTTTCCAATTTGGACTGCATTTGCGCGAGCAACGAGAGGAGCTTTCGACTCAGTCGTAAGCTGGAACGGTGCGACAGAAGCCGAAGCTGTGTTCGTTTTCTGCGCTGTTATCATCTTCGTTACCCCCGCCTCACTGCTCCCGATCAGAAGCGCATCTTTCGATTCGGCGAGAAACAATCCGATACCGAAGGGACTGAGCACGTATGTTGTGTTGACACCGTCAATTGACTTGGTTTCCCACGTTCCCATCGGCATACCTGAATCCCGAATCATTGGGGTAAGCCCTACCTTGATGGCTTCACTCAGGGCGGCCGCGGAGGTCGATTCAATCACGATACCGAGATCTGGCAAATACGCACCTTCTGTCTGCTCGAACAAAGCCAAAGCAACAGACTGGATAGAGGTAAGCGCGGCGTACGGCGAATCCTTCGGCATTGGGAACATTTCAAGCGCCTTACCGACCGGTACATAGGCGCTGAGAAGGAGGGCGACATTCGCGGGTAGTACGCGCAACGCTCCAGGAATCTTTGATTCGTTGAGACTGTCGTATAGCGCGGCTGCATCTGGTCGCGATTTGTCAATCAATGAGGTGGCCCGGAAGGTGAGTGCACCCGATTCATCGACGGACCCCCTGAAAACGATCGCCTGAGCCGGAATATCGCTAATCTGGGTTATGGCATCCTGTAATGAGGGAAGCTTTTCTGCTATCTCATCGGTGGTCGTTGCCGGTGTTCCGGTACCATCTTGGGACGCCGAGCATGCCTCATCAGAGCCCTCGCAGGAACTGTCTTTCTTCGATGTCGTTTGACCAAGCAGCTTCTCAAGGGCATCGCGCTTGGACTCAAGCGCCTGCTTGAATTGACCGAGGTCAAAGTAAACGTGGAGAAAATCATTCTCTGATTGGGGCAACCGTCTGTTCACTTGGGTGACGGTCTGACTGCTTATCACCGGGGGAAGGGTCGTCACGTTCGGATTTAGACAGTGCGAAACTGCTTCAGAGCTCGAGCTCACTCCGAGGACGTTCTCGGAGGATGCCCCGATGAACACTGTAACCTTTGTGGTTTGAGCAGCGGAGGTATTCACTGATGCTGTCGAGGATTGCTGAGAAGCGATTCCCCCCGAATTGTCCTCCTTTTCCTCAGCAGACTCTGGCACTTCTGCCGCAATCTCAGTGCTAATTGCATAGCCCTTGATTTGTCCAAAGGTATGTTCGGCGACTTCATAGTTACGGCCCCGAACGCCATCGATGAGAGTTTTTAGCTTATTCGCGAACTCTGGGCCGGTCGCACACACACCGCCATTGATTGGCTGCTCAGAGTTTCCGGCTGACGCAAAAATAACAACTTGCTGATAAGAAGGGGTTCCACTTGGCTCGCGGGGAAGAAAGCCCGCGCTCTCAAGAATTTCAACAAGGTCCCTTTGAACAACATCAATTGAGCGAGCGGACTGGGTAGTTGTGGCAGAGGCTCCTGATTTGGAGTCATCCTCCTTTTTTTCTGAACTCGTCGGCTTGTCTGCGGCTGATATGTACTTTCGAACTGTGTCTAGAGATTGGGAATATAAACGCTTACCACCCGCGCTTTCACCGTCATATGAAACCAGCAGGAATGTTCCCTGCGGAGCACGAGAGAGAAAATTTGTCTGGGGTGTTGAAGCTGCATTTTGACCTGTTGCAGTCGTCGCTGCCTCATCTTTCTTCGAACATCCCGCGAGTACCACGAGAGCTGAGCAGAGCAGCCCGGCAGCAACAGGGGCAAAATGGATAAGAGGGCGCGGGAATGGACGATTGGCAGGTGCGATCATGGAGGAATCCTTGAGGGTATGGGGGCAGCGAGAACGGGATGAAAGAGAAATCAGCCCGCAAATTCTAGCATCTTTTGGAGTCGAGAACAAAATTCAACGCCATAATCGACCCAAACTCCCTCACCCCAGTATCGGAAGCAGCTCGTTTGAGCGTTAAGGAGCAAGAAGAGGGCCTCGTTGTAACGAGGATCCGATGTCGGCAGTTTCGGCTTCAAGACTCGTTCATAGAAAAGCGAACTCACTTTGTCCATCGGAAGAAGCAGCCTGTCGTAGTCTCGGACCCAAGAGATATTGCTGGTCCACGATCCCCCTTCCATATGGAAGGAATGGTCTGACTTTGTAAGTTCGGTTATCGTCGAGGCTAATTGATGCGCGTTGTTTTTGCCCGGGGTGAATCGGGTCCAAAGCTGTTTCTGCTTTGTCGGTTGGAGAATCGGAAAGTCACGTTCAGTAATCCCGATTGCAGCGAGGTGCTCGAGGTACTCGGTACCGTTCATGAGAGGAGTGGATGCTCCGGTCGCAAGTTTGGCCACCTCGATAAATTTCGGGGGGAACTCGTGCATCATCACACCACCGTTCTCGCCGTCGGCGATCTGGCTAACGATTGGGGGAACCGATATGCCCTTGATGGTGGCGTGCGGTAACGATGAGGCTTCGAACCACGGCTGCATTTGAGCAACCAGCTTAGTGTCAGATCCCTGAGTCTTTATGAGGCAAATGATGCTGGCCTCATCCCCCTCGCTATTCCGACACACGAGCCGATGAGGGATGTGGGGGTGTCGAGGAGAATGTCCCGTTTCGGGTTCCTCAACAGTGTGCTCTTGGACGAGCACCCAGTGATATCCACAATCAACGAGAGTCTTTACAAATCCGTACGCGACATCGGGATGATTTGGGAGCGCCATTTCGGGTGGTGAGAATCCCTTTACCCGGGCGACCGCTTCAGCGCCAAAGATGGCAGCGAAATGGTGTTGCCAGGCCTCGACGTGGAGCCGAAAATCCTGCACCGGAGTTGACGGTGCAACAGCGTGTCCCCAGGCGGTTCCTAGCCACTCGACACAAACGCGATAGCGGGGGTCCACGGCGAGGAGGCGGAGCGACTCGATGACCTCAGTCGCGCCCATCGCCTCGAGACCGTAGAGGAGCGAGCCCGAATAATCGACCATGATGCGGGGGTCGTACCCCTCGCCAACCAGGGTGGGGATGATGGTGCCCAGTCGTTTGTAGCAATCACGAAAGACTGTTGCGTTGTACCGATCCCCGTCTGAGCCGTGCTCGAGCATAAATTGAAGATTGCTGATAATCGAGCCACCCGGGCCAGCCGGGATGTTTGGTTGGTGCATGTGAAGGGCACATGCGGCAACTGATCGAAGAGAGGTAAACGCCGCCGGATCCCGAACGGGATAGAGTCGCTTGTCTGCAATGAGAGCTTGGGCTGCATTTAATTCACCCCCAAGACCGCAGAGGGGTGGAAGCGAGGATGAGGGTGTCGACGGAGGTTGGATATCGGTCATGGGCGGACTCCGGGCGGAAAGGCAAAGGGGAAGCTGCAAAAATGACAACGACCCCCAGATCCTACCTCACCGGGAGGGGGGAGAAAAGAGAAATGGGAGGGACCAGATTCGAACCTGCAATCTCTCGATATGTGGATTTCAAACGATCCTCTATTCCATACGTTCGAGGGTGTACCGCATCGTTGCCTTGATCGCTCCCAGCGCATCGAGGCATATCTCAATACCCTGTGATGATGCAGAGCCGACCGCTTCATGCAACGCTAGTTCGGCTGCCTCGACCTCTTGCCGTGCAAGAAGTCGAGCCATCCCTATTACAGAGCTTTCGGCGAGCTCGGCGAGAGCTTTTTGAACAAACTCCTCCTCATTCTCTACCGGCTCCTTCCGAAGTTTTGTGGCCAGAGGTGAGTTCGATTCGAGCCATAGAACATTTATAAGCGATGGTTTGCGCTCCCGAATATCGGTACCCGGTCGTTTGCCAAGCGTTTCCTCGGGGGATATTACATCAAGAATATCATCCAACATCTGGAAACCAACTCCGAGGTGTTCGCCGAAACGGGCCAAGGCTTCCAGGGAATCTCCCCGCAATCCACTCAAAAATCCGGCAGAACGAGCCCCCAATCGAAAGAGGGCTGCGGTCTTTTTCGCGGCGATTATCCGAGAGGTCGAGAGAGAATGAGTGTCGGCGTAGAGGGGGGTCTCAAGAATCTCCCCCTCAGTAAGGTTAATGCACGCCTCCTCGGTGGCATCGATGATAAAGGGATCCAGCCGCGCACAGAGGCTAAACGCGCGGGTGAGGAGGAAGTCGCCGGTGAGTAATGTGTCGTTGGTGCCGAACTCTGCGTAGGGCGAGGGGTGATGCCGACGGATAGGGGAGCGATCAATAATGTCGTCGTGAAGGAGAGTCGCCATATGAATGAGCTCTATCCCGGCAGCGACATCGACGAGGCTCTGGGTCGGCTCGCGTATCCCGAACCCTTTCGCCAACAACAAGGTTAGGGCGGGCCGTACCCGTTTTCCCCCAAGCCCGAAGAGGTAGGAAGCAATCTTCGCAAGTTGGGGCGCCTCGGTTGTGAATTTGGTAGCAATGAGCCCTTCGACTGATTGAAGGCCGGGGACGGCGCGGAATATCTCGGCGAGGGATGGCGTCTGGGTCATGGGGATTCGTGGTGGTAACGGCTTTCGCTGCTCTCCGCATTGATGGAAAGTGCTGGAGACGGATCAAAGTGAATACGACAAATGATATCACGGCAGCTACACCACTTCCACCGCGACTGCCGTTGGAAAGGCCCGCTTGACCCTCGTTATTTTTGAGTAGGTTGAGAGGAAAAGGCCCACGAAGAGGGGCAGAGAGGTGTATTAGACCATTTGAAGAATGCGTCCCCGACGGGATTCGAACCCGTGTTACCTGCGTGAAAGGCGGGTGTCCTGGGCCAGGCTAGACGACAGGGACTCATTGATGGGACGTAGTGTGGATTATTATCGGGGTGAGGTCAAGGTTGTGAGATGGAATTTATCACGCGACCGAGCAAAAAGGTGCGTTAGAAAGGTGATTGCCTCACGGTGACCACAGAGAGTTCTCTCTGCGTAGGCACCGCCGACAGTTCTTACTCTCCACGGTGCCGCTCAATCGCTTCGATAATAGCCTGGTCGAGGTTTGGTTCTTTTAATCCATGTTCCTCCGAATAATCCCCGAGGACCGAACGGAGTTGATCAAGATATGGCCCCCCCTCTTTCACGGCTTGATTGTAGAGTTCAAACGCTGAGGGCCCACCCTCTTTGAGGAAGTCTGCGAAAAGGTCCAGCGCGTGAGGACTGCGTAATACCTGCATGAGTTCTCCTATCGAGATTGAGGGGAAGTCACTCGATTTGAGACCACGCAGTTTTTCTCGTGCCTGTTCAAACATCCTGCTTGAGGCGATACGCGTCTCTAGCTCCTTTTTGAAGTCGACCCCGATAAAATCGCCGAGGTATTTGAAGGCTGTATCCTTAGCAAATTGAGAGCCTTCGCCCCACCATTCGTCGTACCAAGGCTCATCACATTCGCCATCGATGGTTAGGAATGTAGGGTCGCAGAAAGCTGCATCATCGGCTTCATCGAAGCAGCCGGTCATAACTATCATGACGAAAATCACGCCGAGCCTTAGAGGCTGCGAAATAAGGGGTTTCGGACGATGGCACCGCTCATTCGGCCCATACATCGATTCGAAAGGACGAGAAAA
>OMIW01000078.1 GCA_900299205.1 Pseudomonadota bacterium
CGGCCCATACATCGATTCGAAAGGACGAGAAAAAATCCTCAAAATATGCATGATATTCCTCCGGTTTTTCCTCGTCCTTTCGAATCGAGTCCGTGCCAAAGCAGCGGCACCCTCGCCTCGAACCCCCTTATTTCGCAGCCTCTAACAGCGGAGCTTCACCCTTGATGCGTGCAAACTGCCTCTCTTTCGCGCTGGCAATTCTCGGGGGTTTCGCAGCCCTCGCCGTCGCCCCTCGCATTGTGAAGGCTCAGAGCTTCACTTCGTCATCCCCGTCGGCATGGTCTCGCTCGCCGCTTTCTGTTACGGGGAGCCTACCCAGTGAACAATTCGTTGCCTTCCTCCCGCGGCTTCTCTCGTGGGGCAGCGCGCGAGCCATGGGCCGCTCACTCACCGCAGAACAGCTCGCGAACAGCTTCGCGCGAAACACCTCAGGACTATCGCCTCGCGTTGCTGCGCTCGCGGCGACGGCTAGTAGCTGTGCTGCGCTCTCGGGCTCGCCCAGGGCCCGTTATCTTGCCATCATTGATTTTTCAAAAGCGTCGACGGAGCGGCGCTTCTGGCTCTTTGATGCCGCCTCAGAACGACTCCTCGAACATACACTCGTCGCGCATGGTCGTAACAGCGGGGAACTCTACGCCTCTGAATTCTCCAATATGCCTGGCAGTCTCCAATCGAGTCTGGGGCTCTTCTTTTCGGATGAACCGTACGTCGGTCGACACGGTGCGTCTCTTCGGCTGCAAGGGCTTGAACCGGGCTTTAATGACGAGGCGTATAATCGCGCAATCGTCATCCATGGAGCTCCCTACGTCAGCGAATCGTATATCGCGAAGAAAGATCAGCTGGGTCGCAGTCTTGGCTGCCCTGCCCTGCCGGTCACCTCAGCACCCCGAACAATCCGAACCCTCGAGAAAGGGGCCTACCTCTTTGCATATTACCCCGACCAGCGGTACCTTTCCTCATCGAAACTCCTCAACTGCGGAGCTACGCCGCGGCGAGGACTGGGATAACGAAAGAAAGCCGTCGGGGAGGCAATAAGCCTCCGAACGCTCAAACACCTACATCGCGATGTGCCAGCAGCCCTCCCCCTCAGACCCGGTGCAATCACTCCGTCGAGACACCTCCATAACGACTCCATTCCCTTTTTGTCAAAAGCTCTTCGCTGTTCGCCTGAAAGACCGATATCTTGCTCGAACCTTTCCTGTTCTTCTGTCCTACCTGCTCCTCGCCACCTCCCCTGTATGTGCACAATCGCTCCCCTCCTTGGGAAGCACTGAACAGCAACAAAATGCTGCTACCACGCCCTCGCCGATGCCCGAAGGGTATCAAAAACTTCAGGATATGCTCTCGACGTTGCAGCACACATCCCCCCTCGCCCCCATTGTTGCCACTCAGACGATTCGAGTAGGCGATGCTTGTCCGCAGCTCCCTTTGATCCATGATCGACTTCGTCAGCTCGGATATGCCCCGTCTCCCATAACCGAATCCGGGGCACCACCCCGGTTGAGCGACCTTGATCGCCTGATGATTGAACAGTTTCAACGGGACCGAGGACTTGAGACTGATGGTATGATCGGCAAACAGACCCTACGCGCCCTCAACCGACAACCCGCCGAAATTGCCTCAACCATCGCCGCTAATCTCGAACGGCTCCGACCGGAAGCGGTGACTGAATCATCGACCCAAGCACCGTCAGAATCACCCCCAGCACCCTCTTCCTCCCCGCTCGTTGTTGAGGTCAATATTCCCGCGTACCAACTCGCTCTTTTTTCCGAAGGTCACCCACTTCTGACGATGCCCGTCATCGTTGGCAAGCCTAAAACACCCACCGCCCTGTTCTCTGCACAGATAACGGGAGTAACCTTCAACCCGTGGTGGCGAGTGCCCACCTCGATCGTTCGAGAGGAGCTTATTCCCCAACTTCGCAAGAACCCCCATCGGGCGGCATCCCATGGCATGGAGCTCCTTTTTCGCACGGGAGACTCCCTCCTTCCGCAGGATATTCTCACGACCGATTGGAGTACAATCTCTCCTTCGTTTGCTCCCCATATCGCACTCCGACAACGACCGGGCCCCCATAATCCTCTCGGTACTCTCAAGTTTGAGATGCCAAATCCTCATACGATATATCTCCACGACACATCCTCGCCGTCCCTCTTTGAGAAGACTCAACGAGCTTTCAGTCACGGATGTATTCGGGTTCGCGAACCGATTGCTCTCGCGCGGGCAATTCTGGGTGGTAAAGAAAGAGGATGGGATACCGATGACATTCGCTCCGCAATCGCGTCACAAAAAACTCGCACCATAGCGGTCCGTCCTCCGGTGGCGATACGAACGGTCTATCGCACCGCTTGGGTGGATGACAAGGGACGGTTGCAGTTGAGAGAGGATTTATATGGACTCGACCGGTAGTGACAGTGGCAACACTATCACACCCACTCACCTGTATTTTTAGCTATCTGCAACTGCCCTATCCTCGACAACTGTGACACCTCGCCCGAGTAATCTTATCGGAAAGGTGCCCACGATCGTTCGCCAGAAATGGCCGGCAAGAGCAAGCTCTCGGACCGCCGCCTGTTGGTAAAATCCGCTTGTGGGAGCTGCTGACATACCGGGGAGCCCCTCCACAATAAGAAGAACAGGCCCCTGGTGATGCCGGACAAAGGTCGAGATCCTCCGGAGTTGGACGATCCCCAGCCCGAAGGGAGCCAGATCTTGATTAATCCTGATTCGCGACACGATCACGGGCTGCCCCTCAACTTCGGTCCGCCAAAGCTCCATTTCAGGAAACTCATCACCGAGCGACTCGACCTGGTGCCGCCACGGGGCCACTGCACAGAGAGTTATCGGATAGGACGATGAATCGGCAAGCAATACGCAATCCCGAACCACGCCTCCACCCCGACCGAGAATGGTGATATTACGAAAATCGCCCGAGAGATGAACCTCTACAAGAGCGCGCTGTGCATCCGCGATCACCGATGAGCGGCGCAAGAGAGCGGTGCCATACACCAGGAGCGATACAAGAAGGGGAACTATCGATACCAGGAGCGCAAGCCGACGAGCACGCAGGACAACAAGGGAAAAGCCGACAAGGATGATGCCAGATACCGGAGCAATAAAAGAATACTGCTGAACTAAATTGAGGGCAGTCCCAACACGCTCGAGGAGATCACGTTCAGCTACACCGAAAAGACTGCGGACGGTGAGAAGATTGGAGAGAACTTGCTCGAGAACCTGTGGGGCTATTTTTTGAGGAACAAGCCAGATAAGATGCGCGAGCGAAGCAAGAACTACACACCACCTGACCACCATCGCCCTTCCTTCGCGTCATCATTCAGCGCGACATGTATCTCCCCCACCTACTCTGAGGCCCAATCGAGAATCCCCCGCCGCCAGACATAAACAAGCCCGAGAACAACGACGAGCATGAACATCAACATTTCAACGTACGCCACCCATCCAAGCTCGAGGAGCACCATCGCCCACGGATAGAGAAATATCACCTCGATATCAAACAGAATAAACAGCATGGCGACGAGATAGAACCGGACGCTAAATCGGTGCTCCCCGACATCCCCCACCGAGACTGAACCACACTCAAACGGAAGCTGTTTAGTCCTCGTTTTGTTGCGGGGGCCCAACCAGGTGGCTAACCCGAGCATCGTCACAAGGAATCCTGCGGCAACGACAACCAGCAACACTATCCCGAGGTAGGGGTTCAGTTCTGTCCCGGTCATTAGATTTCGCTCATTTTAAAAGGGGCGCTCTCGATGGAGAGGCTGCTCACCCACTCCCGAGAAACGAACTCGCACCCGGCACGATTCGAACGTGCGACCTGCCGCTTAGAAGGCGGACGCTCTATCCAGCTGAGCTACGGGTGCATAACTCCTCTATTTTTCGCCAGAGAGCTCGAAGAGTCAACAATCCGTCATCACCAATCGCCATCGAACTGCCGTTCTATTAAATCTCGTGCTACCATAAATCCCAGAGCTTGCCTGAGAGCGACTATCTGCCCGAAGAAGAGCACTCAATTTTTTCGGCCAAATTGTCGACAGTCATTCATGGCCAATTCTGAGCGCAACGGCAAGTCGAAACGCTCATGTAGAAGAGAGGGAGATTTATATGAGTGGTAGTTTGCACAGGGCGACAGAGGCATCGAAGGTGCCATCAAATCAGAAAAAAGGGAGACTGGTCGGATGGTTAGTGTCGTATGAGCTCTCCGATAGTGGAGAAAGTTATGAAATCCGCTCGGGACGTTCATTCATCGGCTCCTCCGATGAGGGCCTCTCTCGGTCAATCTCCGTGAATGAATCGTCGATCGACAGCCCTCATCTCGCGATCAAAGCATCGCAAAAACATAGAGTTCACATCCTCGACGTATTCTCTCGCGCGGGAAGTTTCGTCCAGCGCAGGGACTCAGACTCTGAAACCAAAATCGATGGATCGACGGAGGTTGCTCATGGCGATTGGATCCGAATCGGCAATTCGGTTCGATTTCAGGTCTGCCTCGTAGACGGCGCCGGACGATAGAGGCAATCGAGATGGAGTGCGGGGTGCTTGATCATGTTCGATTGTAAACTTAAAATTTCGAGGAATCGGAGCGGAAATCCAAAGGTTGCACGTTAGAAGCGGTTTTACGTGGCACCGGTCACATTCGTTGCGAC
>OMIW01000079.1 GCA_900299205.1 Pseudomonadota bacterium
CGCCCTCTCGGAATCCGCGATCATCGGGTATGAATTCGGTTACGCACATGTTGCATCGAATGACCTCACCCTGTGGGAGGGGCAATTCGGGGATTTTGTGAACGGAGCCCAGGTCTATATAGATCAATTTATTTCGAGCTCAGAGGCGAAGTGGGGGCAGTTATCGGGGCTTGTGTTGTTGCTCCCCCATGCGTATGAGGGGCAAGGAAGCGAGCATTCAAGTGCTCGGCTTGAGCGGTTTTTGCAGATATCCGCAGAGGGCAATCTGACTGTTGCGTACCCTTCGACGGCAGCACAGCACTTTCACCTCCTGCGCCGTCAGGCCTACACTGAGCCCCAACGGCCCCTGGTGGTTATGACCCCGAAGAGCCTTCTTCGTCACCCTGATGCTGCAGCTACGGCGAGGGAGCTCATTGAGGGATCGTTCCGGTCGGTGATCGTTGATACCGTCGGTACTGCCCCGTCGACGGGGCGGGTGATTTGTTGTTCGGGGAAGGTCTATCACGATATCGTTACCCGGGCTCGGAGCGTTGAAGCGCTTCCGGAGACCGCTATTATTCGCCTTGAACAGCTTTACCCCTTCCCCACCGAGGAGCTGAAAGCAGTCTTTGGGAGTATCTCCTCTCCGACTTCGGTGATTTGGGCTCAAGAAGAGCACGAGAATATGGGGGCTTGGCGATTTGTCGAGCCGATCTTCCGCCGTGAATTTGGCATACAGCTGGCTTATGTGGGGCGAGCTGAAGCGGCCAGTACCGCCGATGGTTCGGGTTCGTTTCATGCCCGGCATCAGGCGAGAATCACCGCAGAAGCCTTGGGATTGGAGGGGCGATAGTGCCGCATGGGGCTTCCCGCGGACTGGCTGTTTGGTCAAAAACGGCGGTTTGAATTTACTAAAGGGGGGCTCAAATCTGGTCGATATGTTCTCTGTTGTTAACGGTTGTCCCCCGCGAAGAAGGTGGGGGGGCACAAACGCGGAGACTATCATGAGTTGGAAAGCCCCCTTTGTTGTATTTCGGTTCACCCCAACGGGAACAGTGGAAGAGGTTTATGAGGCAGAGCACCTCGAGGCAGCCCGTTATTGGCTGATGTACATTGCCGAGGCGGGGGACGTTCTGTGTCGCACTCCGATACATCCAAGACATTCCAAGAAAGGTAAGCAGGCAGAGTACTGGAGCCATAAAGAATCCAGCGGAACGATTCGGATGGATGAAGGGGTCTGGCGTCAGCATATTGAATCGCTGACTAAGAAAGCTCCTGAGCTTCCGAGCTAGTCGTTGAAGAAGGATGAGGTACAGCAAGGGGTAGTGTAGAAAGCCCCACCTGCCGATATTTAAGCCCCTAGGTGGATCTTCATAATCCCTTTGTGTATACTTCGAGGGTGTTGTTCCTCGGGTCGCGCCTTTGGTCGTTGTCTGAGATACGTGCTTTCTTGCGACCCTAAAAAAGCCAAAAAGAGAAAAGCGGTTCCCCCCTTGGGGGCGGGCGGACATCTTCCGTCAGAGTGTTTCGCGTTTAAAACTCTCCAGCATTCCGTAGAACGTCACATCTCAATGTCGCCTCCTGCTCGGGTGTTCGCACGAGAGGGGGGAGCCGTATTCCTCTTAAAAGGAACGGTGCGGGGAGGTAGTGCCTCCTTGTTGGATTTAATCGCCGTTCGAAGGGCATTCTCATGACTGAATCGTTATGTTTGTTCGAGGCTCTTGGCCTCTCTTCCACCGTTGCGGGAACTGTGCGTGACCTGGGTTTCACCGAGCCTACCCCTATCCAACGATCGAGTGTGCCGGTCGTTCTGAGTGGAGCAGATATTATTGGTCGGGCCCAGACAGGGAGCGGGAAGACGGCGGCGTTTGCGTTACCTATCCTTGACCGGCTTGAGCGGCGCCGGACAGGGGTACAAGTGCTGGTGCTTACCCCGACTCGTGAGCTGGCTTGTCAGGTTGCGGAGGCAATGCAGCAATTTGCGCGCGGTATGTCCTGGGTTAAATTCGCGGTTCTGTATGGAGGAGCGCGGTACGATCGTCAGCTTAGAGAGTTGCGCGAGTCGCCGCAAATCGTCGTCGCCACCCCCGGGCGACTTGCCGACCACCAGAGGCGTGGTTCGTTGTCGCTGAGTGACGTGCGGATGGTCGTGCTCGATGAAGCAGACGAAATGCTCGCCATGGGATTTCGGGAAGATGTGGAGGCTATTTTAAGCACAACGCAGGGCCCCCGGCAGACTCTTCTTTTTTCGGCAACAATGCCCCCAGCGATCAGAGAACTTGCGCAGCGATTTTTGAAGGAGCCGGTTGATGTATCCATAGAATCAACCCGAGCGACGGCGCCCGCCATCGATCAGCGATTCTGGATCGTCGGTGGCATGTCAAAGATCGAGGCACTTGACCGGGTGCTCACGGGGACCGATTACTCGGCGATGGTCGTTTTCGTAAGAACCAAGGCGTCGGCGATCGAGATTGCCGATGCAATAGGACAGCGAGGTCACGACGGAGTCGCGCTTCACGGAGATATGAAGCAGGCGGAGCGGGAGCGGGTTGTCGGGGATCTGCGGTCTGGCAAGCGGCGTCTTTTGATTGCGACCGATGTTGCCGCGCGGGGTCTCGATCTCAGTGTTGTTTCGCATGTGGTTAATTTCGATCTTCCCGGCGATCAGGAGTCGTATGTTCATCGAATAGGAAGGACGGGGCGTGCAGGTCGCTCAGGGACAGCTATTTCGTTTGTTTCTCCCCGCGAGCGGTTCAGACTTCGCATCCTCGAGCGAGCAAGTGGGGGCTCGATATCACCATATCCGATGCCGACGACGGCAACGATTCGTCAGGTTCGAATCGATCGATTTCGGGAGGATATTGCGAGAATAAGCGATACTCCGGCAGTTTCTCACTATCGAGAAATTGTAAGGGAGTTCGTTGCCTCGGGGGGACTAACTGTTGAGGATATCGCAGCGTCGGTAAGTGCTCTGTTGCATCGGGGCAATCCGATAATTCCGCCGATGCGAGTTGTTGAACGACGCGCCTCCGAGCGACGGTCCGATGAAAGGGAAGGTGCGGAAGAAAAGAGAGAGGTAAGGGGGGTCGTAGAGCGGGGTGAGGAGCGAACACGCCCGTCACGAGTCCGCTCGTCCGAAAACGATCAATCTGATCCTTCACTCCGATTTGTCAGTTGTGAAATTGACGGTGGACGACAAGGGGGATTGACGGGTGAGGCGATTGTAGCAGCGCTAGCTGATGCTCTCGGGGTGCCGAGTCGATTGCTCGGGAAGGTTCGGATCTTAGAGGATCGCTCGACGGTTGAAATTCCGGAGGAGGGGATCGAACGGGCGAAAAAGCGGCTTCGACGGCTCTGGATAGTTGACCGGCGGTACAAGGTAGCTCCTATTGAGGAGACTTCGCCCCGAGAAAAAAGAGAGTATTCCGCCGAAAGGCGAGAGCGGGTGCCCGCTCGGCGATCAGGAGCTGAGATGCGGGTGGCTGAAGATAATAGCGACCGTATTGAGAGGAGAGAGCGTCGAGGCGTGGTTCGAGAGGACGGTACCCGTCGGAGTGGTGCTCATCGCGGAGAGAGAAAAGAGGGTGCTGACAGAGTGGTCTCCGCGTTGCGTAGTCGTGCCAGGCAAGGTGATTCACGAGATGATCGCGCTCCACGGAATGAAGGGCGCCGAGGGGTGTCCCAGCGAGGAGCGCAGTCTCGGGATAGGGAACGACTCTCCTCCGAACGCTCTCCGCGTCGCAACGGGCCACAACGTGACGTCAACGCGAGCCGTAGCCGTGTTCCGTCGGAGCGCGGGCCCCGACAAAGTGGTCGGCGCATCGGCGCGGATAACGATGCCCCGAGGGGACGACGGTCAGGGTCGCGGGATGGTCGTACGTCGGCGGGAGGTCGCCGAGAGAAGACGCAATCAAGGCGATAGGGGAGATGCGTCGCTCTGACCATACCCTTATCGACCAGTTAGTGGTATGAGTAAGGAAGGGGTGTCGAGAATCTCGTTAAGCTGGGCATCCCTCCCCACGGAGAACAAGAATATCTCGGTGGGATTGTAATTCCTAGGACATTGTTACGCCCGTTGTCCCTTGATGCCTGCCAACTCCGACACGCTCTCCAAACGCGAACATGACGACGCGACCGGCCCCCTTCATCACCCTCTGGTATAGCTTCGGGGCCTTTTTTATCGTCGCATTGATGGCGATGGTTTGGCTCGGGATTCGACTGACCCGAACTCCACTCCCCGCGCGAGA
>OMIW01000080.1 GCA_900299205.1 Pseudomonadota bacterium
AGGAATATCATGCATATTTTGAGGATTTTTTCTCGTCCTTTCGAATCGATGTATGGGCCGAATGAGCGGTGTCATCGTCCGAAACCCCTTATTTCGCAGCCTCTCAGATACGTTGATGATTTTTTCGTTGACTCCGACGAAGTTGCAGTCAAACTATAAAAGTTCCCACCACGACATCATTTTTCCCCACCTTGCTTAGGGCCAGCGAGCTCGCCTAAACTCTGAGGAACCTGCCCCTGAAAGCGGCTCCGAGACCTCATGGTAGAATGGCGAGCTTAAGACAGCAACGGGTTCCCCTTTTATCGGCCCCCTGTTTTTGACACCGGGGCTCTTGAGCAAAATTGTCAAATAGACCACAATTCTCTGTCCGCTGACCGCCCTCTATTCCCTTTCTTCCCCATTTAGGGTAAGGTCGGGGACCGAGGGCAGCTTGATTTTCTATGTCGCCCCTCGTTTCATCTGAAAGGAAGTGCTATGTCCTCAAATCCAATTCTCGCGTCAGTAACGGCGACCTCACTGAAAACCGATATTCCTGGCTTCCGTCCTGGCGACACTGTCCGTGTATACGCCCGAATCGTCGAAGGCAATAAGGAGCGAACCCAGATGTTTCAAGGGGTAGTCATTAAGCGAGTCGGCGGTAGCCGGCCCGATGCCACCTTTACAGTTCGCAAGGTTTCTCACAACATTGGAGTCGAGAAGACATTCCCGCTCCACAGCCCACGAACAGAGAAGATTGAGATAGTCACCCGAGGAAAAGTCCGTCGTGCCCGCCTCTTCTATCTCCGACCACTTCGCGGCAAGGCGGCTAAAATCAAGACACGGGCATTTGTCGCTCAAAACGATTCGTCGAAGAACGACACTTCAACGGCAGATAACGGATAGGGCTGGATCGACCGTGCAGATTGCGATTATCGCAGGGAGCCATCGCCACAACTCGGAATCGGACCGTGTCGCGGGCTACTTCCAAGTCGAGATAGCTCGGGCGGGGCACATCGCCCCAATAGTAAGTCTCGCGGGCAACCCTTTCCCCCTATGGGATGAAGGTCGGTGGGCTCCTCCCAAGAACGATGGGAGAGGCGCGGCCGGGATCGAAGAAGAGAGTCGATGGGATAAGGTCTGGGCTCCAACTTCCCAAATCCTCTCCACATCCAGCGGTTTCGTAATCATCACCCCTGAGTGGGGTGGAATGGTGCCTGCCGGCCTCAAAAACTTCTTTCTTCTTTGTCAAGACGGCGAGCTAGCGCACAAACCAGCGCTGATAGTCGCGGTATCTTCGGGGCTCGGGGGTAGTTATCCGATAGCCGAGCTGAGGGCCAGCAGTTATAAAAACACCCGTATCTGCTACATTCCTGAACAGATCATTATCCGTGCGTGCCAGTCAAAACTCCATGACAGCGATGGCGGAGCTGCGGACGTGAGTCACTCAAATGATGAGCACGATGCCGCAACCCGCGATCGGATCACCTACGGCATGAGCGTTCTTCTCAGCTATGCTCACGCTCTCACGTCAGTGCGGGAAAGCGGCGTCATCGATTCGGTGAAGTTCCCTTTCGGGATGTAAGATCATTTGTCGACACGAATGAGGAATGCCCTGGATATCGAAGCAGAGATACCTGTCCGCGAGATACTCTGCAAATTCAATAAGCGAGTGCAGTAAACCCTTTAGCAAATGATTCAAGCGCGCTACAATCGCCGAGCCGGCTTCGCGATTGGTCCAGCTGCCATGAAGTCCTTCTCCCTTACCTATTCAATATCAGTCGAGCGCTATGAATCAAAACCATTCTGCCGTGGGAACCTCCCTCGGCGACGGGCGTCGCCTCTTCTCCGGAATCACCGTCCGTACCGGACTAGCCCTCTTCCTAGCTCTAAGCACTCCTTCGTCATTGTCGGCCATCTTTAAGGGTATGTACCCCTTGGGCGCCACTGACCAGACCAACCTATCAGTAGCACTTGCTGAAGCGCCTCCGAAGAAGGCTTCAAAAAAATCGCCTCCAACCCGGAAAGTGAGCACGTCAAAGAGCGGCTCAACCAAGCGAAACGTTGCGACAAAGCGATCGAGGAACAGTGCTCCCCCGAAGATCGCCTCGAGTAAGAACCCTGCCGTTCAGCAGGCGGCATCAAATCGTCGTCCAGCCCCCATCATTGAATCGGGACCGCTCTCTTCGTCAACGATCTCATCGACTACCGAAGCTGCCCTTCGGGGGCGAATGCGGACCGTCAGCGATCCGAGTCGTCCGCCACCTCTTGATACCGTATCGGTCGCATATGAGGGAAATCTTGCCTACTCAGAGAAGATCCCCTCAATGGAATCTCGGTTCTCAGGCCGAATTGTCGCTACGACTCAGCAAGGCGAGTTTATCTACTATTCCTTTGACCCTCAGCTCCAGGACTATGTTGAGGGGCTTGTGCGGGCATCCCGCGATAATCACCTCGCTATTGTAGCCATGGAGCCGATGACTGGTCGAGTTCTTGCCCTGGCGGGTCACTCTGTATCTCTTCCTGATCCTATATTTCACAATCGCTACCCGGCAGCCTCGCTATTTAAGGTTGTTACCGCTGCTGCAGCCGTCGAACATGCCTCGGTAACTCCCGATCACCTCATCGCGTTTCGGGGGGGAAACTACACCCTCGAGCGGTCAAACTTCCGACCGGATTCCCGGCGAGATACCCGAACCATGTCAATCGGTGAGGCTCTCGGTCGTTCCGTAAATCCTGTATTCGGTCGAATCGCCCTCCTTGATTCTCTCTCGCCTCGCATTATCGGCTCGGTTGCTCGCGATTTTGGCTTCAATTGGGACCTCCAATCAGATGTACCAGTGCCGATAAGCCACGCGGTCATACCGAGTGACGAATACGAGCTCGCCCGCACAGGGGCCGGATTCGGCGCGGTAACCATCAGCCCAATTCACGCGGCTTCTATGGTTTCCGGGGTAGCAAACGGAGGGAACCTGTTGCGACCCATCTTCATCGATAAGGTACTTTCGCCCACTGGCGCGCTTCGCTACCGATCGCGACCCAAGATCATAAGCCGGATGCTGAGCGAACATGCTGCGCAAACTGTTTTTGCGATGATGGAAAATACCACCTCAATCGGGACTGGTCGTCGGGCCTTCATGGCCCAAGGCCAACCCGTATTCCCTCACATCCCGATTGCTGCAAAAACGGGCACCCTCAATGGATCTAATCCTGAGGGACTCACCAGGTGGTTTATCGCCGTCGCTCCACGTGAACGACCACAGATTGCAATCGCGATCGTTGCGGTCCATCCGGGTGGACCCCGCGGGAACCCCTCCTTCTACGGGCGAAAGATTCTGGGGCGATTTTTCGGAGAATAAGGGGGAATCCCCGTCATCTCCCCTACTGACGGGTACCTCTTCCGTCACACCCTCGCTCATGCGCTATCCTCCCAAAGCAAAAGTACCGATTCTTTGCCTCCTTTTATGCCTTACGGTATAAGGAGGTCTGCGTTCCACTTAGCTCAGCGACGGACGCCTCTCTCGTCTCTTGTTTTTTCACATATGTCCCGTGAGGAGGAAAAATGGCTTCATCACACCGGGTTCGCAAAGCAATAATCCCTGCCGCCGGTCTTGGTACTCGCTTTCTTCCCGCGACGAAAGCGGTTCCTAAGGAACTTCTCCCCATCGTCGATACTCCCACCATCCAATACATCGTCGAGGAAGTATATGCAGCTGGGATTGAGACCCTCATCATCGTGACGGGAAAAGGCAAATCTGCAATCGAAGATCATTTTGACCTTAATCTTGAACTCGCCCGGAAGCTGGAGGCTGACGGCAAACAGGATCTCGCTCGCTGCCTCAACGACCAGGCGAATCTCGTTAAAGTCGTATC
>OMIW01000081.1 GCA_900299205.1 Pseudomonadota bacterium
ACGACACCTCCACCGAGCGCAACAATCAACATTGCTGGTTTGATGCATAGGATGGCCCCGAAGAGGGTGAGGAACGGAAGAAGCACAACCGCTTTGGCTCCTATCCCCGAGTTCACGATCGGGCGACGAACCTCGTTGTGGTCGTTCATTCACCACACCCTTGATGACAGTCTCTTGTATCCCGAACCATTTCGCCCCTAACGTCTCTGAGACCCTCTGGTGAAAACCGATCATACAGCTCCAGAAGGCTGCGACGGAAAATGCCGAATGTATAGCGCTCCTCAGCGAGCGCCCGAGCGCGCTGCCCCATTTGAACCGCTTCGGCCGGGTGAGTGAGCACCCACGCGAGTCCCTCACCGAATCCTGCTGGTGTTGGCTCACACAATCGTGCAACCCTTTCGGTCAGAACCTGGGTGTGGCTCGCTATCGCGGTCGCAACAAGGGGCTTCCCTGAGTGAAGGAAGGAATATACTTTCATCGGGGTATTATTCCCGAGAATTCGGGGGGAGATGAGCACATCGGCCTCTGAAATCAGTCGATGGAGCTGTGCAACAGGACGGGGACCGAGGAGGTGGATCCGCTCTCCTCCGGGAAGAGTCCGAGCAACCGCGCCATACGCAGTGATATGTTCCGTGCCCCCCCCAATTATGACCAGATGAGCTCGCCGATGGCCTTCGGCTATCATCGAAAACCCCTGCATCGCGAGGTCAATTCCCTGGTACCGTTCAAGGTTGCCGATGTACACAATAACTGTATCGGCTTGATTAATACCCGCTGCCCCTCTGAGCGACGACTGGACTGAGAGAGCTGCTTCAGGACACGGCCTATCCATTGAGCTCGGCTTGCGTAAAGACTGTTCTGGATGATCGAGGAGCGATACATCACGCAGAATACAGGTATGCGGAGATCCTGCTTCATCAGCAAGCGCGGCGAGCGCATCGCATACCGGGACTACTGCAGCACTGCGCCGAACCGCAAGCCGCTCAAGCGCGACGAAAAGAGGGCGAAAAAATCGGAGGGTTCGCCAGGTATCGGTGAGTTGAAGTGAGAGCGATGAATCCATGTCGTACAGATACGGCGCACCCGTCACCATTCGGATACACAGCGCAATAAACACCGATTCCTCGACTGCATGGATCAGATCATATCCTCCTCGTCGCGATGCGCGAATGCAGAGCCAGATCGCCTGAAGAAAAAAGAAGAGATCACAAATCACCTTTTTCTTCGAGATGCCCGGCCGAATACCCGAGAGCACCCCCGCAAAAATGGGGGTATCCAGAGCCGGTGCACCGTAACTCCGGGAATGGGAATATCAACCCCCTCGTGATAGACAAGCAGATCAATCTCCGGTCGCGGCTCCCGCTGCGCCAACACCTCAAGGGCAAGGCGTACTGCTATTGGAGTACCTCGCTCCTGAAAGAAGGGTTGTGGCGCAAGAAAAAGTAATTTCATCTTTAAATATCGCCTTCGCGCAAATGAGAATCACACGGCGAGCTCGTTTAATCAGTAGAAAATAATCCCCAATAGATCGGACACTACCACCCCCCCCGATCCCGTACTACCTGCTCCATCGTCCGGAGGATATCGCCCTGCTTTTCCGCGAACGCATCAACAACGATGGCGTCCTCGGCTGGCCGTTGGGGAGCTATGGTACGGGTCATATCGCGGGTATCACGACGAGAAATGTGCGACTCGATAGCGGCTAACGATACGGGTTGCCCCGGGGAGACCCGTTTTAGCTGTTGTACCCGCCGCTGAGCTCGCACCCCAAGGGGCGCATCAACGTACCATTTTGCCAACGCACCGGGAAATACCACCGTTCCCGCATCGCGCCCCTCAACCACCACTCGTGGATACCGGACCGCTTCCTCCTGCTGAAACGTCGTGCACCGCTCCCGAACCATGCGGATCACAGCCAACTCGCTCGCCACCCCAGCGACCTCCTCCGAGAGAAGCTCTGCTATCGGAGGACGACAATCAATCAGCAGGATACTACCCCCTTCGTCAGTACGACAAAGATCCCACTCTATCATCGCGAGGATCTCAGAGAGGATCTGCCCATCTACCTCACCGAGCGATTCGTGCAATTCGTTATCCCCTCTCTTACCAAATCCCCCGACCAATCCCCGCTCCTGAATATACCGATACGCTATCGATCGATACAGGAGCCCCGAATTAACATAGAGCGCATTCCAGCGAAACGCGAACTTGCGCGCGAGCGTGCTCTTGCCACATCCGGCGGTGCCATCAACCGTGACGACTAAAGGGGTATTCATCATAGCTTCGGAACGCTGCACCGATACCCCGCCTAATCCCGCGAGGGAAGGGCATCCACTACGGTCATCATCTCCATCAATTCGCGAGGGGAATACCCTTCACGATGCGCCCACCGAACAACCCCGCTTGCGTCAACCAAAAGGGCCGCCGCATTGTTCCCCGGAATCCCCCCCACAAATGACGCGACCGTGTCGGCCTGATTGTACACCGTTACCACGGAGGCCCAGTCTTCTCTCGGTATCCCCTGCTGCATTCCTCGATTAATAAATCCCTTCGCCAATCGAGCCCCCAGGCTCTCGATCGTCGGTAGCTCAAGAATCCGCACCGGGGCTTTCACCTGAAGAGCTCCGAGCACCCACCGATCCACATCGAATTGTGCCTCTTGTACATAAGCAACGAGGAGGAGATGCGCCTGCCCTTTGATTTCGTCGGGAAATAAAACGTTGCGACCATCGAGTGCTTCTCCCTCAAAGGTCGGAATCGGTCGACCGACCACAATCTCATCCACTGGGATTGATCGCCGAGATGCGCATCCGACCAGAGAGCAAAAGAGGCAGAAGGCCAAGAAAAGGAAAAATGTGTTAGACACGATGGACCGCGAAAGCGCCGATCGTTGCGAAGAGGAGTTCGCCACTGCATCTAATGAATTATCCACTGTATTCTCCATCTTCGACCTCTTCCCTTGCTACTTTTGTCCCCTTCGGCCCGAGCGGTCGTACTCGGCAAGAATCTCATACAACCACCCCGTCGAGCGCCGTATTAAAGACCGCCCCGCAGCGGTCAATCCGACAACAGTGGCCTCGGCTGAGGGCTCTTTCACCGGCACGGCTTCATCGAACGACTGTCGGCCTATTGTTCTCCGCCCTTCGAGGTCAATCGCCGTAATAGTGATCCGAGCCCGCGCCATCGGTGCCCCTGATACGCCATTACTTGAAAGAACAGCAGCGGGATGAGAATTATCCCCACCCAGCCTTCTCGCCTCTTCATCAAGCCAGAACGCATCAAGTCGGAAGCGCACGAGGGTATTCGTCGCAACTAAACCCGACGACGATGTAATTTCCGCGAACAACCCCTCTGAGCTGAGGTTCTCGAGGAGGGTGCGATGAAAGACATTCCCGGGCGATTCAGCCCATTTTGCAAATTGGTACGTGCCCAGGGTATTTTTGGGAGTTATGAAAAGAATGCGACTTCCCGCATTTACCGGGCCAGAACCCTCTTGCTCAAGCGCAACCCGAGCAGTAATCGGGACGCGGGGAGAATCGCTCGCTGATGAACTCGAGGACACATCTCCCAAAGCGAGGAGATAGGCCTCTGGCTCCGGGCGGGGTTTCGCACCGATAATTGAACATCCGGGGAGAGATAGTGAAGCTGCGACGAAGCAAAGGCGCTGAGCAGCATTCAGTATTTTTATCGTCATTTTCCTTCCCTTACCTCTCGGAGCTTTCCTCTGTGAGTACTCCACCAACACCCTCACTAACACATCCCTTGGAGGAGCATTCACCCCTCATTGGGGCGCCATCTCGCCCGGCCCCATATCCTCACGAGACGGGCCGAGCAGAAGCCGCCGAGGATCCTCAAGCTCCTCGACCAGACGGGTTATCGACCGCAGAGTGTCGTTTAGATTACCACTTACCGTACCAACCTGCCGAGATAAATCCGCAGAAGAGCGATCGAAGCTCTCTGATATCCGGGCGCTCCGCTCGTCAAGATGCGTAATAAATCCCTGAACCACCGATGACAGCCGGTCGACCGTCTCTTTCATCGTGGCGGTGCCCTGAGAGAGAGAACCACTCATCACCTCGATATTCCCGATGATGCGGGCAAGTTTCTCGCGGTTTCCCTCATTAAGAACTTCCCCCGCACTGGTAAGCAGTTTGTCGGTGTGATCGAGGATCACCGGCAGGGTGCGCTGAATCTGAACAATCTGCGGAAGACCCTCTGCTATCTGAGGAAGTCGGTCATCATCTTTTTTCCGGACCCCCACGACTCGTGGACTCGTCGGTGAGCTTCCCTCAAGCTCAATCGTCGCGAGACCAGTGAGGAGATTTCTCTTCACTACAGCGGTCGTGCTTTTGGTTATCGGAGTATCCGGTGTGAGCGCGATCGCGACCCGAACGCGGGTAAAATCGGCCGGATCGATTGATACCTCTTCAACCTTTCCAACTGATATCCCGAGCATGGTCACCGAAGCCCCCGACTCAAGACCCGAGAGGGTCTGCTTAACAAAATAGATCGCGTAGCGCTCCGGCTCCTCCTCCCGACCCGCCTGAGAGAGCCACAATCCACTGCCGATCGCTCCGCCAACAAGAAGGAGCACGAATAAACCAACGAGAAATGCATTTTTATTCG
The DNA here is from genome assembly GCA_900299205.1 of Pseudomonadota bacterium. Taxonomy (GTDB): domain Bacteria; phylum Bdellovibrionota_C; class UBA2361; order UBA2361; family OMIW01; genus OMIW01. The sequence goes on from OMIW01000081.1 coordinate 4,627, forward strand.
GTTCCATGGGCCGCCTTACCGTAATTTCCTTCCCATCAAATTTCCGCCGACTGAAGACTCTCCTACTCCGCCCCAGCATGAACTTTCCTCGTCGAGAAGTACTCTCGTATCCAGGGATCGTCGATCATCGATGCCTCCGCCACACTCCCTGAGCCCGCAACCCGATGGTTTGTGAGCACAATCAGCTGTTCGGTTATACCGAAGAGCGAATCGAGATCGTGGGTTACCATCATGACGGTCAAACCAAGCGTATCGGAAAGGGTCGCAATCAGATCATCGAATCGTCGTGCGGTAATCGGATCCAATCCTGAAGTCGGCTCATCGAGAAGGAGCAGCTCAGGGTCGAGCGCAAGCGCTCGAGCAAGCGCGGCTCGCTTGACCATCCCACCTGAGAGTTGACTCGGCCGCTTCGCCAAACTATCGAGGGGAAAATCCGCGAGCGCTGCTTTAACCGCTACCACCTCTCGAATTACTGACTCACCGAGGAGGGTAAACTCACGAAGCGGCAACGCGATATTATCGTACACCGAGAGTGCTGAAAACAGGGCTCCAAACTGAAAAAGCATCCCGACTCGACGTCGGAGCGAGGCGAGCTCCCCAAGGCTGAGTTCATGAACCGCGCGACCAAAGAGAGAAATTGAACCCGCAGTCGGGCGCATGAGCCCAACTATTTCCCGAAGCAAAACAGATTTGCCGCATCCACTTGATCCAATGACTGCTGCAACCACTCCTCGGGGCACAGAAAAAGTTACCCCATCATGAATGAGCTGCTCCCCAAGACGGGTTACGACCCGGTCGACAAAGATTGCTGGTTCAGAGCTGACCATGATCCGCCTTCACTCGATTCGATGCCACCGTTCTGAGCGTCGCTACCAACCGATAGTTGCACAGACCACCGCGAATGCAGCATTCAAGATAATCACTGCAACGATGCTCTGCACAACCGTTGATGTCGTTCGCATTCCGAGGCTCTGCGCATTACGCTCGACAGACAAACCCATCGAACACGCGATTAGCCCCACCACAAGCCCAAACACGGGAGCCTTAATTACCCCAATGAGGTACGCCTTCAGCGGAATAACCTGAAGAAAGCGATCAAGAAAGAACGAGGGCGTTATTCCAAGGAAGTTCCGCGCGATCAACGCCGCTCCTATCATCCCGACACAGTCCCCAACAAAAACCAAAAGGGGCATCGCGAGTATGAGCGCGACCACCCGCGGCACGACGACGACTGAGTAGGTAGAAAGCCCAAGCATCTCCAGAGCATCGAGCTCCTCATTCATTTTCATCGCTCCAATCTGCGCAGTAAACGCCGACCCCGTTCGTCCCGCGACTACCACAGCAACGAGTATGGGGCAAAGTTCACGCAACATCGCCAACCCGACCCCATCAACCACGAAAATATTCGCGCCATATCGCGCTGCCTGCAACGAGAAGAGATAGGCGACGACGACTCCGATCAAAAACGTCACCAGTGACACCACGGCTATCGCCATCAGGCACACTGAATAGAGCTGTGTCATCAACTCAGCTCCTCGGAAGTGTCGCGGCGAAACGAAGGCACCGGTGCCTACAAGTACCACCTCTCCGAGAAGCGATATAACGGTGCAAAGCTGACGAAATATAGTAATCGTCTGGGTCCCCACAAACGGAATCAAGCCTGCCTGAATCGGCTTTCGAACCAGACCCGTATCAATCATGAGCACCCGCCGAAGCAGCTCACGTTGCTCGCCATCCGCTGCAAGAATCTCGTGAACTCCGCCGAGGTCTCTGAGCAAATCGGCAAGTACGGCCGCCCCCGTTGTATCTATCGGGCCGCTTTCCCGGCAATCGAGGATGACTGGACCAGGAATACCCCGAATGTCGTCAGGCCCGGGAGTGGGCACCGAGCCGAATTTTGCTGCGGTCCAGGCTCCCCTCACGAGAATCTCCCGATGGGCGACACCCGGAGCAAAAGCCCCGTCCATCGGACGAGGGATCAACTGAGGCTGAGCAGAAACAGCAGGGGTGGCTTTCATCAGAAGGCTATCGTTTGGTCAGGATGGGGGGAAGTTTATTCTTAGCAGGTGAATTCGGCCTTTCGTCCCCATTGATGGCCCCTGAGCATACCCCACTTGCCATTCAATAGGTAGATCGAGCTCAATCTGAGGACGCTCCATCGCCGGGAGCTCGATGAGCTTCTTCACAACGCCGGAAAGATTTAATATCAGGGGCGTATTACTTTCAGCTACCACCTTCCGAATAGGATTTGTTGGGACTGTTGAGAACCCACTATTTTGCCCTAAAACGGCCTTCAATCGCGAGAGGTGCCTCCATCATGGAGCGAGGGCCGGGGAAACAGAATTTAGTCGCATGATCTATCTGAGTATCCAGCTCCGGACAACCATTTTTGGGCCTGTTTGATGACGCGCGGTGATTCAGATACCTTGCTGTCAATTCAGTGAAGCGCAACATAAACACAAATGGGAGACCTCCGAACTTTTTTAGATGTTCGAATTATTTTTGAGTACCGATGATGAAAGCACTCCGAAGAAACCACATGGGGATTCTTTTAACGACAGAGATGGCCCCCACTCCATCAATCGCCGATCTCGCTGACGATGAGGCTCTTGTTCGGGTGGTAGTCGCGTCAGTAAATCCCGCCGACATAAAGGCCGGTGGAAGTACACCGTACTCGACGGGGCTCGACGGTGCCGGAATCGTGGTGGGGGAAAGGGTCGGTAATTGCCGCAACCTTCTCGGGAAACGGGTCGCTTGGCATGGGCCTCTGCGGGAGATGAAAAACGGTCGGCCTCAGTACGGCTCATTCGGAGAGTATGCAATTTCCAAAATTCATGCTCTCGTCGAGATTCCCGAGAGCATGAGTTTTGAAACCGCCTCGATACTCCCCTGCCCAGGGGGCACTGCTGCGCAGATTGTCGACGCGCTCGACGATGCGATAACGGCCCATGGAACCATTCAGGCCGTTTTTATCCAGGGTGCTAACGGTGCTGTCGCGAGCCTCGCCGTGCAACTCCTTAAAATCCGCCATCCCAGTTTATTGGTGATAGGGTCGGTACATCCTGAGGCTATTGAAAAGAGACTCTTTGATAATAGCCCTCCATTTGAACCGATTCCATATGGTGAGCAAGAGTTACCTACCTTAAACCGCCTCAGGGTCGAGCGCGGGATAGAACTCGTCGGCATAGTCGATTTTCTCGGAGAAACCGCACAGCACCATTACGACTACCTGCGAGACCATGGAGCTCGACGCTCGGTTCTCGTGAGTGTGCTCTCACCTCCCAATACTATTACCCAAAATGGCCCTTCCCTGAACGTTATCGCGCTCGGTGCTGCTTATGATATCGCCTCTGAACCTGATACCCCACATCATGTTTTCGGATATCAAGACTCAGAACCTATTTTGTCGATGGCGCAGGCTTACAAGAAGGTAATTGATCTCGTGGCAGCCGGGCAGGTACAGCCTCCTCCATTACGAGAGGTTAATCTCGAAGAGATGGCTACTATCGTAAATGGAGGGAGCCCACTGCGGGGCAAACCTGTGATGAAATTCGGCGAAGAGATTTCGATCCAATCCGAAAACTTTCGTTCAGCCATTCGGTAAGCTCCTGGCCTTCCGACCACAGAACCTTCCCTATTACCCGTAAATCTGGGCCCACTATGCCTATCTGAGGATGGACAAAAAAAAACGGCCCCCGAAGGCCGCTTTCAGGTTTTTTTGGGGGGGCTATTCCCCCCCCATTGAAACCAATACCATTGAGACTAAGGCCGTGGATGCTCTTCACCACCCGCCGATGAGAAGCCTCGCACCACAAATTTTGAAGAATGGTATTGCTCCCCGTGCTGGCTGAAGTCGAGCCCCGCCTTCTCTTCGTCCTCAGTAACCCGGAATGGCACCAGAATGTCAGTCACCTTGTACAGAAGGAGCGACCCGAAGAAAGTAAACGGAAGTGTGATCCCCAATCCGATGAGATGGTTAACAAACAGATCCGTACTACCCGATATCAGACCGCCGTTGGTTGCAAAAACAGCCGTCAATATCATCCCGGTGATACCCCCGAGCCCGTGGCAGAGAAGTACGTCAAGTGCATCGTCAATGCGAAGATAATGCTTGTACGCCAAAGCAAGATTACTTACCACCGCTCCGATGAGCCCAATCGCGACTGCGGCCCGCACAGAGACAAATCCCGCTGCTGGAGTTATCGTGACGAGTCCGACCACCGCCGCAATACACGCATTGGTAGCTGACGCCTTCTTGCCTCGAGCACCATCAAGCGCCAACCAGGCTATCATCGCCACTGCCGAAGAAGTATTGGTGTTAAGAAACGCAAGGGTCGCCACATCATTTGCCGCAAGGGATGAACCTGCGTTAAAACCAAACCATCCGAACCACAAAAGACCCGTCCCGAGGATTATCAGAGGAATATTCGCTGGCTCCTCAGCGTGCCCTTCTTTGGCTGATGATCGCTTTCCTAAATAAAGCGCTCCTGCAGCTGCCGCCATCCCCGCAGAGATATGAACCACTGTCCCCCCCGCGAAATCCAGCAGGCCCCATTTGAAGAAGATCCCATCAGGATGCCAGGTCCAGTGTGCCAGCGGCGAATAAATGAAGATGCTCCATAACGCAATGAACAACAGGTAGCCCGAGAACCGAACCCGCTCTGCGAGGGCCCCGGTGATGAGTGCTGGGGTTATGATCGCAAATTTGAGCTGGAATAGGGCGAAAAGGGCAAACGGAAGCGCTCCCCCCAAAACGGCGTGACGCTGTCCTCCCACCCCTTCGAATAAGAAAAATTGGAGTGGATTTCCCCAGAGTCCATAGTTCGAATCACCGAACGCTAGGCTGAACCCCACAAGTATCCAGGTTAAACTGACCACCCCAATCGAGACGATACTCTGAAACATTGTCGAGATAATATTCCGCGCATTGACCATTCCTCCGTAGAAGAGGGCCAGCCCCGGTGTCATCAGAAGGACCAGACCGCTCGCTCCCAACAACCATGAGGTATCAGCAGCGTTCCACGCTTCCGCGTGAGGATTCGCCGTTTCAAATGGGACCGGATGGGTCACCCCGAGGACTGAAGCAGCTCCTAAAGCCGCAAGTAAAATACCCCAACCTAAACGCTTTTGTTCTGCCATACGTATACCTTCCCCCTTAAGACAACAGTCAACAGAAATGAATATCATGGTTTGAAATGTGCTTCGCGGATCGAGCCCTCGCGTCTGAGCGAGGTTCTCGTTAAAACCACAGATCCGCCACTAACCCCTCTGGTACCCGCAGGTACCCACCTCTCTTAACACCTCTGGGTGGGACGGAGACCTCTCCCCGCCCCACTGGTTTCAAGAACTAATCCTCAATCGGTTAGAACTTGAATATCGCATCCATTCCGACGAGAAGCTGATCATTTTCATCAGCTTTTCCGAAGGCATTTGCCTTCGGTGACCGGACGAAGTCATATCTGAGCTCAGGACGGAGCGTCAGATAGGAAACAGGATTAACATTCACTCCCCAACTGAGGCCGTAGTAGTTTCCTCTTCCTCCGTAGCCACTGCGAAGCCC
>OMIW01000082.1 GCA_900299205.1 Pseudomonadota bacterium
CATGATGACGACTTTCTGGCTCTCCGGTGAATTTCTCTCAAGGCGGGTGTACCAGCTTAAGATCATTTTTTCCTTCTTCCGCAACCCTCACCGTCATTTCGCTACTGTACCGAGGAACCGCCCTCCGTTTGGGCGTATCCGCCTCTCCTTCTTTGTAATTGGAGTTATTTCTGCAGTTTCGCTGTTTCTTCTCTGGGATAGGAGTCTCGAGGATGCGTCTTTTCCAGAGCTCGCCGAAGGTCGTTACATAGGTCTGCTCGCAGAGGATCGCCCTTCAGGTCAGCGAATTTCTTCTCCGATGATCGTTGACGTTCCCCCAAAAGGGCCAGCTCTCCTCATAATCCTCGACGAGAAGAGTAAGGGAGGGACCGTTAGTTTAAGGCTTCCTCAGAACTCCGACATCAGAGAACCTGTAATAATTAACATCGCTGGAGGGGAGAAGATTCAGCTTATCGGCAGCCAGACCACCGAGGGCTACGGAGGAAGCGGCCTACGAGCATCCGGGGCAGAAATGTCATGGATTTTGAGGAAGGTTGCCTTATCATCTCAGCCCCCTCCCGCGGGTCTGACCAATTTACTGGATCAACGAGCGAAGCTTGCCTTTATCGAAAGACGAATTGAAGAAACAAAAGCTGGTGCCTCACGTGCATCAAATGAATCTCAAAAGTTGCGTGGCACATTGCCCGACGGAACAGCAAAAAGTACGTCGAACCTTGATGCTCCTACCGAGAGAGCGCAAGAGAGGGAAAGCAGCGGGGGGAAGATTCTGGAGAGCGAGGTTTCTGAGCTTACCCAGAACATCGATATCCTCGTGTCAGTAGCTCCGAGTGCGAGAGTTAGCCGAGCGGCATTTAGGTCCCTTGCTGAAGAGGAAAAGTGGATAGATGCGATATTATTGGGCACATCTTCGACCATCCTCAGCGCAGAGGATGAACAAGCTCTTTCAAGGGGGATCGAAGTTGATGACCTACAAAGAGCAATCGCAGTGGCAAGGCAAAGAATCGATGCAGCTCTCCGTGCGAGTGATGATATCCTCGGAGAATAGTTACTTAGCTGGTCCCCAAAAAATAAAAAGAGGAGTTCCTAAACGCAGTGGCGCTAGAAATTATAATCTCTTTTCTTCTCCTGATGATCCTTGGTTTTGGATCTCCAGCCAAAGCTGAAGGGTCGATATTTACAGCTGAGATCCAATCTGATCTCGAGTTTACTGACTCGTTCGCTCTGCTGATTTTCGATTCAGGACGACTTGAAACTATTCCCGTTTGGACCGCCCCCGTTAACGGCGGTGATTCCTCCGCACGAGGTGTGAGGGCGAGGATAGTCGGGGGTATGTTACCCGAGGCAATATCTTCTCAAACTCCGAGAACATCCGCTGCCCCGGAACATTTGAGCAGTCTCAAAGTCATCCTCCGAGGTGAAAGCGGCCTTATAGAAGTGATCCCTGTTCCAGCACCCACCGATGAAGACCTTCACTCCATCGAGCAATCGACTCGTGAAATTGAGACTCTCATGACCTCTCGGATTAGGCACCTTGAAAAGATTGAGAATCGTGCCGTCCAGGCTGAGGCAAATCTAGAGAGGGCTCGCACCGAATTTGAAGGAACAACCTCAAGAGCTGTTAATAAAGAGGGTATCGTCAATCCTGAGGAGAAGCAAAGGGAGCTTTTTCATTTGGAACGGAAGGCCAAATGGTTGAAGGTGCGATTCCAGAAGCTCAAGGCGAATATTCAGTACCCCTATGCCGATCTCGTGCAAGCGCTCTACGACCGAGCGTCAGACACCTTCAGGGCGGCCCATCTTGCGGTAGCGAAACAGAACAAAGCTCGCCTCGGAAAAGCCGGCCTCCCGGCCGACGAAAGGGAGCGTCTCATTGAACTCGGACAGAGCGTTGATCCTCAGCCTCTTCGCGAACGGCTTACTCTTCTCCGCGCAAAAACGGAAGAATTTGAAGAAAGGCTACGGGCTATAACACCACCCGACATGCTCATGGAGAATGCTGAGCTTCACCCAGAAGAACCATCTCCTGATTGGAGAAATTCGAACGATCAGAAATCACAGAGCGACCTGCTCGATGGCTCCTCGGGTCCGATGGATGAGTGAGAGATTATTTATCGAGAAAGAATATCATGAAAGATTCTCTCACCCTTGGTTCGACTCATCAATCCAAAGGTCACACGCTAGACGAGGATATTCGCTGGTTAGCTCAGACAATTAAGAGTTCCCCTTTAGCTCTTCCTCTTGCTATTCTCATCGAAGCTCACATTCCGCTAAGGGGTTGCCTCTTTGCGTGCTTCGAACTTTTGGCGCCAATCATCGGACTTTTTTTACCTGACCGGGTATTACAAACTCTCAGCAAACTATCCACAGCCAGTGGCGAGAGCGATTTCGAGGCATTATGGTCCGACTTTCTGGAGCATCTTACTGATGGCAACTGACCATGCAGCTCCCGTGATGTTGCTGTCTCTGCTGCTGCTGATCGCGGTACTCTTTCAATTTATCCGGCGAGCACAAACCTCGCCTGACAGACTCGCTATTCGCCGAATCCCTGGGATCGACGCAATAGAGCATTCGGTAGGCCGAGCTGTAGAGCAGGGACGACCGATAATGTTCACGACAGGTTTAACCCCCCTCGGGCCGGTCCTTTATGCCTGTATGGGAGTGCTATCCTTCGTCGCGCGCAAAGCTGCCCTTTTTCGCTCGCGTCTGATTGTGCCTCAGTCGGCTCCGGATGCCCTTGCCCTCATCGAAGACGTCGTCTCGGAATCTTATCGTTTAGAGCATCGATCCAGTTCTTTCGATTCTACTTCCCTCATGTATCTATCTGATGAACAGTTTGCTTTTGCTTCTGGATACATCGGTATCACTCACCGTGAACAACCTGGAGCTGCATTTCTTTTTGGATCCTTCGCCGCAGAAAGTTTGATACTCTCTGAGGCAGGGCAGCAGGTCGGTGCAGCACAAGTCGCCGCGTCCGTCAGTCCCGAGCAAGTGCCATTTTTTGTTTGCACATGCGATTATACTCTTATCGGCGAAGAGCTCTTCTCCGCTTCGGCATACCTAAGTAAGGAACCAGTCCTTGTCGGAAGCCTTTATGCTCAAGATCGGGCTAAGGTCGGGATCATGATACTGATTGTTGTGGGGATTCTCTTCGAGACTATGAAACAGGTAGTTCCCTCCCTCAGAGCGATCCCCGACCTCGTATCACTCCTCATATCCTTTCATTGGAGCGCTCTCACGACATGAAAATCCGCAATCTCCGTGAGGCTCTCATAGCGGGCGTAACATTCCTTGGTGGAGTATATTTTGTACTTGAATTTCTGCTGCCGGAATCTACGCTCGATGCTTGGGGTATTTCATCTCATCATGAATCGATAACAAACGGATTCCTTGCTGCAATTTATGTATCTGTCGGACTAGGAATCATAAACCTTTGCTTGGTACATGGATCAAAAATAGCATTTCGACGATCAGGAGCACTCTTTAGTGGAATTCTTCTTTCTGGTCTTTTTGCTATGATGATAGCTTCAACAGCAGACTGGTTCTCCTCTCTTTCCGATGCTCGAAAAACGCGAAAAATTGAGATCCTGTCTCTCTTTGCAGAGGCCATCGTTTCCGATGCGGCTGCTCAGCGGAAGGATGTTCCCCCTACTGAACTCCGCGTGAGAGCTTTTATCCCCGAGCTTGTCGCCCTCGAGGCTCAAATTACATCTATTAGCGCACCGGAAATTCAAAAGGAGCCAATTGCCATTCTCTGCGAGCAACTTCGAGATGCTATCACGTCGCTCAAAGCAACTCCCTCTTCTCTAAATACTGTCGCCACCCTCCCCCCTCTCCTTTCCTCGGCTCGGACGTTTATTTCTGCCCAAACTGCCTATGAGCGAGAGAATAGGCTTTCTCGGAAACTCTTCACTCTTCTTTTCGATGGAATATTCACCTCACTCGGCTCATCAATGTTTGCACTTCTTGCCTTTTATATTGGGGCAGCAGCTTACAGAGCTTTCCGAGTTACCTCTATCGAATCGCTTCTCATGATGATGGCTGCCCTTCTGGTGATACTAGGTCAAACATCTGTCGGACTGATGATATCAGAGTCATTCGGTTCCATTCGGCTTTGGCTACTTGAAGTTCCCAGCGCCGGAGTTTTTCGGGCTATAAAGCTGGGGGCGGGAGTTGCCTCCCTCGTTCTCTGTATTCGGATGTGGTTCTCAATAGAGGCGAAAGGCTTTACGGGAGGGCCGGATCGTGGCTAACGCGGGGAGACGAATTGTTTATCTGGTCATATTTTTAGCGGTCCTTTTACCTCTGGTTGGTGGCATACGGCTTCCTGCAGCCCCCTTAAAGGCGGCGACTGAAAGCTTCCATCTCGTAGAGAAATTGCAAAAAAAGAAGGGTAGAATCGCTCTCGTAGCAATGGATTATGGCCCATCGAATTACGCGGAGAACGGCCCCCAAGCGGAGGTTGTTATAGAGCATTTGATGCGCCGACGAATTCCGTTCGTTGTAATGACCCAGATTAGCCAGGGGGAGGGTTTTCTCGAGGCGGTACCTGAGTCCGTGGCGAGCCGATTAATGCGCGAAGATCCATCCCAGAGGTGGACCTATGGAGAGGATTGGGCAAATATCGGTTTCCGCACGGGGCTAGCTCTCTTTATCCAGGCTTTAGCGAAGTCGAATAATATCGCCACATACATCAGCAAGGACGCTCGAGGAAATGACCTGTCTAAGCTTCCGCTCATGGAGGGAGTATCGACAATCTCCGATATTGATCTTTTGATTCAATTAACTGGCTACATCGGCACATTTGATACCTATGTGCAATTCTTTCGGCGAAATGGAGTAGCCCCCACATTCATTCACGGTTGCACCTCAATAACCATTCCCGAGGCCTACATATATCGCGACTCCGGACAGCTAAAGGGAATTCTTGAAGGCGTTTCCGGCGCTGCCTGGTATTCCGAGTTACTAGAAAAAACCTATCCCAAACGGGAGGAAGATTCATCTCGGGCGATTAATACGGCACTGGGGATATCACAGCTGGCCATCGTGCTTCTTATATTTCTGGGAAATTTTCCGATAATTGTGAGGGCTATTTCCAGGAGGATAAGATAATGTGGGAGCTCGCATCAGTGCTGATCGGAGGTATTTGCACCCTCGCAATTTTCAGCTTCCTAATAAAAGAGAATGCCGTTTATCGGTCCTTTGAACACCTCTTCATCGGCATTGCTGCCGGTTTCGCTCCAGTATTCACCATTAAGAACTTCCTCTGGCCGAATATATTGGCTCCTCTGCTCGGGTTTGGTGTTGAATACTTTCCCGATGGGACGGTCTTGACCCCTTACAACAGCTCCTATCTTTTGTACATTTTCCCTCTTTCATTTGGATTACTCTACTATACCATCTATTCAAAGCAGTTCGGGTGGCTTGCAAAACTAGTAATAGGTCTTTCACTGGGATTTAGCGCAGGGCTGGGCATTAAGGGATTTTTTGCCGAAATGGTTCCTCAGATTCGAAGCAGTCTCAAACCCTTAATCGTTTTTTCGGCAGAGGGCATCAGCTGGACTTCGAGTCTCAGCAATATCGTATTCGTGGGGGCAATGACCCTCGTCTTCCTCTATTTCCTTTCAACGGTTAAGAATGATTCGCTGCAAAAAGGCTCTTCATCCAAGGCAGCTCGCTGGGTAATGATGATATGCTTTGGGGCATTCTTTGGGTCCACTGTGATGGCTCGCATGGCACTATTGGTTGAGAGAGTTCAATTCATGTCCGGTCCTTGGTTTCAAGCTGTCAAAGGTTTGATAGCTGGAGGAGTTTAGTCATTACGCGAGGGGCTCTTAATGATTCGAGTTGTCGTCACAGATTGTGGGTCAACAACGACCAAAGCCCTCATGTTTGAGCGCGATGATACTGGTTGGCACTTTCGGACGCGCGGGGAGGCGCCAACAACTGTCGAGCAGCCGGTCGCCGATGTCACAGTAGGAGTCCGAAATGCCTTTACCGAATTAGAGGAACTGTCATCCTGTCACTTTTTTTCCCGGGAGCTTAATCCCCCGATTGAGACTCCAGCCAAAACCTCAAGAGGTACCGATCTTTACCTTTCTACAAGCTCAGCGGGAGGTGGCCTTCAGATGATGGTCGCCGGTCTCGTGGGGAAGATGACAACTGAATCAGCTGAACGGGCAGCGCTGGGTGCTGGTGCCATCGTCATCGATTCGATTTCAGCTGATGACGGAAGAAGTGATCACGAAAGAATAGAACGCATTCGCGCCCTGAAGCCAGATATCTTTCTGCTCTGTGGTGGTGTAGATGGAGGAGCGGTTGCTCAGGTAATCGAAGCCGCAGAACTCCTGCTCGCAGCGGCACCTCGCCCTCGATTCGGCGATTCGCTGTCGCTCCCGATAATATTTGCTGGAAATACCCTCGCGGCAACTGAGGTGCAGAGAGTACTCGCTCCGATGGGGTCGGTCACTATCGTTGATAATGTTCGTCCGGAGCTTGAGAGAGAAAATCTTGCGCCGGCACGCGAAGCCATTCACGACTTCTTCCTCTCCCATGTGATGAGCCATTCTCCGGGTTACCGCACCCTTATGGGCTGGACGAGCACTCCGATTATGCCCACTCCACTTGCTGTCGGCATCATGGTCGATCATTTTGCCAAACGCCGAAACATCGAAGCGATTGCGGTTGATATCGGCGGAGCGACGACCGATGTTTTTAGTTCCTGCATTAACCCGCGTAACGAACGAATTCTGACACGGACCGTCAGTGCCAATTTAGGTATGAGCTACTCCATTGGAAATGTTCTGCTAGAGGCTGGTATTGAAGCGATAGCGCGCTGGTTGCCGTTTGTCGCCGACCTCGACGATCTAAAGAATAGAATTCGCAACAAGATGATTCGTCCGACCACGATACCACAAACCCACGATGACCTCTGGCTCGAACAGGCGGTTTGTCGGGAGGCTCTGCGACTCTCATTCACTCATCACCGATCACTTGCGCTGTCGGTAAATGCGGACGACAAGGCAAAAGAGATTGGCGATGCCTTCAACCAAGGGTCAAATGATCAGCTCATTTCGCTCATTCGAATCGAGGCGATTGTCGGTTCAGGTGGTGTTCTCAGCCACGCGCCCGATCGCGCTCAGGCGGCTCTCATGATGATTGATGGATTTGAAGTTGAGGGCATTACACAGCTATTCGTTGATTCTGTCTTTATGCTTCCCCATCTCGGTATATTCTCTTCGGTGGAACCGGCCGGTGCGACTCAGATTCTTGAGAGAGATTGCCTCATTCATTTAGGGTACTGTATTGCACCAATTTTTTCCTGCAAGCTCCCACCGGGTACCCCTCTTGGTACGATTATCGTAGATAGCGGAGAGGGCCAGGCATTCACCGCATCCGAGTTCTCTGTTATCCCCCTGCGAGGAGAGACTCACACGCTCCTCATCGAGCCGAAAGGCCAGGTGGATGTCGGGGCAGGCCCAGGAATCCCTTTGAGGCGCCAAATCATCGGTGGTGGCTGTGGTCTCATTATTGATTGTCGAGGTCGGCCTATACGTTTTCCTCCAGACACTGAATCTCGAGCAAGAAGGCAGCTGCAAATAATGAACGCTCTCAAGATCGCGCCCGATTCTCAGGAGGATGACTAATGGGTCAGGCTTACTCCGGTGGGGCCTCCGTGCTCCTGAATACTGCTATCAAAAGACGAAGGGACCTTCCCATTCCCGGGGTAATATCGGTTCGAGTCGGTGATTGCGTAGAGTCTGATACTATCATCGGATCGGCCTCAATCAGCGGTGAGGGGGTTCTTGTTCGGATTGCCGAGGAGATCGGGCTTCCTTCTGAGGAAGCTATGAATACGATCACTGTCAGGATCGGCGACCCAGTACGAAAAGGGGATATTCTTGCCCGGCATCGGGCTTTCCTCGGACTGTTTCGGGCTGAGGTCCCCACTCCAGTCGATGGCACCATTGAACTAATAAGTGGAGTAACCGGCACCATCATGGTTCGCTGCCCGCCTATCGAGGTCCAAAAAAAAGCCTTTCTCGAGGGAACAATCTCCGAGGTTCAAGATGGAATCGGAGTTACGATATCGTCAATCTGCACCCTCGTTCAGGGGGTGTTTGGAGTTGGTGGTGAGCGGTCAGGAAAACTGGTAGTTCTGGAGCAAGGGGGCCTCTTATCCTCCCTTCCGCTGCGTGAGGACTTAGCGGGAGCTGTGATTGTCTCACGAGGTTCTCCCTCCCTCGAAGGTCTTCTCGATGGAGCTAAACGAGGCATCGCGGGATGGGTCGCCGGCTCAGTTGAAGATCGCGTTATTGAGTCATATGCCAAAAGAAGATTTGGAGTCGCGATTACTGGTGATGAACCAGTTCCTTTCACCTTTTTTGTAACGGAGGGGTTTGGTTCGATACCGATGAGCGATCAGGCATTTTTTGCGCTGAAGCAGCATGAGGGTCAGGGAGCATCGATATCAGGAATAACTCAGGTACGGGCGGGTGCGATACGACCAGAGGCAATTATTTCATTAGGTAAGGCTCTTTCGATTGCCGAGCCGACTGAGGAAATTAACTTAGAAGAACATTCCCTTGGATTAGCAGTCGGTCGATCGGTCCGGCTGATACGACACCCCTTCTTTGGTCAAGTAGGGCGAGTGCATGAGCTTCCTCACCATCCCCGTATCATAGCGACCGGCGCCTCAGCCCGGGTTGTCGTCGTTGAGCTGGCTCAAACTCCCCATTTTACATCCGAATGCTCTGGGCCATTATTCGTGGAAGTTCCTCGCGCGAATGTCGAGCTTCTCGGCTAAAATGTCCAAAATAAATAGTTCGTCACCATATCTCAACCAGCAATGAAATTTGTAGTGGAGTTCTCATGAAGGATGATTATCCTCTTTCAATCGCTTGCCAAGGGGCGACTGGATCATTCAGTCATCTAGCGGGACAAGCTTTTTTTAAGGCTCCCTTCAATTTAGTTGAAACGAAGAGGTTTGAGGAAATATTCTTGGCAATCGTCGAGGGCCGATCCTCATTCGGCGTCCTCCCCATTGAAAACTCTCTGATTGGTTCCATCTACGAAAACTACGATCTTTTATGCCGGTACGATATCCCCATTAGAGGTGAAGTATACCTCCGCATTCAACATAATCTCTTGGTGCTTCCAGACCAGACCATGACCCCTCATGAGCGGATATCTCATATTTCTCAGGTGTGCTCTCATCCCAAAGCGCTGGAACAATGTCGAATCCTCTTTGAAGAATATCCCCATTTCTCACCGGAGCCATTCTCAGACACCGCGGGAGCAGCACGTTTCGTAGCTCAGTCTGGAGACCTCTGCCGAGCAGCCATCGCGAGCGAACAAGCCGCTCAAGTATACGGTTTAACCATCCTCCTTCCCTCGATTGAGGATGACCCCCAGAACTACACTCGTTTTCTAGTCGTGGGAAAGCCGCAGATTCCTCATGGTTTTCCTTCCAAGGTTTCGCTGGTTGCCACCCTTGAGCATGAGCCGGGCAGTCTTCTTAAAGTTCTTGCGGAATTAAAAGACCAAGGGGGTAACTTGACGAAGATTGAATCAAGACCCGTTCGAGGTAAGCCGTTTCAGTATCTCTTCTACCTCGATGTTATTCATCCGGAGGGAGCCGATGTTCTGGTGCGTGGCCTTACTCGACTTACAACCTCGTTAAGAATCCTGGGTGAGTACTCGCCCGGAGATCTGTCACGGGACTAATCAAAAAGAGGGGGCCCGTTAAAGCGCGGCAAATGGGATTTCGTTCTGCATTCGTATTGACCGTCGGCCCCAAAACTCAGAATGGCTGGACAGAGGTGAGCACCCTACCCTTTTCAGCGACACATCAAGGGTTTTGCTACTAAAAGGAAAACCCTATAAGCCTGCCAATCAGTTCCGTCTTTTCTTTATGACTCGTTGCTCGTATCCTTATGAGACTTACGACACATCTCCACTTAGCTTAAAGTTGAGAGCGGTTGGCCCTCGTTCAACCCTTGATGTGTTCTGGGAAGAAGACGACAGGTCTGGGGTACATCACTGTTATGCACGGAGTGCTCGATGTCATCAAATTATGACATGGTGGTCATCGGTAGTGGTCCAGCAGGTCAGAAAGCCGCTATTCAGGCCGCTAAATTTGGAAAGAGAGCTGCGATCATCGATCTCAATCCGAGAGTTGGTGGAGTTTGTCTTCACGATGGGACGATTCCAAGTAAGTCGTTTCGAGAAGCGATTCTCCATCTCTCGGGATATCGCCTTTGGACTCAGTTTGGGCAGTCCTATCGTGTTAAAAACGATATTGAGATGGAGGATTTGACCCGCTGGTCAGCTTCAATCGTTGCAAGTGCTGAACAAACCCTTCGGGCCCAACTATTGCGAAATCGTGTTCAGATTATTTGCGGATGGGCTTCGATAGAGGATGCTCACACTGTCGTCGTTCAGCGGGGCTCGATCCGCGAAAGTCTGACGAGCGAGTTCATCGTTATTGCAACTGGAACGAGTCCCCGTCGTCCCGATGGTTTTGAGTTTGATGATAGCGTCATCATTGACAGCAATGGCATCTTGGGGCTTGAGCGTTTGCCTCGCTCCCTTGGGATCGTGGGTGGCGGGGTTATCGGATCTGAGTATGCATCAATGTTTGCAGCACTCGGGGTTGAGGTAATCGTCGTTGAGGCTCGTCCCTCCATCCTTGGCTTTATTGATCAGGATATTCGGGAGTGCCTCGTTCATAGCCTTCGGCAATGGGGAGCGTCAATTCTCACCGGTGAAAAGGTCGCTCAGTGTCGCCGCGCCTCTGATGGAAGGGCTGTCATTGTACTCGAAAGTGGTAAACGGCTTGTTACCGATGTTCTCCTTGTTTCTGCGGGTCGAACAGGCAATACAGCCTCGCTCAGACTTGGCGCACTCGGCATACAGGTTAACCCCGAAGGGATGATCCCTGTGGACGAAAATTTTCAGACCTCCGTCCCAAATATCTACGCTGTCGGCGATGTCTGTGGTCGATCAGGTCTTGCTTCAACTGCGATAGAGCACGGAAGACGGGCCGCATGTCATGCCCTTAAAATTGATGATACTTTCCCTGATCTTCCCGTACCGTATGGAATTTACTCTATTCCTGAGATATCGATGGTGGGAAAAACAGAGGCGGAGCTTACCCGGGATAAAATTCCCTATGAGACCGGCACGTGTCGTTTTTCCGAGCTTGAGAAGGGACGAATACTCGGTAACACCGACGGCTTCTTGAAAATAATCTTCAATCCGAACTCCCTCGAGATTCTCGGCGTACACGCTATCGGTGAGGGAGCAACTGAGGTAGTTCACATCGGTCAAACAGTCATCGCCACAGGAGCAAAGCTAGACCTTCTCGTCCACCTTGTTTTTAACTACCCCTCCTTGTCGCAAGCCTACAAAATCGCCGCGCTCGACGGTTTTAATAAAGTTCTTTCTACGAGGGGTATCAGCTTCTAGGACGTCATTATTGTACTACCGAGAATTCTTGTCCTCGTGAGATGGCTTAGGGGGCTGCTGAGATCCCGGTTGTTTCCCTGTCGATTGCCCTCCGGGATACAAAGCTCTTAAGGGGGACAGTGTCTCAAGTCCCTCTGTACCGATGATGGTCAAGGGCATCCCTGGTTGGTCGACCTTTATGGCTCGGGGAAACCGCTCCAAGTAGGTAGAGAGGAGCCACTCAAAGTCCGGGTCCCCTATTTCATGCGAATAAACACCCCGAGCCATAAAACATCCCTGAGTAGAGAAACAGAAGCAAAACGTGATACACTTCGTAGGGTAAACCACACCCGGTCCGTAGCCATCGGTTTGTGCCTCGGGCCCCGTCGATCGACCTCTGTTTGGTCCCAAGGGCTCGCATCTGACATGATCGAGCGCTACGCCGTCGCCAACCACAGAAGGGGTCGGCTTAGACGGTGAAAAGCTTTATGATTCGGAGCACTATTTTCTCCATTTTTTTCTTTAATATTAACCCCCTAGGGGATTCTCTTAGGTTACATGAATCCGCACCGCTATTCGTCTGAACATCACTGTATCCGGCCCTCGGACCTCGATCCTCTTGCTCGCTCCGTCATCGAGCGACTCGCGCACCACGGCTACTCCGCCTACCTAGTGGGGGGCGGGGTCCGCGACCTTCTGCTCAAGAAGACCCCCAAAGACCTTGACATAGCCACCGATGCGACTCCGAGAGCTATTAAATCGCTGTTTCGCAACAGCCGCATCATCGGGCGGCGTTTCAAACTTGCTCAGATTTTTTTCGGCCGCGAGAAAATATTTGAAGTATCCACCTTCCGTGAACTTTCACCCCTTCCATCCGTTGACGAAGATGTTCAGGAGGGACCATCCTCCCCGATTCTCGACGACAATCGTTTCGGGACCGAAGAGACCGATGCATATCGGCGAGATATCACCATCAACGCCCTTTACTACGATCCATTGTCATCGACTATCATCGATTATGTTGGGGGCATCGATGATATGCGTGCGAGACTGATTCGCATCATCGGAGACCCCGATGTGCGAATATCGGAGGACCCCGTTCGTATGATACGGGTCGTTCGACATGCCGCCCGAAGTGGATTTAGCATTGAAGAAAGCACCGCTCAATCAGTCCTCAGGAACACTCAACTAATTCATCAGTGCACCGACGTGCGGGTTTTCGATGAATTTAGGAAGGATGTTCTCTCCGGGCACTTCCTTAAGATTGTACGCCTCCTCGGATCGATGAAATTACTCGAAGCTCTCCTTCCATCGATTGATGTTACCATCCTCGAACCCCATACCCCCTGCTCGGAAACATTAGAGCGACTCGACGACATCGTCCAAAATGGAGAACCGGTAGACCTCTTCATTCCGTTGACTTTACTTGCGCTCTTCTCTAAGGCTCCAAACGGCGGAGAGGACATTCAAAGAGTTGGAACTGGACCGTCGGATGTCGCTGAATATGTGCGAACCTTCTTCGGCAAGATGGCGGTACCTCGGCGGGAACGAGAGCGGATAACCGCATCGATTCAGATAATCCACGCTCTGTTTACAGAGGGGGTCAGTGGCTCCTTTACAGGTCAACAGTGGGGGGCGGATTCACTCAGCGATGCCGATGGCATTCTTCGCGTTCTCCCCTCATCGGGTCACGATCGCCTGTTCTATCGACTGCTTCGAGAGGCTCGTTTTTACGAGGAGACCGAGGGCTCGCATGATGGAGCACGCAAACGAGGACGATCACGCAGCAGGGGACGTCGCCGACGGAACACATCGGGAGCACCCTCTGGCCAACCTACCTCTTCCCCGAAATGAACTTACCGTGAAACATTCCGCCCTCTCAACAATTGAACTTTATTCAGAGACCGCTCGAGAATCGGTGCGACTACTCAGGCGGCATTGGCGGATCGTTCCAGCTTCAGTCGGATTGGTGATGCTGTGGATCTTCTCACTTTCACTCCTTGGTTCCTTTTTTTCGTTACTTGCTGGTCTCTCCCTGATAGGAAGCTTGATACTGGGATTACTTCAGGCTGCGATGATCGGAATGTTCTATAACTGGGTGGGCGATCTGGCGTCAAATCGAAGTCCTGATTGGCGTACCTTCCGCTACGAAACATTCTCGAGTGTTATCGCCTTTGGCTTCTTTTTTTACCTAGTAGAACTGTCAGCTCAGGCCATTGGAGGAGCGCAAGAAGGTTTTAACATGGTGACTCTTTTCATTCATCTGGCAGTTGTCATTTGGTGTAACCCTGCGCCAGAGATCATTCAACACATTCAGCCCGATGGGATGAATGGAATCATGCTCTGTTATGAATTCATGAAGGAGCAGGGCGCTGCCTGGCTTGGAGCCATCCTCCTCGTTGTTAGCCCACTTTTCCTCATATCGGGCACCGATGGACTATTTACGGTGATGAGAGCGATGAACCCCCTCTTTCCCGTCGCTGCATTGGCTCTTCCCGGAAGCGAGGTTTCTTCAGCAGTGTTCGGCCAAATCTTTGGTGGGGTTCTCGGCCATATCGGAACCCTTTTTGTGAGTCTCGTTCTGGGGATCTGGATCATGATATTTCGTTCAATCCTCTTTCAGCGACTTAGCGGACGGCGTTAAGATACAGGTGAGTGGTCTTCCAGTTTATGGAGGGTCCGGTCAATGAGATCTCCGTCCCACACCTATTTCCCCGTTGCTCCCTTTTTCATGTTTGTGGGGTTTCTCCTCACTTTTGCTCTCCTCATCCTTGTTGAGCTGCACCTTATTTCATTCGCGTTTGAGAAGCTGGGCATACCTCCCAGAGTAATTACAATCTGTCTGCTCAGCTCGCTCCTTGGTAGCGTGATTAATATTCCGGTCGCGAGGTTAAAAACGAGACGAATTCCCCCCCCTCAAACGGTAATGTTCTACGGCATGCGTTATCGGATACCAGAGGCTCGAAATTCCTCAGAAACGATTGTTGCGGTCAATCTCGGAGGAGCGATCATTCCGGTAGGCATCTCCCTGTACCTTCTCTTTAACCATTTGGTCACCCTCGATCACGAGGTGATAACCTCTACCCTCCTTGCAACTGCGATCGTCACCATTGCTGTCCACAACCTTGCTTTCCGAATTGAGGGGGTCGGCATCGCAGTTCCCACCCTCATCCCTCCCATCATAGCCATCCTTGCTGCCAACACCATCGCACCCGAGCACGCTGCACCAGTTGCTTATATTGCCGGTACCCTTGGAACTCTTATTGGCGCGGACCTCATGAATCTGAGCGATCTCGACAAAATTGAGGCCCCCGTCATCTCAATTGGGGGAGCGGGCACCTCAGATGGCATATTCCTGACCGGTATCATCGCCGTCCTTTTGTCGTGAGGTAGGATGCTTGGACATCATTTAAAAAAGTACCCGATTATGTGACACCGAGCCATCCCACTCCTCTCCCTGCCGGAATCTCATAGTATCAATCAGACGAACTCCCCCCACCCACGCAGCAAGACACACCCGAGCTCCCCATCCCACCTGCTTGACTGGTTGCACCGTCTCCTCATCTATGACGGATACATACTCAGTTCGTATCCCTTCGTCTCCCAAACGTTCACGGATCTCTGCTCGAAGTACCCGAGCACTCGATTCTCCTTTTAACCAAAGTGCATGAGCAGCCTGAAGGGCACGGGGTATAGCTCGAGCCGATTCACGCTCTGCCGGAGATAACCTCACATTCCTTGAGCTCATTGCGATTCCATCATCCTCTCGCACAAGATGTCCCCTCAGGATGGATATTGGAAAAAAGAGACTACGGGTCATCTCTTCAATCACCCGAAGCTGCTGAAAGTCCTTCTCACCGAATATGGCCACCTGCGGTTGAATGATATGGAAAAGCTTCGTAACCACCGTTGTCACCCCCTGAAAATGACCGGGTCGATATTTTCCCTCCATGTTTTCGGTAACCCCCTCTACGGTTACCCAAGAGGCGGCTCCTTCAGGATAAACCTCGTCGACACCGGGGATAAAAACAGCACTCACACCCTCCGCTTCGAGAAGCTCACAGTCTCGCTCCTCATTCCTCGGATACCTTTCAAAATCTTCCGCTTGATTGAACTGGGTGGGATTAACAAAAATGGTAGCCACGACATGGTCGCATGCTGGCCGAATTTGGCGAACGAGTGAAAGATGCCCTTCATGGAGATACCCCATAGTCGGGACGACACCAATCCGCCCCCCTTTCTGGAAACGCCACCCCGTGTAATCTGACACCGTTTTACAAATTATCATTTTGCCCCCCAATTATTGCTCCTCGATAATGCGGACGGCCCGATTCTAGTGTAATCTCACCCGTTGTACCAATGACATCGGTAGTTGATAACCGGGTCTCTTAAGAGGATGTCTGCATGAACGGCCGGCCGACCAAATTTATCTTTCTCACTGGTGGAGTTGTTTCCTCCCTCGGCAAAGGACTATCTGCGGCTGCTATCGGGGCTCTTCTCCAGGCGCGGGGGCTAAAGGTCACCCTTCTCAAACTAGACCCCTACATCAATGTCGATCCGGGAACGATGAGTCCGACCCAACACGGAGAGGTTTTTGTGACTGATGACGGGGCGGAGACCGACCTCGACCTTGGCCACTATGAACGATTTATCGGTAGGCCGATGAGTCGAAAGAATAACTTTACCTCGGGTCAGGTGTACGAGACTGTCATTGCTAATGAGCGACGGGGGGATTATCTCGGAGGGACAGTACAAGTCATTCCCCACATTACCGATGAGATAAAGAGAAGAATTCTCCTTGCGGCCGACGGCTTCGACATCTGTGTCGTTGAAGTGGGCGGGATTGTCGGAGACATTGAAAGCCTTCCCTTCATCGAAGCCATTCGCCAGCTACGAGCTGATGTCGGTCATTCGCATGTTCTCTACATCCACCTTACTCTCGTCCCTTACATTGCAGCAGCGGACGAATTCAAGACAAAGCCGACCCAACATTCCGTCAAAGAATTAACGGGATTCGGCATTCTTCCATCAATCATCATCTGTCGCTCGGAGAACCTTCTCGACCCCAAGTTAAAGAAGAAGATAAGTCTGTTCTGCGATGTTCGTGAAGATTGTGTCATAAATGCGTACGATGTTCGCTCAATTTACGAGCTTCCTCTTCTTCTTCACAAGGAGGGTCTTGATGACAGGGTATGCGAACTGCTCAATATCTGGACGGGGGCGCCGAACCTATCCGACTGGGAGCACATTCTGAGAACGACGACCTCTCCTCAGCGTGGTAATGTTACCATCGCCATGGTCGGGAAATATGTCGATCTGAAAGAGAGCTACAAAAGCCTTTCCGAGGCAATTCATCACGCCGGCATCGCAAATGATTGTCGCGTCATGATAGCGTATGTCGACAGCGAAGCGATTGAACGAGAGGGGATTGAGGGAGTCCTGTCCCGGGCGTGTGGCACCAAAACCCCCGATGGAATCCTCATTCCGGGAGGATTCGGTGTGCGGGGCACTGAGGGTAAAATCGAAGCGGTTCGATATGCGCGGGAAAAAGGAATCCCTTTCTTTGGGATCTGTCTCGGCCTTCAGATGGCGACTATTGAGTTCGCTCGATCGCAGGCTGGTATCATCGATGCGACCAGCCGAGAGTTCTCCGACCAGGGGACCTTTGTTATAGATATGATGGAGGAGCAGAAACGGACCCGTGACATGGGTGGCACTATGCGTCTTGGTTCGTATCCCTGCGCTCTTGCCGCAGGTTCTCGGGCTCGCTCGCTCTATGAAGCTGAGATGATCAATGAGCGACACAGGCATCGATTTGAGGTGAATAACGATTTCCGAGAAAAGCTCTCCAAGGCGGGACTTCTCTTCTCGGGTCTTTCTCCCGATGGATTTCTTGTTGAGATCATCGAGATCAAGGATCACCCATGGTTTCTCGCGGTCCAATACCACCCCGAATTCAAATCGAGCCCCCGCGCTCCACATCCTCTTTTCACCGGTTTTGTCGCTGCCGCCCTCGCGCAGTCGGTCGAGAGACGCGAAAAGAAAGACAGATAGGTGCTATTTCCTTAGCCAAACGGGTTAAACATACCTCGGAGTGAAGCACTAATGTCACGATACATCAAACCCAACAAGCTGCTCTTAATCGCTGGACCTTGCCAAATAGAGACACGGGAATTAGCGCTCCAAACCGCATCGTTTTTGCAATCTCTGCAGGAGCGATACCCGATTACGGTTGTTTACAAATCATCTTTCGATAAAGCCAATAGAACAAGTGCGACCGGGATTCGCGGAATAGGCCGTGACAAGGGGCTTCGTATCCTCGAAGAAGTACGAGAAGCCACCGGATTGCCGGTCCTGACTGATGTGCACTCAGTGGAGGATGTAAAAGCATGTGAAGGAACCATAGACATCATCCAGATTCCCGCATTCCTATGCCGTCAGACCGACTTACTTCTCTCAGCGGGGGCGCATGCGTCTTGCGTGAACATAAAAAAGGGCCAATTTCTCCACCCCTCTGATATGTTATATGCCGCCGAAAAAGTAAAAGCCGCCGGACAAGCAGAGATACTTCTTTGCGAGCGAGGAAGCTGCTTCGGGTATCGTGACCTCGTGGTCGATATGCGGGGACTCGTCATCATGAGAAATATCGGCTTCCCTGTCATCTATGACGGAACTCACAGCGTTCAATCGATGGGAGGAGCTGGCGGGAGCTCTGGAGGAAGTCGGGAGTTTATTGCGCCCCTCGTGCGTGCTGCGATTGCTGTGGGTATCGACGGGCTTTTCCTTGAGTGTCATCCAGAACCTCACAACGCCCCCTCAGATGGGGCTTCGATGGTTCCTTTAGATGAGATGGAACCTCTCATCAAAGTTGCTACCACTCTTTTTGAGACGATCCAATCAGTAACTACCTCTCCTCAGTAAGGGATTCTTTGCCGTGGCTCGCATCTCTCGTCGATTGAGCTTTATTCTTGCAGCTCTCATCTTAGTTGGGTTTTTTAGCGCCACCTTTGCTCTCAGCACCCTTACTCGAGAGCAATCAATCCGGAAATTGGATGATAATCCGGTCGGTTTCCAAGCCGCAGAATCGGAGAACAGTAACGAATCAGAAAAACCAACTGGCTCAGTCGTTCTGGAAAAATTTCACCGAAGTCAAACAAAACCGAACGGCCAAAAGGAATGGGAGATTACTGCCGATGTTGGGGAGTACCTACCTCAAACAAGCGTCGTACGAATTACCAATGGGACGCTGCTACTTTTTAAGGCTGATGGCTCGCAGACCAAGCTGATCGCTCCAAAAGCCGAGCTCATTCTCTCAGGAACCGACCTCACCGAGGCTCGGTGCTCAGGAGGAGTAAAAATTGAGCACAAAGGCGACACAACTATCTCGAGCGAGACGATTACTTACGGGCGAGTTGATGGTCGGGTAGTGGCCCCCTCACGAGTTATCATCGAGAACAGCTCGGGAACCACCTCAGCAGATTCAATGCAGGGCAACGTCGAGACCAGAATATTTCAACTTCTTGGCTCAGTCCGAACCGAGATACGACCTCAAAATAAGGGAATGCCATGATCACAAGTTCTCCGTTCGATAACCCGAGGCGGGCTATGTCACTGATTGTAATCCTTTCATGCCTGGCGATACCTCTTGCCTCACCCACGCCGAGTCTCTCGGCGCCGCGCTCATCAAACAGCAAAAAAGACGATACCCCCCGAAAGAAGATAGCGCCCGCGGCTAGCCAGATCCGCGAGACTTCTCAGCCTCAAAAAAATGAGAATCGTTCGGAGGCTCCTGTTATCGATCTGGGAAGCTCGTCGTCGCGAAATGAGCCGGTGTATATAACCTCAGACAAGCTCGAGCTCGATGCGGAGAACCGCTCCTTTGTTTATAACGGGGATGTGAAAGTTGTCCAGGCGGATGTCACTATCACGGCCCGACAAATGGTGGGGAGGTATGGCTCTGATAATAAAGTCGAGACCATCACTGCGCGTAAAGATGTCGTCGTAACCAAAAGTCCCGACACGAAAGCGACGAGTCAGTTGGGGGTTTACGATGCTAAATCGGGGATAGTGACTCTTACTGAAAATCCCCACCTCTTCCAGGGAGGCAACGACCTAGCAGCCGATAAAATTACCATCAACCTAACAACCAATAAGAGCTCTGCCGAAGGACAGGTACGGATGAAGGTCATAAAGCCTCCAACAGGTAACAGAGACTCTGCTCAATAAGGCACTATCATGAGGCGCCAGTTCTCGAACGCTCCCCATCACCAAGCTTCATCGATGGCGAGGCGCTCTCCTGTGAAGAGAACTTCACTTTTATCCCCTTCTTGTTACTGGACCCTCACCTTTTCGAAGGGCCTTGGCTCACTGGTGGTTGAAGAACTGAGCGAGAAAGGGATACGGATAGCATCGCAGTTGATCGATGATGAAGAAATATCATTTTCGGGGGCTCAGGCTTCGGGCAGCAAACTCGTTACGATAAGGACAGCCTCCGCTCTCTTTCGAGGAATCATCCTTCCTATTGATCGACCTCGAGGTATAACCTCATATGAATATCGGAAAGCGATGGGGCTCCTTTTTGAGGATGTTTCCCGCATCACTCCTCTCACTACATTTAAGGGGATGCGACTTGAAGGCGCGGGGAAAGAAACAGCGACCTTCAAGAAACTTGGAGCATTTTTTCAAGAACTAACCTCATGTCCGTACCGTCCTGATGATCCGAATGCCGATCTCGTTATTCGTATTCGCCGTCCACTTCGGGAGCAAGGATGGGAGATTCTGGTACGAGCTACTCCACGCCCACTCGCAACACGTCCCTGGCGAGAGAGCAATTTCCGTGGCGCTCTCGCCGGTCCTCTCGCAGCCGCGATGGTTCGTCTCGGGCGACCTCACAAACGAGACCTCGTTCTCAACCTGCCGTGTGGAAGTGGGACCATACTAGGTGAACTTTTAGAGATGGGCCATGTTGGTCGCCTGATTGGACTAGATATCAGTGAATATGCCCTCGCAGCAGCCCGAGCTAATACGACCTCTTGCCCCCCCTCCCGAGCAGTACATCTGGTTCGCGGCGATCTCTGCCAGCTCCCATTTCCCGATAAGTTAGCATCACTTGTCATAAGCGATCCTCCGTGGGGCGAGTCCATGGGAAATCGAAGGGATGCCAAGATACTTTGCGCGCCAATGTTACGAGAGATGGATCGGGTCCTCACCGATAACGGCCGCCTCGTGATTATATCTCCCCACGATGAACAACTTCAGCGAGCTGCGCAGCCATTCTTCACCCTCGAACGCTCGCTAAGGGTGTTTCAGCGAGGGTTCCACCCCTACATTTCTGTCTTCCGAAAAAAAAGGCCGATAATTGGTGGGGCTAATGCCTCATAATATTTAGCAGGTATTGGCTCCACAGGCACTATATCGCGACGTGACACAAAGCTTGAACGATGACCCCTGTGCGGGGTAGGATTCTCCCTAACTTTTTATCATCTACCTTCCCATGCACACCCTCGCCGCTCACGACCTCGTTAAGCGATACAAAGAACGGCCTGTTGTCAATGGGGTCTCGCTCTCGGTCAACGCGGGGGAGGTTGTGGGGCTTCTCGGCCCGAATGGTGCCGGAAAAACGACGACCTTCTATCTATGTGTTGGTCTTACGGCACCGACGTCAGGAGCGATTACTCTTGATGACCACGACATCACCCGTGCTCCTATGTTTGAACGTGCGCGTCTCGGAGTAGGGTATCTTCCGCAGGAACCATCTGTATTCCGCAAGCTGTCAGTAAAAAACAACATCCTCGCAATCCTGGAAACCATTCCATTTCCTTCCGAGGCGGCCCGCCTCGAACGGCTGGAGCAACTTCTCGAAGAGCTGGGGGTGAAGCGGATTGAGCGGAGCATGGCGTCAGCACTCTCCGGTGGTGAACGACGTCGCGTTGAAATTGCCCGTGCTCTCGCATCGAATCCCCTCTTTATACTTCTGGATGAACCATTTGCCGGTATTGACCCAATCGCGGTCCAAGATATCCAGGAGATAATCACAACCCTCCAGAAAAAAAATATCGGGGTACTCATCACCGACCACAATGTTCGCGAGACTCTTGGCATCTGCACGAGAGCATATATCCTGGTTGATGGGAAGGTCCTTGTAGAGGGCCCCCCCGAGGTAATAGCCGAAAGCGAAAAAGCTCGTCGCTACTATCTAGGGAATGACTTTTCACTGTAACCTCCCCTAAAACTGTTTAATATGGTGAGACGCATGAGTACTCCGAGCTTGATATTCCCGGCACCGCTTATTGCTTGACACATCCTCCTTTTTTGGGGCTCCCTCGACCGAGGTATCAACTCATGCAAGAGCAATCACCCTCTGGGCATCAGCCTTTTGATCTATCCTCCATACCCACAATTTTGAGTCTAAAATCGTCCGTGGTTCTGATTCGTCACGGAAAAAGTGGCGGGAATGTTCTCAGCGCCAAGTTGCGAGCCAATCCGAATATGCATTTTAAGTTACCCCCTGGATTGGAGGACAGCTCATTTAGATTAACCTCTACGGGGCGGGAACAGGCTATCAAGACAGGTAAGTGGCTTGCCGCGAGATTTCCTGAGGGATTTGACATCATTCTTGCTTCACCCTTCCAAAGAGCCAGAGAGACTGCTCAGCTCGCCTGTCTCGCGGCAGGGTGGGATATTCACAAGATCAGGGATGAGCCTCTCGTACAAGAGAGATGCTGGGGAGATATCTACTCAATGAACGCATCTGAGCGTCGGGAGGTACTCGAGGCATTTCGAAAAAGCCCCCGCGACACCCGTATACCCAATGGTGAAACTCTCGATGAAACGAGGGCTCGAGCACACCGGTTCTTCGAAAAAGTTCGCTCTGATTTCAGTGGGAAACAACTGCTGGTCTTTTCTCATGGTGAGTTTATCCAAGAGGCACTGGCCGACATCAGCGGTATCTCAGACCATAATCGGCGGTACCGAGTTAAAAACTGTCAAGTCTTCGAATTATCCCCCTGGCCAGAGAGTCACAAGAGTGGCGGAGGATCGGATTGGCTCATCCGAACTTCATGGCCACACCGTGATATGGAGGGGACTTGGGAGGATCCCAAACAGTCTAAGATGCCGGGGCGACCGAATCTTGATTCGCTGGACCTCGGGTCATAGCGCCCAAATCCCTCAATCGTTCGTCTATACGAGTCCTCAGATAACCCAGTCGAAACTCAATTCTATAATCCTCGAAGATATCCCCTCTCAACAACCAATAATCCGAAGACGGATGCCCTTTTGACGCATCAGATGAGGAGGACGGTAATGGAGCGAAGAGACGCGCCCCACTATGGTGGCGCATCGCCATCCCGCGCCACCACCACCTGATGGGAGATAAAGGGATCATGGCTCTTGAGGCAAAACTTCTTCAGAAGATGGGACAGTCTCTTCTGATGACTCCCCAACTTCAACAGGCGATTAAGTTGCTTCAGCTTGGTCGACAAGAGTATCTTGATGCTATCCATCAGGAATTACTTGAGAATCCTCTTCTCGAGGAAATCCCTTTTGGGGACGAAGGGGGCGAAGCCCCCCAGACGCCATCCGAGATACCCCCCCCCCCACCTTCAGAAGATACAGAGACTCGTTCCGTTGATCCGGAGGCTCGATCTGATTGGGAGGACTTCTCTGATTTCTTCACCGACTACTCGGGTGCGGCCCAACCGAAAGGAGCGCTGTCGGCAGAAGAATATCGTCCCCTGTACGAACTGATCGCCGTTCAATCGGAGACTCTCGTTGATCACCTCGGAGAACAGCTCCGATTTCTTGATATTACTGAGAGTGAGAGAAATCTGGTCCTTTACCTCATCGGCAATCTTTCCCGAGATGGGCTTCTCGTACATCCGATCGAGGAACTCGCTGCTGAGACGGGCACTCCAGTGGGCGAGCTCGTATCAGCTCGCGAGATCCTCAAGAACCTAGACCCTCCGGGAGTTGGTACGATCGACATCGGGGAGTGTCTCCTTGTTCAGCTTGAACGTCTCGGGCACATTGGGCTCGAGTCAACAATCATTAAGAAACACCTCGACAAACTTGAGCGACATCAACTTGATCGAATCGCCAAGGAGGAAGGAATAACAATTGCCGAGGTGCAACGGGCAGTCGGAATTATCCAGCAGCTAGAGCCACACCCTGGGCGACAATTTGCGGATGATAGCCAGCGGTATATCGTGCCAGATGTATACGTCCACCGCGTTGAGAATGACTACGTCATCGAATTGAATGAGGATGGAATTCCACGGATCCGTCTCAATGATTTTTGCGTTCAACTACTTCAAGAACCTCCCATAGGAAGAGATGGTAACAAGCAGTATCTCCAGGAAAGGTATAAGAGCGCATCATGGCTCTTGAAGAGTATTCAACAAAGACAGCGGACAATCTTCAAGGTGACCGAGAGCATCGTAAAATTTCAGCGACATTTTCTGGATGCGGGAATTCATCATCTTAGGCCGATGGTTCTCAAAGATGTTGCAGATGACATCGGCATGCATGAATCAACAGTGAGCCGAGTTACCTCGAACAAATATGTTCACACCCCCCAAGGGGTATTCGAGCTTAAGTTTTTTTTCACCTCGGGAATCAAGGGAGATGAGGGAGATGTGTCATCGTCGGCAGTCAGAGAGCGTATACGAGCCCTTATCGGACAAGAGGCTTCCGGACACGCCCTCAGCGATCAGCAGCTCGTGGAAGTTCTCGAAAAAGAGGGTATTACTATCGCCAGACGAACCGTAGCAAAATATCGGGAGTCGTTGGGAATCGAATCATCCGCCCGAAGAAACAAGATCGCCTCTTTTTCGAAGAAAAAGTGACGAGTCGAGAGAGGAGCCCCTCCTCTCTCAAGCTCGAGAAGAACCCTTGTCACACTATGAAGTCCGTGGCTACGATCCGACATTTCAGGATAATCACTTACCGATGAGCAAAAAGGGACTATGCTCAGATGAATTTAAAATAGGGAAAATGGCTGTCGGCTAAACATTAGGATACCAATAAACTGAGTACATAGGGACGCGTATGTCGAACGTATCAAATTCATCTCTTCGGATTGCAATTACCTTCAAAAATACCGACTCGACAGAACCATTAAAAAAATACGCCTCAGAAAAGCTCATTCACTGTATCCAAAAATTCGTGCATCAGGATGCTGAGGTTCATGTGGTCCTCGCTGTTGAGAAAGTTCGACAAATTGCCGAGGCCTCGTTCCACGCCTTTGGCATTGACTTCTTCGCTCGGGAAGAGAGCACCGATCTTTACGCCTCGATTGACAAGCTCTGTGATTCGCTGTCTCAACAGCTTAGGAAGCAGAAAGAAAAGGTGAAGAATCACCATTAAGGGTCATCACTCTTTACTGAATCGGACGATTGTGCGATTGTTTCCAGAGGGGTCGGTGCGTTTTATTCCAAACAACGCACCGAGTCACATCTGGATTCTTGCCACCTTAGCTCAGTTGGTAGAGCATCTCATTCGTAATGAGAGGGTCACGTGTTCGAGTCACGTAGGTGGCTTACCGGGTTGGGTCGGGTAATACCTCCCGAATGAGCCCCGCCAAAGTGCCTCTTTTAATGATGCAGGACCGTTAGCGAGTGCGGTTTCCCTCGTTGAGCGACCTCCTCTGGCTGCTTAGGTGGCTTACGAAATCCGCTCTGTGGATTTTTTCGGTAGCTAGGCACGGGAATGGCACTCTTTTGGCGATTTCCCCCAAGCGCTCATGTTTCGTGCAGTGCTTGCAAAAGCGCTTGATTTGCCAAACCTTCCGAGCCGCCAAAAGGTCCGTATAACTGCAACTGAATGTCTCAAAAAAGCGTCCCTGCCCCCATGCGTCCCCTTGCCGCCATCCGAACTTACAAACAGGTATCCCGCGCTTCGGTCGCCAAGGCTCTGGGGCTTTCTGTTGCTAAAGTTGAGTACTTTGAAGACCATGCTCCGCTGACGACCCTAGAGTATCTCATCAATCTCAAGCGAACCCTTGGGGTGTCATGGTCAACGGTAGGCGGAATCCTCGAAGAGGCGGCTGCGCCATCCCTCGTCCCCCCGACTCCATTGCGCGGGCGGGGACGACCAAGAAAAAACTCCTCACCGATGACTCCCCCCCCCTTGTCCACTAAACGTCAGCACCTGGGAGAAACAGAAAACGCTGCTAGAACGCCCCCTCTCACCTCTTCCTCGAAGGTCAAGCGAACCAAGCAACCAACCCGAGCAGAGAGTGTTCCATCTCTGCAACCCCAAGGAAATCCTCCGTTCCAGAACCTAAAACATCACCGCGCTACCCCAGACTCTCCCCAACCCAAGCGACCTCGTGGTCGTCCCCGCAAGCAACCTGCGCCAACATCGCTTTCGGCTCTTCTTGGCCTTAAATAGGCCAAAAACGGGCGTGTTCGTAAACGTTCTTGCGGACCATCATCAGGACCGAGCCCTGCGAAGATCCCTCATCATTCGCACCATCAAACGGCGCGGTTCCAGCATTGTATCCGCTGGCTGCGCGTCATCCCTTCCCGTGCCACATACTGCCAGAATTTTAGGGGTGAGGAGCTCCGCTGCATAGTGAGCCGAGAGCAACCCTCGCGATCCGTGCCCTACTGAAACAAAACAATTTGGGAGGTATGACAGATCTCCAAGGAGAGCCTCACACGCTGCAACGGGGCGCCGAGCCTTCAATGCCGAATCAACTCGAGCCCGAAAATCCCAATAATCGGGTACAGCTCCGACGTACGGTAATCGGTCATGAGTTGAGGTTCTGAACGCTACTCTCCCCGAGCGAATAGCTTCGGAGGGAATGGAAACCTCAAGCCACTTATTCATCCTTCGAATCAGTGCTGAGGAGATTCCCGGATGAACCCGAGTGTCGACTGAAATGTGGTCATAATCAGCCCCGATGAGGTGCCCCCCGGCAGGGATAGGAAGGACGTAGCCGTCAAAACAAACGGGAATTTCGGGCAATCCCTTTACCGATGCACGGACGATAACGACCTGTCCCCGAACTCGCTCAAGCTTGAGCCATCCAGTGAGCGGTATAGCCATCGCTGCCGCGCCGTTCGCGATGCACACGACCGGCGCTTCTCCGAGAATCTCACCGTGACGATTGAGTGCTCGCCATTTACCGTTTCTCAGGCTGAGAGAGACAACCTCGCCGATAACGACCCCAGCTCCCGAGCAGAATACATGGGCTCGACATAAATCACTCGGATCTACCGTAATCCCCCGACAAACAAGCCCATCACTGAGACATCGCGCTGCCGTAAGTTGCGAAAGGTGCGTTGCCGACACCGCCCCGACCAAACACCTCTCAGCGAGACGCGGAGTCACCGGGAACTGCACAACATCCCCATAAACGGCTCCCGCAAGATACCCCCCTCTTTGATGGAGACCTATTACATCTGAAAGCACCTCAAATCCGCGCGTATCACGAGGATCGACCTCCGCCGAACGCCCCGAATCCGCGACCGCAAGCCCAGCAGGGTTGCCCGAGCCCTCGGCTGCGATACCTATTTTATCGATTATGACGGAACGAAGCCCGTGTCGAGATAGCGCAAAGGATACCGCTGTCCCCGCGAGCCCTCCCCCGATAATCAGGCAATCTGTCGAGACCATTACCCAATCTCAGGCGGCCCTTCGCCTTTATCTGATATGCCTCCCTTCGGAAAAAGAATTGAGGCCCAAATGGAAGCGGATATAGTGAGAACGATGAAAACAAGGGAAGGAAGTATTGGAAAATGACCATCCCACATCGGGTTGAGAATGGCCATTTTGAGGCCAACAAATATCAGCACAATCGCCAACCCGAATCGGAGACAATGAAACTTATCAACCACAGAAGCAAGAAGAAAATACATTGCCCGCAAGCCGAGAACCGCGAAGATGTTGGAGGTAAAAACAATCAATGGCTCGTCTGTTAGCGCAAAGATCGCCGGCACCGAGTCAAAAGCGAACAAGATATCGCTCAGCTCAACAACTACGAGGGCCACAAACAGGGGAGTCGCCATGAACGCCCCCTGCTCTCTCACAAAAAAACGATTGGAGCGCAGCCCGGCCGTGATCGGGATAAGTTTTCTGAGCAATTTAAGAGCACGACTCCCCTCTAGATCAATCTCCTCCGTATCTTGGAAAAAAAGCTTGAATCCGGTGAGAATAAGAATTCCCCCGAAGATCCATAACATCCAATCGACCGACATGATAACGGCACCTGCTGCGATGAAAATCGCTCGAAATGCCAAGGCTCCGAGAATACCGTAAAAGAGAACCCGATGTTGGTATTTAAGCGGTATACCGAAAAAATTGAAGAGCACTACAAATACAAATATGTTGTCAACAGCGAGCGCCTTTTCTACGACGTATCCACTCAAAAATTGTAGATAAAAATCCGCCGCCTTAGAGGCTGCCGTAACGCCCGGTTCTAATACTTCTGGATGAGCTGAGAAGTGGCCCCGTACGAACCAATAAAACCAACCAGAATAAGCGAGGGCCAAAAAGACCCACAGCACGCTGAGACGGAGGGCCTGCTTGAAAGATATCTCTTCGGTGCGTTTGTGGAGAATACCAAGATCGAGGAGCAGGACGACCACAACTCCGGCGACGAACCAGAGATAGAACTGCCAGAACTCTGCAAACGGGAAAAAAATGGTCCTGGTCATAAATGTCTTACCAAACTATCCCCGGCTGCGGAATCTTTTAGTCAAGAAGGAGCAAACCTCGATCTTAACTTGAGCATCGGGCCTTCCTAATTCCTGCCCCCAGAGCGCAAGGCGCCCCTCATTTTGACCGAAAAAAAGACATTTCTCAAGGCGTTATACCCTCGATTCAAGCCCTAACGACGACGCAGTGGACCGACCAGAAGTTGAATGGGATATGGGGAGAAAAACCGACGTTCGCCCCCAAATCGCCGTCTTGCCCCCAATAGGGGCGACCTTCATAGCCGCCGGGCCAGCTTCTTCTTCACCCGACTAAAAAGTCCGAGCAGGATTGCTAGGTCTCTCTTCTGGGGCTCCATACGGGCAATAAGGTGCGGGAGAAGGTCTCGCATCACCGGCGGGGTTCCCGCTCTATAGAACTCTGAGAGCTGTGCCACCTCGTCGACTAATTTTTCTAACTGCTCGACCTGACTTCGCTCAGCAGCGTC
>OMIW01000083.1 GCA_900299205.1 Pseudomonadota bacterium
CGGGGGGCCAGCAAAAAGGCCAACAGGGATCTGATGGCGGAGCTCAGAACGGAGGACAAGAGGGAAAGGGTGATCAACCTGGCCCTCAGGGCTCTCTTTCCAAAGATGGTCAGCAGGCTCAGCAAAAAGGGGGTGCTCAACAGGGGAGTGGTGGACAGGGGGATGCTGGATTAGAGGGCCAGACCTCTCAGCAAGGACAAGGCAAAGGACAGGGAGAAACCGGGAATCCTCTTCAAGAGGCAAAGGATAAGGTGGCGAGTCTTTCCAAAAAAAAGGATGATACCGGGGGGAATGGATCGGGCAAGGACAGCGCAGCTCAGAATGGTGCGGGATCAGAAGAGAAAAAGGGGGGAGGGGGAAATAACGGTAAGACCAGCGATGCATCAGATGAAAACAAAGGTGCTAAGTCAAACCAAAAAACGGACAAAGACAATGCCTCCCAGAGTGGTGAAGGAAAAGACAAGAGCAACTCTCCTGAAATGGTCGGCATGAACGAGGGTGAGAGCGACGGCAAGAGCTCAAAAGATGCACGAGGCAATTCAGCGAGTCTCGGGAATGGCTCTGAGGACAAAAATATTGGAGAGGGTGATGGCAAAGCAATGTCAGGACCCAAAGGATTCGTCGATGCCCCAGTTCAGGAGAAAGCAGATGAAAATTTGGATCCTCGGTGGGGGGAGAATACGGGCAAAGTCTCTGAACATAACGATCCAACGAACTTTAAACGCTCTCTGAGCAAGATCCCCCTCGCCAAACCGGAAACCGTTATCACTCGAAAGGACCAACCGATTCCGCTTGAATACCGCGGAATCCTCGGAGCAGATTAGGATTCTCAGTAGTTTCTGGTAGCGAATCGCGTTTTGACTGATAGAGAAACAGGCGACGATAAAGATGACACAGACAACGACCGAACTCGAGCAAGAAATAGCCATATTCAAGGGCACCTTCTCCGAAGTCCAGGCAGAGGTTAGTCGGGTGCTTGTAGGAATGCCCGGAGTCATTCGCGGTATCATTTCGGCTATATTCGCCGGTGGGCATGTGCTTCTCGAGGGCGCTCCGGGTCTGGGAAAAACTCTTCTTATAAAGTCAATTTCTCAGACGCTCGGCATGTCATTCAAAAGAATCCAATTTACTCCCGATCTCATGCCATCAGACGTA
Source organism: Pseudomonadota bacterium (assembly GCA_900299205.1). Taxonomy (GTDB): domain Bacteria; phylum Bdellovibrionota_C; class UBA2361; order UBA2361; family OMIW01; genus OMIW01. The sequence continues at coordinate 1,156 of OMIW01000083.1, forward strand.
ACGGGAACCCAGGTACTCACCGAAGATGAATCCGGCAGAAGAAGTTTTGTCTTTCGGCCTGGGCCATTATTTGCGCATGTCGTCCTTGCCGATGAAATAAATCGGGCGACGGCTAAAACTCAGGCAGCATTGCTCGAAGCAATGGAGGAGCGCCAAGTCACGGTTCTCGGTGAAACGCATCGCCTTCATGATCCCTTCTTTGTGCTCGCCACCCAGAACCCCATAGAGTTGGATGGAACATATCCGCTCCCCGAGGCACAACTCGACCGGTTTCTCATAAAACTACCCGTACCCGCGCCCACATCTGAAGACCTCAAGGAGATCCTCCGCCGCACGACCGGGGCTGCTATCCCGGAAGCTCGCTCTATCCTTGATGGCCCGACGGCACCCGCCACATTAACTCGAATGCGCCATCTTGTAAGGAAGGTCTTCGTGGCGGAACCGCTAAACGACGTCCTCGTGAGGATGTTGGCTGCCGTCTCGCCTCAAAATGAACATGCGACTCCCATGGTCAAAAAATATGTTCGGTTCGGACCAGGACCTCGGGGGGCGCAATCGGTTGTCCTCATGGCAAAAGTGGAGGCGCTTATCGATGGAAGAATCAACCTCTCTTTTGACGACCTTAAGACAGCTTTCATTCCCGCTCTCAGGCATCGCTTGTTACTCAACTTTCACGCGGAGGCAGATGGAGTGACCGCAGACGACCTTTTGCAACAGGTGAGGAGTGCGAAGTAAAACGGTAAAAACTATTGGGAGATCGCTCTTTTGCTTCCAACGTATTTAGACGAAACAGCTCTTCGCTCTCTGGGTCTGCTAACCTTGCGCAGTAGGCGAGCCCTTTTAGGTGTTACTCAGGGAATTCACGTTTCTCTTAAGCGGGGACACGGCATTGAGTTCTCCGATTATCGGAATTATCAACCGGGCGATAATCCACGAGATATCGACTGGAATCTCTACGCCCGCAGCGATCGCATGTATGTTAAAACCTTTAACGAGGAGCAGAATCTCGCAGTCTACATTATCGTTGACGGTAGCCGCTCAATGCGCTGTTCGATCGGTGAGGATAAATGGAGCTTCGCAGCAAGTCTTGCACTCGGTATCGCGTATGTTGCTCTTTCTCAAAGGGATGAGGTCTCTCTTGCTGTTCTCGGCGCAGGGGCTGCTTTTCGAATAAAATCGCTCAGTTCATTTAGACAGCTTGCTCCGCTCTTCTCCGGAACGTCAGACAACAATCCTGACCTTGCGACTACATTTCGTGCTTTTGTCGCTCGCACACGAGCTCCGGGAATTCTTATATTCATATCTGACTTCCTTTACCCCACCGAAACTCTTGAAGAGGTTTCGTATCAAGCCCGCTCAAAAAATCTGGATACGACGTTCATTCAGGTGCTAAGTGATTTTGATCGCCACCCTTACGACTATCCGCTGGATGATATCTTTGACGGTGAAACTGGTATTCGGGCCTCTTTGGCGTCAGGTATTGATTCCTCTGATTTCGATACAATGCTCACCAGTCATAACCGAGCTGTTGAGAATGTGGTCACTGGATCGATGATTCGTTTTGTAACTCCCGCAGATCTTACTGACCCCGTATCGTTCATAGGCGCGAATCTCAGAGATGTTGGTCTTATCGGATAAGGGGGAATATGAGCTTTCTCTACCCGCTTGCTCTCCTCGGTATCCCAATCGGAACCGGCATCCTTTTGGTGATTTATCGGCGTGTTTCTTCCGGTGAGCCGACGGAGGTACCCACACTCTTTCTTTTGAGTCACTTTATCTCCGAGGGAGGTAAGCCAAGGCGATTTTTCCCCCCCTTACGATTTCTTTTCGAGTTACTAATGCTCCTTCTTTTAAGCCTGGCAGCAGCAGGCTTTAGCTTTTTGGGTTCCGGCGGGCGAGCCATTCTCGTTATCGACAACCGATTTCAAACATCAGCCATTACCCGTGAGTCATCCACTATTTTTGAAACTGTTGTAGAGAGAGCAAAGGAGGCTCTCAGAACCAATCTTGAGAAAGACTCTGTCCTCGTAATGGTAACGACCCCGAGACTCGCCCCGGTCACCGACGGCTTCGTCTCGTCTGCCTCAGCTGCCACGACACTCGCATCAATCAAACCGGCATATGGGGCCGGAGAGATAAAAATGAAGCTACCGTCCCTCCTAAGCCGAGAGGATACCGATAAAATAGTTATCTCCAGCCCCTCTCCGATTGAACAATCAGTAACCGATCGTACCAGGGTAATCCTCCTACCCGTCGGTTTAACCCCCCTAAGTAATGTTGCGGTTGAAAAGATGTGGGTTGACCCAACAAAGGAGGTATCGGTCAAACTGCGAGCATTCTCTGAAGAAAAAATATCCGTAACAGTAGGGCTCTCTTTGATATCTTCTGATGGCAGTAAACGGTCAACAGAACGTCGCGAGATCGTTGTTGAACCAAATACTTCTTCAACCCTGACATTTCCGCCCCCCTCCGGCGAAGGTATTGGATACTTTGCCCGAATCGAATCTCCAGAGATTGGCCCTGATAACAGCCTCCGGGCAGACGATGAATCGTGGCTTTCAATGGGACGCCCTGCCTCCACCATCGGCGTTGTATCTCATCTTTCCGCTAAACAGCTCGGGCTTGATCGGGTTCTCGGTGGAGCACTCGAGGAGATCTCACCAACGCAAATAGAGGAAAATCCTCCCAGGGTCGCTGGCTGGATATTTCATCGATTATCGCCACAAAGGCCGAAAACGAAGCCCTCTCTCTATATCCTGCCCCCTCCTGATGCTCCCCTGATCAGAAGCACCCCCTTTAGTGCTCCTTGGAGTGTTGCCATTTGGGAGGGTGCATCGCCCCTCTTTCGCTACCTCTCGCCCGATACCATTCTCGGAGTAGGGGGTGCTGTGCTCGAGACCGGAGGGGCGTTTTCGCCCCTGTTGCGCGGAGACCAAGGGTCTATCATCGCGGAGGGCTTCCCTTATGGAACCCATACAGTAGTCATGGGATGTGAAGCTCTTCCTTTTCTCGGTGCTGGAAATCCTTCACTCAGTATTTTGTTACTTAATACCATCAATCACCTCTTTCCAAACGCCACGGCAGGTGAACTATCTCCCTATTCACTACTTCCCCGCACAGAATTGGGAGAAAAACCTCGCTATCTAGCCTATTCATCGGAACTCCCCGTTGTCGCCGATCCTCATACCCTCTCGGTACCGGGTCTCATTGCGATACCCTCCATGGATGGCCCGGATGACGTTCGAGCAATCACTTTTTTTGATGAATCAGAATCGAACCTTTTTGGCCAAAGAGCGATCTCAATCTCCACATCTGAGACAATGATAAGTCCCAAGGAGAATCGCGCAATTAACAGTACCATACCAAGCATAATCACGATCCTACTCGGCCTAATGTGCATTGATGGCGCACTCGCTATTCGCTCCCGATCAAATATTAAGAGGGGGCGTGCGTGACTCCTGTTTCTCTTACCTGGACTCCTCTCATATGGCTTGGTCTCGGAGCAATTGTCTCCGTTGTATTGCGAGCTCGTACGCTTAAATTTCTCCGCACCTGGCGATTGGTTTGCTCGACCTTTTGCCTTTTATGCTCCGTCGTATTAGCTACTATCGTCCTTCTCGATCCATCGCTTTCTCACACCGACAAGGAACGCTCCTTCGGTGCGCTATTTGATATCTCGGACAGCATGGATCCCGACACTTCCTCAGATCTCTTGTTAAAATTAAAGGAGCATCAGCCGACTACCCTCCATTCATTTGGTAAGAATCTCTCTCCCGAACTACTCGAATCAAGTCGGTCCTTCCCCTCCCTCTCCTCATTGCGGTCTCAGGTCTCAGAAATTGGATCTGATAAATCTGATCTTCTCAAAGCCCTTGAAAAGCTCCCAAATGGACCCTTAATCCTCGCCACCGACGGATGGATGACCGGCTCCTCCGAGGAGGAAATACTCTCTCTTGTCCGCTCTCGCGGAACCCCTATTTTCCCTGTCACTCCCTCGGGCGAATCCGACTCCAATCGACCTAGAGTAGCAGTCTCAAACCTTACTGTTCCGTTTCAGGCACCTGCAAAAACCAGCGTTGCGATACGCGCAGGGGTAAAAAATGATACAGCTCAGCCTCAATCAGGCCGAATCGTAATTCGAGATGGAGAGAAAATCATTCTCGACAAAAATGTGACTATTTCGGCTAATTCCGAGCTTCCCTTTGCTGCAAAGACGGATGCCGACGCTGCGGGCCTTCATCGAATTGAGGTCAGTTTCAGTCCCTCCGACTCCTCTTACGCGACATCGAAAAAGATAGCCGTGATAAACAGTCAGAGGCGCGAGCGAGTGCTCCTACTCAGCGGGATGGTAGAAGAGGGAGAAGTCCTAAAAGAGCTCCTGACCTCACAATCATACGAGCTTGTGACCGTGAATGTCGGCTCAGGCACTATTCCTCTGTTCTCCGATTTTTCAGCGATAATTCTCAACAATGTCGGAGCCCAACAACTGGGTACGGCAAAGCTGGACTCTCTGGTGCCATTCATCGAAAATGGTGGTGGTCTGATTATGGTCGGGGGAAATCGAAGCTTTGGACTCGGTGGATATCGGGGATCCACTCTTGAACCATACCTTCCGGTCAAACTTCTCCCTCCTCGCGCTGAACAGAAGCGAATTAATGCAGCCGTTGCTCTCGTACTCGATAAATCCAATAGCATGGGTGAGCTGCGAAAGCTTGATTATGCAAAGGAGGCTGCTGAAGAGGTTGTTCGTAATCTCAAGGATGACGACTATCTGAGCGTCATCGGGTTTGACAACATGCCCTTCGTCGTTGTCAAGATGAATCAGCTTCGGGTAAATCGTGCCCAGGCGCTCGAAAGAATTAAGTACCTTTTTCCCAAACTAGGCACTAATCTCGTCCCTGCGATGGATGAGGCACGACGCCAGCTCATAACAGCGAAAGCCGGAAAAAAGCACGTTATCATTCTCACCGATGGGATGCTTCGAGCGAATCAGAGCTTCCTCATCCAAATGTCCGAAGAGTTCAGGCGAGAGGGAATAACAACGAGCACTGTACTCGTCGGACTCTTTCAAGATAATACGATGTCTGAGATGGCGAGACTTGGCGGAGGAATCTATCATCAAACTAATGATCCAACGGCTCTACCTCGAATATTTCTCTCAGATATTAAGGTAAATGCCGGAGAACGAACTCTCCGAGAGACCTCCGATTTCACCGTATCAAGAAAACAGAATTCCGATCCCATAACCGTAGTCAGGGATATTCCCCAAATTCAGGGCTTTGTTGACACTCTTCCGCACCCTCAAGCTCCCCCCGAGCTGACTGTCGGAGCTGAAGACGGAGACCGGCCTTTGCTTGCTTCGTGGAAACAGGGACGAGGACGGGTAATTGCACTAACAACGGATGCAGCGGGTAGATGGACATCGCGCTGGGTCCGATGGAACCAGTATGCCCAGCTCTGGACAGACCTTATTGCTTCTGCTCGGGGCAAGAGCGGGACCGAATCATCGGTGCGATATGATCTATCAGTTCAGCAAAGGTACGGAACAATTGAGCTCGATGTTGCTCTCTATAATGAGCAGGCAGCCCGCGACTTTACCGCCAAGCTCAATCAAATGCCACTATTATTTGAGACAATTGCTCCGGGTCATCTCCGCGCAATCATACGCGATCCAGTCCCCGGAACCTACACGATATATCCATCAGTCGGTAGTCAATCTCTACCTGAATCCTCATTCATCGTTGATCCTCTCGAGATTGCGGAACAGAAAGGAAATGGATTTAACAGGGCTCTTCTCAAACGAATTGCTGATGCCTCGGGTGGACTCGTTAATCCCTCAAGAGAATATCTTGATCAGCTCAGCACCTCCAAGCATGAGATATATTCCATATCTCATGCCCTTCTCATCACTTCAGTTGTATTTTTTCTTGCCTCATTGGCCCTACGCCTGTGGGAAAGCGTACGAGCTCGTTGAGAGACCAGAGAATCATCCAAAACGTGCCTATTATTGATAAGTATCTCATAGATTTTCGGATAAAAATTGGCTATGCTGTTCGCGAAAGCAAAAGCGCATCCAGGGTGATATTTCGGCGCTTCGCTGTTTTCCCCGCAGTAGGTTTCTTCACGGCCCACACTGCTGAGAGCTCGAGCGAACGGCTGAATCTCGCTGGCATCGCAAAAACCGTTGCCCGGACAGGCTGCTGAGAGTGGGCAGGTTCAGGGGCGGCATTTCGGCAAAAGGGGGACACGCACTATGAACGCACCATCCTACGTCACCAATCAGGAGCTACTTCAATGGATTGAGGAGGTAGCCGCGCTTACTAAGCCAAAAGACATCTATTGGTGTGACGGTTCTGAGGAAGAGTACAATCGACTTTGTCAGGCTCTCGTCGATGCCGGCACGTTTAAGAGACTCAACCCTATCAAGCGTCCTCATTCGTATCTTGCGTGGTCAGACCCCTCCGATGTAGCGAGGGTCGAAGACAAAACCTTCATAAATTCTATAAGGAAGAGTGACGCTGGACCAACCAACAACTGGCGAGACCCGAAAGAGATGAAGGCGACGCTCCATCAGCTGTTTGATGGCTGTATGGCAGGGCGCACGATGTACGTCATTCCGTTTAGCATGGGACCGATAGGCTCGCCCATATCGCACATTGGAATTGAAATATCTGACAGCGCATACGTCGCGGTTAGTATGCGGATCATGACCCGTATGGGACGGGGGGTGATTCAAGCGCTCGGGGATAAGACCTTTGTTCGATGCCTGCACACCGTCGGTGCCCCTCTTGCTGAAGGGCAGAAAGATGCGCCGTGGCCGTGCAATCCTGAAACCAAATACATCTGCCACTTCCCTGAAGAGAAGCTCATCATGTCGTACGGCTCAGGGTACGGCGGCAATGCACTGCTCGGAAAGAAATGCTTCGCGCTTCGGATCGCCTCCTCCATGGCCCGGGAGCAAAACTGGCTCGCGGAGCACATGCTCATCCTTGGGGTCGAATCTCCGAAGAAGGAAAAAACGTACGTCGCGGCTGCGTTCCCTTCGGCGTGCGGGAAAACAAACTTCGCGATGCTCGTGCCGCCTAAGGAGATGGATGGCTGGAAAGTTTCGTGTATTGGCGATGATATCGCATGGATTAAACCCGATGAATCGGGACACCTTCGCGGGATAAATCCCGAGGCGGGGTTCTTTGGGGTTGCTCCGGGAACAAATTACGAAACCAACCCTAACGCGATGGCGACCATTGAGAAGAATACCATCTTCACAAATGTCGCTCTGACCGCAGATGGTGATGTGTGGTGGGAGGGGATGACCAAGGAAGTCCCGGAGGGGCTCACCGATTGGCGAGGCCAACCGTACGACAAGAATAGCGGTAAACCCGCTGCTCATCCGAACGCCCGATTTACCGCTCCCGCGTCGCAGTGCCCCGTCATCGACCCCGCCTGGGAAGATCCCGCTGGCGTCCCTATCAGTGCGCTGATATTCGGAGGACGACGAAGTACCACCGTCCCCCTCGTCTATCAGGCATTTAACTGGAATTACGGCGTCTATGCGGCGGCAACGATGGGCTCAGAAACAACGGCAGCTGCGATGGGACAGCAAGGGGTTGTTCGTCGAGATCCGTTTGCGATGCTTCCGTTCATGGGATATCACGCAGGTGACTACTTCAATCACTGGCTCAATTTCGGTCGGAATCTCCCGAATCCACCCCGTATATTTGGGGTGAACTGGTTCCGCAAGGATGAAAATGGAAAGTTCCTCTGGCCAGGATTCGGCGAGAATATGCGGATCCTCAAGTGGATTGTGGATCGCACTCACGGTCGAGTCACTGCCATCGAGAGCCCCCTCGGTTGGGTCCCTCGGTTCGATGATATCGATTGGCGCGGGGCCGATTATTCGCGAGAAAAGTTTCAGGCGGCGATGTCGGTCGATGCAGAGCTGTGGAAACAGGAGATTCTCTCACACGAGAGCCTCTTCTCTGCGCTCTATGACAAACTGCCGAAGGAGTTCATCCTCATTCGGGAGCTCATCCTCTCTGCCCTCTGGCGATCGCCAGAG
>OMIW01000084.1 GCA_900299205.1 Pseudomonadota bacterium
AGGGGAGGTGGCTGACTCTGTATTGCGAGCTCGTTCAATCTCTGGAAGAGAGAACCAGCGAGCGCACGAACAGAACCGGGAACGTCGGATGGCTGAATCTGTTTGCCATTGTTGTTGCAGGAGGTGAGGCTCAGCCGCTCAAATTCAAAGCCGATGACGCCTCTCCATCCTCGTTTCTGGACCAGAATTCCGGCTCTTCCGTTTTCCATGTTAAGAATGAAAGACAAGAACAGGTCGGCCGAACTCTTGGCACTGACCCAGCGAAGTTGTGCCTCAACAAAATCAACATCCAACGACTCGAGTTGACGACGGATGAGTGCGTCAGAGTCGGGGAGAACTTCGAGCTGTAACCGCCGAGGATCCCCGCACGCGAGGTGCATCGTGCCCAATGAAAGGTGACGCTCAGAGGCACTTGAGCGCGAGCTCGAGGCGATCCTGGTCACCATCGTGATAAACACAATGTAGGAGAGAAACAGAAGGAGGAAATCCATCTCCAATAGAACCGTTGTTTCTCACGCTACGGTGATTTTGAAATAAAATCAATTCTATAAAGGCGAAAGGAGGGGTATTGGTAAAAAAAAATGCCTCAGAGTCGTCTGGACTCCAAGGCATAGGATATCGGTGACGGGACGGCCATGCGTCCTTTTACCGGTGAAACCTGCGGTAAAACCGTCGTAGAGACTCTCCGAGAGCAGTTTCTATTCAGAAGAGCCCGATGCGGTAAAGGTCGCGTCGAAAGGACGCAGCTCCAACCGCACCGGGGGTTGGCTCTCTTAGAGAGGAGACGGAGGAAATATGAGCCGAGGCGCATACTTCTTAGCCCTCCCGAGAGCTCCGAATATGGAACTGATCGGCGAGAGCGAGAAGCTCGTCGCGGTCGACCGTTTCCCGCTCGATGAGCATTGCCGCAAGGGCATCGAGCGCATCCCGATGTTGCTCAAGAAGCCCACAGGTCTTCTCGAATGCGGCGTCAACCAACTCACGTTCTTCATCGTCGAGCCTCGCTGCGAGCTCCGGCGAGCAGTTCATCTCACCGCTACCGATCCGACGACCGAGGAAGATACCTCCTTGGCTTTGTCGGAGGGCCGCGTGACCGAGAACATCGCCCATGCCCCATTCGGTACACATGCGATGTACTACTTCGGCGACCCGCTGGAGGTCGTTACTCGCTCCGTTGGTGAAGCCATCAGACCCGAATACGAGGTATTCAGCTGCGCGGCCACCAAGCGCGACGCGAATCTCCTGGAGATAATAGCCCTTTGATCGGAGACCGAGGGCATTTTCATCCGGGGCAAACCAGGTGAGTCCCGCAGCCATTCCTCGTGGGACGATCGAGACCTTCTCCACAGAATCGTATCCTTGGCAGAGAAGTCCAATCAGCGCGTGGCCAGCCTCATGATAGGCGACTAGCCGTCTCTGCTCAGTACCGATCACTCGCCCCTTCTTCTCAGCTCCCGCAACAACCCGCTCGATCGCAGCATTGATGTTTGCGATCGAGACCTGCGCGACACCCTCACGAGCGGCCAAGATAGCAGCTTCATTGAGTACATTCGCGAGATCGGCTCCTGAGAAACCGGGAGTCCTCCTCGCAATACGTTGAAGGTCAACGTCATTTGCGAGCGGCTTTCCTTTGGCGTGCACCGCAAGAATCGCAGAGCGTCCGTTAATATCGGGAAGATCAATGACGACCTGCCGATCAAAGCGGCCGGGGCGGAGAAGCGCAGCATCAAGGACATCGGGCCGGTTAGTTGCTCCGATGAGAATCACGCCCGTGTTGCCTGCAAACCCATCAAGCTCCGTGAGGAGTTGATTGAGGGTCTGTTCGTGCTCGTCGTTCCCGTTGCCAAGTCCGTTTCCTCGCTGACGACCGACCGAGTCGATTTCATCGATGAAGATGATGCAGGGAGCTGCCTCCTTCGCCTTTCGGAAAAGGTCGCGGACGCGAGCAGCACCGACACCAACGAACATCTCGACGAACTGGGTGCCAGCCATCGAGAAGAAGGGAACTCCCGCCTCACCCGCAACAGCACGAGCAAGAAGGGTCTTCCCCGTCCCCGGAGGTCCGACGAGAAGAACGCCACGAGGAATGAGGGCTCCGACGCTCGTAAACCGCGACGGGTCTTTGAGCGCCGTTACCACCTCCTCAAGTTCGACTTTTGCCTCGTCGGCGCCAGCCACATCGGAGAAGGTGACCCCCGTTCCTTGAACTACCACTCGGGCATTCGACCGTCCCCAGGAGAACGGAGACTGTCCTCCACCGCCACCTCGACCAGCCCGAAAGAGACCGATAAAGGCGAAAATGAGGAACAGCGGGAGAAAGAGGGTCATCAAGATCTGGATGATCCCGAGTATCCCCATGTCCTGAGCAGGGCTGCGGTACTCGACCGGTACTTTCTTCTTGTCGAGAAGCTCCTGAATCCGGGGAGCCTGCGGTCCGATATGAGCGGTGTACCGCTCGTGATCGGTTCCCGTGATCGTTACGGTTTGACCGTCAGCGCTCACGACTGCCCGAACTGCACCCCCGCCGTCAATCTTTTGGACCAGCCCGTCGTATGTGAGTTGAACTGGCCGCTTCTGAGGAGACCCCATGAGGGGGATCCAAAAAAGCGCGACGAGAGTGAGGATGATTATCCATCTACCTACATGATTGTTTTTCATAACCTGAAAGGAACCGTTGCTCTGTTGACTAGCACATTCCCCGCAGCACTCAAAGTCCTCCAGTCAGAAAATATCCGTCACGAAGGGGTATTGGGTTACCCCGTTCAATCCGAAATCGCAAACTATGTTCGGCAAATAAAGGCTGGCTTCCATCGCCACTCCCCTCGACAACCCCCTGTGATTATTGAAACAATCTCGCCAGGTGGCGTATTGGTTGAGAAGTGCATCCAAAAGAGACGAAGCATTGTATGAGGCGGGCTTCGGACATTTTTTGTAAGTGCGGTCCCGGGTTTGACGTATCTAACAGTGAGGAGGCAGGGAAGGAATGATTGGCAGGATCAGAGAGATTCAGCAGAGGGCGTTACGCGCTGTTACTGAGCTGTCTAGGGGGCGGATCGTGGCCTTTCTCGCTATCGTCATTCTCTCGGCATGGTCGCTCTCTGTGGAAGCTCAAGGTAAAGAGGTTTTTGGATATGTCGAGCGCGTTCAGATTCGTGAGGCCGATTTCCCGATGCTCGCCAAGCTTGATACGGGCGCGGATACCTCATCGATACATGGCCGTCACGTTAAGGAGTACCAGAAAGAGGGAGTGCCGTGGGTTCACTTCGAGATCAGGAACTTTCAGGGCAAGGTGAGTGAGATCGAAGCACCGGTGGTGAGAGTTGCCGAGATTAAGCGTCATAGTGGGCCAGCTCAGCGGCGGGTAGTTATTAAGTTGGGGCTGTGTCTCGGTGATATGTTTCAGGAGGAATATGTAAGCATCGTTGATCGCTCCCGCTTCGAATACCAGTTTCTTCTCGGAAGGTCATTCCTCGCTGGTAATGCTATCGTTGATCCATCAGCCATGTTTACCTCTGCTCCGAGCTGCAAGCATTTCGTAAAGTCTCCACCTCCTGAGGAACCAAGTCCGTCTCCCACGGTTCCCTCTGCTGAACGTGATATTAAGGAAAAGGGAGAGAAACTTGAAGATTCTGATAAAAAAGGATCCCCTTGAGAGAAATGGTGCGTGCCTTTTACGGGTCTAAAAATGTCCTCGTGCTCTGAAGCTTGCCACTCCGTGATCGTGTCTCAATGGTGATGGTTCATGAGTAGCTCGAAACTATTATCAGTGACGCTTGTCGTTTCTCTGCTCATTGCGGTAGCAGTCAGCCTTGTTGGCTACAAGGTATTTGTGCTTGAGTTCCCGATAGCACCTGACTCTTCGTCCCGTTATTTTCTGATTGAGGCGCATCTCTCCTTTGAAGGGGTCGGTAAACCGACCAAGGCGTCCCTCTTCTTGCCGCGGACATCTTCCCGATTTCTCCTCAGCGACGAGAGTTTTGTCTCACGCGGATATGGGTTAACAACTTCTGAGCGGGGAGAGAATCGGGTCGCTGAATGGACCACTCGCCGAGCGACGGGGACCCAGGGACTTTACTATCGGGCATTAGTGCTTGTGCGGCCGGAGGGGCATCTTGCAAAGCCGAAGGATAGAGGTGGAGAGATTGCGGTCGCTCCGGTAGAAGGTCCAGAGCGCGAGGTGATTCTCTCGATTCTTGCGGATGGGCGACAACGGTCTGCTGATGCGAAGTCGTTGGTACAGGCGATAATATCCATCGTCAACGAGCGGGCTTCTGCCGGTCATGCAAAGCCACTGATAAGAAAGGGCGCGAATAACACCGAGCGAATACGGGCAGTCGTGGCGATTCTTCGGGAGGCAAATGTTCCTGCTCGTGTTGTCCGGGGGATCATAATTGCTGGGGCCCAGGGAAGAGCAGAACCCACGAGCCGTATCCACGTCCAGACAGAAGACGGGTGGCACATAGTGGATGCCGACGGACAATTTTATGATGACTCGATAGATTTCCTCCCCTGGTGGTTTGGCTCCGACAATCTCGTATCCGCTCAGGGTGCGCGGGGGATGCGGGTATCGGTATCCTATCGGCAGACAGAAGAAGAGGCGGTTGATACTGTGCTCAGGGGAAATCAGACAGAAACCTCGGCCCTCGTACGATTCTCTTTGCTCAGGCTACCCCTCGAGGCTCAGTCTATCTTTCGAGTCCTCCTGCTTGTGCCATTCGGCGCGTTGCTGATCGTGATTCTCCGAAATATCGTTGGCATAAAATTACCGGGTACCTTTATGCCTGTGCTGCTTGCGCTCGCTTTTCGGGGGACATCTCTTGGGTGGGGGATTCTTATCTTCTCGGTCTTGACCGCCATCGGTTTATTCGCGCGCTCTGGTTTGGAGCGGCTCCGTCTTCTTCTCCTCCCTCGAGTAGGGGGCGTGTTGACGATAGTAGTCCTTCTGATGGTTGTTATTTCGATGGTTGCGAATGAGTTGGGTCTGGAGGTCGCAATCTCTGTCGCGCTCTTCCCCATGGTCGTAATCACCATGATGATAGAGCGAACCGCAATTATGTGGGAGGAATTGGGTCCAAAAGATGCGCTCCGTCAATGGATAAACGGAACCCTCGGTGCGATTGCAGTGTACTATGTTATTACACCAGCTCCCCTCGGCTACTTTTTATTGCTATACCCCGAGGTTCTGCTGATCGTGCTAGCGGCGATGATAGTGCTCGGTCGATATACTGGCTACCGATTGAGTGAAATTCGCCGTTTTAAGGATGTCGCACGATGAATACTCTGACGAGCGGCATCGTGAGGAGTGGTGGCTTTGCCATGCTCAAGGCAGCAGGCGTTCTCGGTATGAATCGGCGCAATCTCGATTATATCGGTAGGTGGAATCCCCGAGAGTCTTTCCCCTTCGTTGATGACAAATTACTGACCAAGCAGATAGCAATCACCGCCGGAATCTCCGTTCCTGAACTTTATGGGGTGATTTCGATGTATCATGAGGTTCGCACCCTCGATTCGATACTTGGCGATCACCGCGATTTTGCCCTCAAGCCCGCAGGCGGCAGCGGCGGAGAGGGGATAATCATTATTGAGAGTCGGCAAAAAGAACGATTCAGAAAACCAAACGGGACAATCGTCCGTCGCGCTGAGTTAGAGGATCACATAGCGGAGATTTTGGGAGGGGTGTACAGCCTCGGAGGGCAGCCCGATAAGGTGATCTTTGAATATCGGGTGAAATTTGACCCGATATTCGACCCAATCAGTTATCTGGGGGTCCCCGATATCAGGATAATAGTATTTCTCGGAATTCCGGTGATGGCGATGGTTCGGTTGCCGACCCGTCAATCGGATGGAAAGGCGAACCTTCACAAGGGTGCGGTGGGGGCCGGTATCGATATGCAGAGCGGTTGTACGCTCGGTGGGGTATGTCAGAACATCGCAACTGATGAGCACCCCGACACAGGAAACCCGGTCGCGGGGGTACAGATTCCGAATTGGGAGCAGCTTCTCACGATAGCATCGCGGTGTTACGAAATGACGAAGCTCGGGTATCTCGGGGTTGATATTGTCCTTGATCGGGACAAAGGTCCGCTCCTTCTCGAGTTGAATGCACGGCCTGGCTTGAGTATTCAGATCGCCAACGGAGCAGGGTTAGTCCCTCGGCTAGAGGTAGTTGAGGCGCACCATCCGTCTCTCACAACGGCCGTTGATCGGGTCGCATTCGCTCGGGAGCGCTTCGGGATCAAGGCCGACTCAATATAAGTCGTTGGTCCTTAAAAAACTCCGTGGTCCGGAGTGCCCCGGGAGATAGCTGTCTTATTTTTTACGGGGCATCGAGTGCGCGTTCCCGAGGCTTCGTCAGCCGAAAAACTCGCGCGAAGTTACTTCGGGGGGCTCCTGTAATCCGCCTCGCCTCACCGTCGCTCTGGCAAAATATCGCCGGTCGCTGAACTGAACCTTGGCCGTTACTCGGAGGTCTGTGCTCTTGTCATCAATGATTCCTGATGCCTTGAGGGATTGATAATTGGGAAAATTGCTCGACAGAACACCCTCTCCGGCGGTGTTAAACGGACCAAAGGGCCCCTCGGACCCGTGGGCAAAATCGAATATCGCTTGGGCTTTTTCGGGTGTCATATTGGGGTCGATCGCCGCGATTACCGCGGGGGATGCGAGGTTGATGTTGACTGAGATGATTGAGGCGAGTGGGGTGATGAGTGGACTTATCGCTTTGAGCCGCAAAGGAGTGAATCCGGGGATCATTGCAAGCTCATCGAGGGTAAGCCCACCACCGCCGGCGTTTGGACCCCGACCCTTTTCCGGAAAATAGTCCTTCGGTAAATCCTGCTCGAGACCTTTAAACTCTCCCTCTGAGTACGAGGTGGGATCATCATCGAGATAATCGATCAGGTTACCGACCATCTCTTTGCTGGAAAACGTCCGATCTCCGAAGAGTCCGGTATGATCAGTCTCGCCGTCATTGTCGAATCCTAGCCCCGAGAATAGACGCGCGAGGATATCACGCCAATCTCGATCGCGGGTGTTACCGGGGATGGGGAGAATTCGCATAATCGGTATGCGACTATTTTCTCCGGTTATCTCGAGTCCGATCTCAAGTCGCGGATCCTCGATGCCGAGTACCGATGCTGGCACCGTTTTGCCTGAAGTGAAAAGACCCCACGAATCTTTCGGAGGATCCGGTTCGGGAGGGGCCTGAGCAATCAGCTCAAGACCCACGTTGAGCGCGCTTTTGAGAAGGAGCTCTGCCCGGAACCTGTCAACAAACGAGCGATGAAGCTGCGAGCCGATGTGGGTCGAATTGGTCAGGGCAATCCCCATGATGGAGAGGAGAGTGATCGTAAAGATGACCAGAAGCAGCGCAATTCCCGATTCTCGGGAGGGGGTGCGCGCGAGAGAAGAAATCAATCGACTACCCATCAACAAAAGAGCTCCACCGCTGGCGGAGCGGGTTCTTCGCCTGCTAACAGTGCGACGACTTCGCGGGCATCATCACGCAACATCGTTGAGATGCCGTTAATGATGCGGATACACCGCTCAACCGCCTCCCATGATTCCTGCTTCATAGCGTCCTCGAGTTCATCAGCCGCCCGCCGCTGCGCAAGGAGCATTGACTCGTATTGGTGGAGCCGTTCTTCAAGCTCGGGCCTTGCATCAATTCGATTCGCGAGCGCCCGGTGCGCCGCATGGATCGATAATTCCAATTCATTTAATGATTCGAGTAAACGATCCAGCCCGTATGCCCGCATATCAAATCCTCCCCCGGCTTTTCGAATGAGCCGTTCGTGTTCGCTGGCCAAACCGTAGCGCACCTGTGGAGGGATGAAAAGCTCTTGGCACAAAAGTTCGGCTCACAGGGAGTAATGCAAACGCCATTCGATAATGTTCGAACCACAATCGGGGCCACGGAAAAGTTGGGATGTTTATCGATAGTTCAACTCGTGAGAGAGTATCGGGATATCGCATTAAGGAACAAGACGCGGCTCCACAATCCGTTTGCGAGAGCAGTCAAGAGGAGAGGGGTGGAGGCACGGTGAGGGAGGCACAGGGAAACAGAGTAAGCAACCGCATCATGAATCGGCACCATCCTCTCATTATCGTCGCGGTCCTGACGGTGGTGAATATTCTTAACTATCTTGATCGCAATCTGGTGCAGGCCGTGCGCCCGGCCATCGACGCATCGTGGCATCTCTCACAGCTCCAGTCCGGATTCTTTGTGTCCGCGTTCGTTATCGGGTACGCGCTCTTTTCCCCCGTCGCCGGCATCCTCGCTCATCAGAGCAATCGCCCCCGCTTGCTGACCGCCGGGCTTTGTCTCTGGAGCATCTGTACCGTGGCGACCGGCGTTGCACCAGGGCCCGCGCCCTTCGTCGCAGCGCGGATTGGAGTTGGGATCGGTGAGGCGCTCTTTGTGACCGTTGCAGCGACCTACTTGAGGGATCTTCTTGTTGACCCGATCCGGATTACCCGCGCATTTTCTCTCTTTTATGCGGCGATTCCGGTGGGTTCTGCGCTTGGGTATGTGGTGGGGGGATGGGTTGCAAATCGAGCGTCTTGGCAGGCGGCCTTTTATGTTGGTGCAGTGCCGGGATTTCTCCTCGCGCCGGTGGTGGCCTTGTTGCCGAATCTCCCGAATGATTGCCAGTCCCGTTCGTCGAAAGATTCTACGGACGATCAGGGTATGTCGAATCGGTTGGGGCCGATAAAAGAGGTCCTGCGTTCACGCGCCGCGGTTGGAATCATCGCTGGTTATGTCGCTAATACCTTTGCTCTCGCGGGAGTAGCGGCGAATGTGTCGTCGCATGGCACATCGCTTGGATATACGCTCGAACAGATAGGGGTACTCTTCGGAGGTACCCTCGTCATCGCAGGTTTTTTAGGGACGATTGGAGGTGGGTGGCTGTGCTCCTTTCTCGCCCGTGCCGCGCTGAGTCGTGAAGTGGTGATGCTCCGATTTTGTGCAGTGACCGCCCTTGTGGGGGCTCCACTTCTGGTCGTTGGATTTGAAACATCCTCGCGAGAGCTCTTTATTACCCTCTGCTTTTTTGCCGAGCTCTTTATCTTTGCAGGCACGGCGCCGATAAATTCGCTCCTGGTAACGGTGGTACCACCGCATCTTGTGGGTGCTGCCCAGGGACTCTGTATCGCGTCGATTAATATCCTCGGATCGTTTCTCGCTCCGATTGTGGTCGGCTTCGTCGCTGATACCGTCTCGCTTCGATGGGGGCTGCATCTCTGCGCAGTCGCGCTTGTGCTCTCGGGGGTGGGGTGGTGGGCGACATCTCAAAGAGCAACATTCGGCGAGGATCGAATAGTATGAAACCGTTACATCCATCACCCGAACTTGACGTTGCTGCTCTCGCCGATGGTATCAAGAGGGGAGTGGCCCGTGCGATTGCGCGGGGGATCACCATCGTTGAGCGGGGAGGAGCGTCAGCTCGTCGTCTCCTCGAACAGATATATTCAGCGGGGGGGCGTGCTCGAATCATCGGTTTCACCGGCGCACCGGGGGCGGGCAAGTCGACCTTGGTGGATCAGGTCGCTCTTTCTCTTCGACGTCGTGGGTATCGGGTGGCGATCATTGCAGTTGATCCGACGAGCCCATTTACTGGGGGTGCTATTCTCGGTGACCGGATTCGCATGGCGGGGATCGTGGAGGACCCGACCGTATTCGTGCGGAGTATGGCGACCCGCGGTGCTCTCGGTGGGCTTGCACGCGCGACCTTTGATGCAATCGCTGTGCTTGATGCTGCACAAATTGATGTGATTTTGCTCGAGACGGTGGGGGTTGGTCAGGTCGAGGTCGATGTGGTTCGGATGGTTGATAGCTGCGTGGTGGTTCTCGTCCCGGGTATGGGTGATGCGGTTCAGGCATTCAAGGCGGGCATTCTCGAGATTGGGGATGTATTCGTGCTTAACAAAAGTGATCGAGAGGGTGCCGAGCTGCTTGCGCGTGATATGCGGCTTCTGCTCAGCCTTGAGCAACGCCGAGAAGGGGCATGGGAACAACCTCTCATCCGTACCGTTGCAACGAGCGGGGAGGGGGTAGAAATGCTGGTTGACCGTCTCCAAGGGCACACTGAGTTTCTCGCGATCAGCGGTGAAGGCCGGGCGCGTCGCAGCGCGATTGTGCGGGCAGGGCTCTTGCGGATCATCACCGATGAGATAGCAGCGTCGATTGTTGGGGGAGAGGCGGCGCTACTCGAGGATCTGGTGGTCCAATGTGCCGAGCGAAAGACCGATGTCTACACAGCAGCAGCGAGGTTGCGGGCGCAGTGGGTGGCGGGGGAGTTTTTTGGGGGGGGATGAAGTAGGAAGTAGCAGGAGGTGTCAGAGACCTCGGGGAGAGGAAGGTCATCCTCAATCCATCGTTAATCGCCTGCGGCAAGGCTGCTCTACGGTTATTGCTTCAGTGCTCGACGAGGATTCCTCAACGCGCATCACTTGCCGCGCGTCGCGGGATTTCGAGCGTGGTGTCTCACTCTTCTCGGGCTTCACTCCCTCCTGTCACAAATCTTCAGTCCTAAATTCGCTATAGCCCTCGTAGAAATAACTCACATCAATGCCTTTCATAAAAATCTCGCGGTCATTGATTTTATCCGTTAAGGCAGCAATCAGGAGCTGCTTGATTTCAATATCCTTGACGACACTTCGCTCCATGGCAGAAAGATAGGCGTCTTTGTCGATCAGGTTCCAATCGACTACTTTTTCGATTCCCTTCTTCAAAAGTATATCGAGCCAGATCCGGGTGGTGCGACCATTTCCTTCACGGAAGGGGTGAGCGATGTTCATCTCAACATATTTTTCGACAATCTGATTGAAGTTGTTCTGAGACATTCCATCGATATATGCCAACGATTGCTCGAGATACATCAATGGTGCAAATCGGAAATCGCCCTTAGCGATATTCACCTCACGAATTTTGCCCGCAAGGTCATAGATATCTTGGAACAATATCTGATGAATTTTTGCTAATCCCGCAAACGTCCCCACCTCAATCGTATCAATCTCACCGCTCTCAAAAAGCTGCTTAGCCCTCTGCTTACTGATTTTCTCCTCAGCTCGGGCAAGCTCAACCTGGTTGGTGATATTTAGTTTGTTTGGTAACGTCATGGTCCTCCGTCATCCGTAGAATACCTCCGTCATCCTTAGAATAGATGTGGGCCTCCGGCAAATACCTCTACGCCTCTGAGCTAAAGAGCCTCCACGTGTCGTTCGTTGTGGGAGAGTTGTCACCGGCTCCGAAGGGGGGGACAAGCTGTGGGGG
>OMIW01000085.1 GCA_900299205.1 Pseudomonadota bacterium
CACCCCCACCATGCGCCGCATCCTTGCCCTCGTTCTCCTCATCGCCATTCTCACCATCGGCTACCTCCGGTTCAAGGACCACCGCTTCATTCGCTTCTTTGACCCCACCCCGCCTGAACTGCGAATTACTGCCCTCACCCGCTCGGGTGAAGTCCCAGCGGAGGAGAGTCTTCTCATCGGCGGGTCCGGGATCAACCTGCGACTTCACCTACGCGATCCATCCGGGACGGGGCTTGATGAGGTGGCTGTTCGGCTCGATGACGGGTCGGGGCCTCGGGAATTGTTGAAGAAATCGTATGATGAGTGGGGGATTGCCGAGGATACGGTCGAGATTACTGCTCCTGCGACCACCCTGAAGATGCGGGTCGAGGAGGTTTCTCTAGAGGTCGTCGCCTTCTCAAAGGGATTTGCTAACGCAAAAACAACCAAAACTTTTAAGGTGCGGACCGACTTTGAGCGGCCGAGGGGGGAGGTGCTCACGGTCCAGCATAACGGACGGATCGGCGGGGCGCTTCTGGTGGTGTTTCGTGTGCACTCAAACGATACTGCCTTTGCCGGGGTACGTTGGCGGACAAGGGAATACGCAGGGTATCCGGCAGAGACGTTATCGCCTGAGCTGGGGGCGTTTCCGGGTCTGTATGCCGCGTTTTTCCCGATTGAGCAAGATTTTGATCGGGCACGAGACAGCCTGAAGGTGGTGATTCGGGACAAGGCGAGTAACGAAGCTGTTCTCCCTTTTCCTCAGGTGATCGCAAACTTCTCGTTCCGCGCAGCGGATATGAAGATGTCGCGAACCTTCTTTGAGGGACGGGTCGCCGAGCTCCTTCCCCTTTTCGCACAGGAATCTGGCAAGCCTATCGGAGTGCCTGCTGATGTTTCTACGGTATCAGATGAGGAGCTTGCTTCACTCTTTAAAAAGGTTAACGAGGATTACCGGGCGTTTCTTGAAGAGAAGCTTGCGATCATTCTGAAGCAAACCGCTCCCTCTCGATATTGGGACCAGGTGTTTATCCGCCCCCTAGCGGCGGCACCCACTGCAAGCTACGGAGAACGGCGATCGTACTTTTTGAACGGATTTGCAGCAGGTCGGTCTGTACACCAAGGGATAGATCTAGCGCACATCGCGATGTCGCCGGTCATGGCATCGAATAACGGAGCTGTTCTTTTCACCGGTATGCTCGGCATATACGGCGAGACCGTGATCATCGACCACGGCATGGGGCTCGCGACCCTTTACGGGCACCTCTCCTCAATATCGGTCGGCACAGGTGACTCGGTGCAGCGAGGGCAGGTGATAGGTCGCTCAGGTGCCACAGGGCTCGCGGGAGGGGACCACCTCCATGTCGAGTTCCGTCTGCAAGGCGTCCCCGTATACCCAATCGAATGGCTCGATCCACACTGGATGAAGGACCATGTAGCGGATCAACTGCCATTTGTCGTAAAGCAGATCAAGAATATTATGGCGCTGAGCGAGCCGCCGAAGTAGTCGGGGAGGGGGTGGATCACCCAGAGACGAGACACTCTCCGCCGTACCTCCCTGTTTGCCGGTTCCCCACTTTACCTTTACCATACCGGGGCCGCATGGAGAAAAGCCGCGCGAGCTGAAAGGCTGAACTTGAGAGGGATCGTATGGAGGGAGCTACTTTAGAAATTCAGGAAGGGGCTGGATCTTTGTCAGTTATCCCACTCACACTTTCCCCCACTGATATTGAGGAGGCCCTGCAGGGATGCGACGGTTGGCGATTAAATGAGGGGGCCTGCGTTTGCTCACTCATCTTCCCGGATTTTGTCGCGGCCTTTGCCTTCATGTCGGGAGCAGCGCTTATCTCCGAACAACTCGGTCACCACCCTGAATGGAGCAACTCCTATAACCGGGTCTCGATACGTCTTGTAACGCATGATGCGGGAGGGGTTACCGAAAAAGACCTCTTATGGATTCGGCGGGTGCTTCCTCTACAGAGAGGAGCAACGACTCTCTCTTAACCGCTCTATGCATCAACCGCCTCTCCTCTTAAAATCTCATCATCCATGCCATCTCATACTGTTACCTTATGTTAACCTACCTCGCTCGCAAAGTATTCGGCACCCGCAACGACCGCGTCCTGAAGTCATTTCGACCTATCGTTCAGGAGATTAACAGGCTCGAAGAAAGCTTTGCCGCCCTCTCCGATGACGAGCTTCGGGCGAGGACCGACCAGTTTCGCGCACAATACGCCGAGGGTCGTACTCTTGATGAGCTTCTTCCTGAGGCGTTCGCCGCTGTTCGCGAAGCCGCTAAGCGAGTGCTCGGGATGCGTCATTTTGATGTCCAGCTCATCGGAGGGATGGTCCTCCATCGAGGGATGATCGCCGAGATGAAAACGGGAGAGGGGAAAACCTTAATGGCCACCTTGCCTGCCTATCTGAACGCGCTTGCGGGGAAGGGGGTCCATATCGTCACTGTCAACGATTACCTCGCTCGCCGTGATGCCGAATGGATGGGAAGGGTGTATCGCGCCCTTGGCCTTTCGGTCGGTGTTGTCTTTTCAGGGATGGACGAGCAGGCGAAAAAACTGGCATACCGCTCCGATATCACGTACGGACAAAATAACGAATTTGGCTTCGATTACCTTCGCGATAACATGAAGTTCTCAGCTGACGATCAGTTTCAGCGAGATCACTTTTTCGCAATCGTTGATGAGGTCGATTCGATCCTCATTGATGAGGCACGAACACCTCTAATAATATCAGGACCCGCTGAGTCCCCGACCGATCTTTACTATCAGCTTAACACTGTCATCCCTCGACTGCAGGTTGGCAAAGACTACGAAGTTGAACTTCGTTCCAAATCACCGTCTCTTACCGAAATCGGTATCGCGACGTGCGAGCGACTTCTCGAGATAAAAAATCTGTACGACCCCAATAATATCGATATCCTTCACCACCTCAATCAGGCGCTCAAAGCCCACACAACTATGCAGCGAGATGTCGATTATGTCGTCAGAGAGGGACAGGTAATTATTGTTGATGAGTTCACGGGACGACTCATGCCGGGTCGGCGTTGGTCAAATGGACTGCACCAAGCGGTCGAAGCTAAAGAAGGGCTCAAGATCATGCGCGAGAACATAACTCTCGCCAGCATCACCTTCCAGAACTTCTTTCGGATGTACTCAAAACTATCGGGCATGACCGGGACAGCAGACACCGAGGCGGTCGAGTTCAAGACGATTTACGGGCTTGAGGTTGTGGTCGTCCCTCCTAATAAACCGCTGGCTCGATCGGATCTCTCTGATGTTGTCTATCGCTCTCGCAGGGAGAAGTACAATGCCGTCGTCGCCGATATTAAAGAAATATATCAAACCGGCCAACCGGTTTTGGTAGGTACCGTGAGTATCGATCAGAGCGAAGCACTTTCCCGACTGCTCCATGAGGAGGGGATACCCCACAATGTGCTCAACGCGAAACATCACGAACGGGAAGCTGAAATCGTGGCGCAGGCCGGAAGATTTAAATCCGTCACGATATCGACCAATATGGCAGGTCGGGGTACCGACATCGTCCTGGGAGGTAATGCTTCGTTCCTAGCCGCAGCAGAGGCGGGCACCAAGGAAAGCGATGATTCAAGATATCAAGCTGCCTTCACCAAGTATTCCGAAATCTGCTCCAGTGAAAAGGAGAAGGTTCTTGCCGCAGGTGGCCTCTTTATCATCGGTACCGAACGTCATGAATCACGCCGAATTGATAATCAGTTGAGAGGCCGCTCCGGTCGGCAGGGAGATCCTGGTGCATCTCGCTTCTATATTTCACTAGAAGATGATCTCATGCTCCGCTTTGCAGGAGATCGTATACAGGCGATTATGAATCGTATGCAGTGGGAAGAGGGAACGGCGATGGAGGGAGGCCTTATTAGCCGCTCTATTGAAACTGCCCAAAAGCGCGTTGAAGACATGCACTTTGAGAGCAGAAAACATGTCACAGAGTATGATGATGTGATGAACAAGCAACGGCGAGTCATTTACACTCTACGCAACAAAATTCTGCTTTGTGAGGGCATTCGGGATGAGATTCACTCAATGCTTGAGGATATCGCTGAAGATTTGGTGATGGCAGTATGCACAGCTGATAAAAAACCGATGGAGTGGGATCTCAATAATTTGCGAGAGCGGTTTACCTTCATCACAAATCACCCGCTCGAAGGTGGTGATACAATTCAACTTGAACAACAGGTTGTGTACGATTGGGTGTACGGGGCACTCAGGACCCTCTACGATGAGCAGGTCCGGCAAAAAGAGGAAAAGCTGGCCGGGCTTGTGTCACTCGCAACGGGAGATGCCCCTCGCATCCAGTTTGAGCAGCAGATACCCTCATATGCTGACATAGAACAGAGAACACTCCTTGAAGGGCTTGACCATTTTTGGAATCAACATATCCAGGATATGGAGGAGCTGCGCGATGGAATCGGACTTCGGGGATATGCTCAACAAAACCCTCTCTACGAATATCAAAAGGAGGGGTTCATCCTCTTCCAGCAGCTCATGGCGAATCTTCGGGAAGGCGTATGTCGAAAACTGTTCTTTGAGGAGGTAATCGATCCTGCTGCGCTTATTGAGGCGATCGAACAGGAAGAAGAGAAACGTCGTCGTCGCGAAGGGGCGATCCAAACAGTACATGAATCTACCCTTGCCGATGCGGGCGGAGCCGACGTTGACGGGGAAGGCGAAAAATCAAAAAAGTCCGCTGGATCCCCAAGTAACCAACCTCGCCCAAGACGCTGAGCTTAGCCCCAACAGCCCTTTGAGTTGTTTGCGGGGAATGTCGCGACCGAGGAATCGTCCGATTATCGTTGAGGAGATCGAGGAGTGTCGGGATTGACCGATTCGGTGCCAGAGAAAGGGCCCTTCAACCGGGGGGAATCGCATGCGGCTATCTCAAAAGCGCCCTTCTCCCTCTACATCCACATCCCCTTCTGTGCCCACAAATGCCCCTATTGCGACTTCAATACGTATGCCGTGGGTGCGAAATTACCTGAAAGGGATTATGTAGCGGCGCTCCGCGCGGAGCTTGATTTTCGTGCTGCTCAGCCAGAGTGGCACGGGCGATCCATCGCCACCATATTCCTCGGGGGTGGCTCTCCTTCGCTTCTCTCTCCTTCAGCTCTCACAGAACTGTTTCAAACGATTTCACAACTCTTTTCGATCCAGGAAGACGCCGAGGTCTCTTTAGAAGCAAATCCCAACGACACCTCGCTCCCGTGGCTTGCCGCGATTCGGGAGATGGGCATAAATCGACTCAGTATCGGGGCACAAACATTCCAGAACCACCTCCTTCCGAAACTCGGACGCAACCATTCATCCTCTCAGATCAGAAACGCCGTCGGTGACGCTAGAATGGCGGGCTTTTCGAATATCAGCATCGATCTTATGTTCGGTATACCTGAACAAACGGTCCCTGACTTCGCATCAGATCTTAACGCTGCCATCGACCTGAGCACCGACCACCTCTCTCTCTACGGACTCACGATCGAGGCAGGAACCCCGTTTTTTCAGGCCTCTAAGCGTGGCATTCTCAAGCTCCCTCCTGACGAGGCAACCGTTGAGATGATGGAACTTGCGGAAACAGTCCTCGCCAGAGCAGGGCTCATCCGGTACGAGATAAGTAACTATGCGCGCCCCGGATTCGAAGCTCTTCATAATATCGCCTATTGGACCCGCGCAGATTATTTAGGGGTCGGTGCAGGGGCTCATAGCTTTTGGGGCGGGGCACAGGAGCAGAGCCAGCCGAGCTTTGGTCGTCGATGGTCTAACCTTGCTCCATTCTCGAGCTATATGGAGCACGCCTCCGCATTTGGCAAAGCGGAATCTTGGGAGGAGATACTCACCCTCGAGAGCCAGATATTCGAGCAATTTTTTCTCAGACTCCGTATGGTGCAAGGTCTAGACGCCTCAACCTGGCCGCTCCGTTTTGGCTTCTCTCTTGCTGAACGCTATGTGAAGGAGCTGACTCAATTTGAGCGAGAAGGGTTGATGATCTGGGACAGGGAGAATGCGCGAATTGCAATGACCCCACGGGGATTTGCACTCTTTGACTCAATCGTTGAGTGCTTTATTCCCGATGAAAAGGGTTTTCAAAAAGGGCTATGAGGCCTCAGAAGGAGAGTATCTTTAGAAAAAGCTATCAATCCAGAGGGCAATTTGAAAGGAGGTTAAAAGCTCGATATTATCCTGCGTTGTCCATTTGGACGAAAATGGTTCCTTTCTTGGGTAAATTCTGTGATTAACTCGGCCTCCACCACCACATCTATCCAGTGCCGTCAATGCCAGGCTCATCATGAGATCGGCGATAACTTCTGTCGCTTGTGCGGAGCTCGGGTGAGCGTAGCTCCCTCTCCACGAAACCGCATCAAATGGGCCGCCACCAGCCTCGGGGTAACCGCTGTCGTCTCTGTTATGTGCTTCTACGGGACCGCTGCTATTCAGCGCGCTCACGGGAATGGTCAACCACCGGCCGCCCGGGGCACGATTTCATCTGACTCACCATCAACCAACGCTTCAGTAGCAATGGGGAAGAACCCTCACAATTTTGACAGAACAAGCGAAATTCCCGAACTTTCCTCTGCAGCACTCTCTCAGGACACGCAATTTCAGGAGCTGTTAAAGGCCGCTCAGTCTGCTCCAAAGGATCATGCGGCATGGAGTGCGGTCGGCAACGCAATCCTCGAGCGTCTCACCTCGAACCCATCATCGGGGGAGCTCCAACTCGATGCCCTCGATATTTTCAGCTATCTCCTCACCATTGAGCCAAATGACGCAGCAGCAATCCGCGCCCTCGGAGACCTCTGCTTCGATCAACGGTTGTTTCAGAAGGCACTCAGCTACTACGAGCGATACCTTACCCTCTACCCTGACGACCTCGATCTGCGCTCTCGCCACGCAAGCACCCTCACCTTTCTCGGTCGTTCGCAGGAGGCGGTGGCAGAGCTCGAGAGTGTCGTTTCAAAGCAGCCAAATGCTTTCCAACCCCTCGCTTACCTTTCGATAGCCCTTTCACAGAAAGGAGACCTCGAAAAAGCCCGGGCAGTCGGGGAACAAGCCCTCGCTCAGGCCCCGTCTCCAGAGGCTCGGGAGAGGTTTAGCGCATTTTTGGGATCACTCCTCACTCCAGATTCATCCTCCTCATCATCCCCGGCCCAAACACCTGAGACATCCTCTCCGACGACGAGCAGCCCCTCAACCTCTCTTGGGGGAAACTGGTTGGAGAGGCTTGAACAGACTCTTCGAGCAAACCCAATCGCGGGCCCCAAGGTCGTCGGATTAACCTATCGCGAGGAGGACAAGATCGTTGAGATATCGCTATCTAAATTCCCGATGGAAGCGATGCCGGATTTTGCCCGTGAGAAATTTATCGCCTCATTAACCCCACTCCTTCCGCACCCCCTCGTAACAACCCTGAACTTCCTTGATGCTGAATCTGGGCGGGTCATGTATGGGATTGCGCTTAAGCGGTGAGGGGGACAACCTCGCTTAAGGAGCCCTCGTTTTCGTTCGTGATTCGGCTCCAGAGGAAGGGCTGAGCAGTTCAATGCACTGGCCTATTGAGTTGGTTATTTCCGATGAATAGCCCATTTTGACTCTCAGCCCGGTATTGGGATATCACTTTGACAATGCTGCGCCCCCTAGAGGCGGTTTGGCTGAGAGATTATTCCCATCCCTAAAGGAGGCCGTCAGTGACCACCCTCACCGCATCCAAGCGTTCCATGAGCACGAGCCCAATTTGCTTCGCCGGGCTGATTACGCCTCTTCTTTTGGTCATCGCAACTATGCTAACGGGTTGCACGACCGTTTATTACGCGACCTGGGAACAACTCGGCAAAGAGAAACGCGACCTGTTAAAGGATAACGTCCTCGCTGCTCGTCATGAGCAGCGCGAGGCCAGTCAAGGATTTCGGGACGCCCTCACCCAATTACGCTCCACCTATCAGGTTCCTCCATCGCGACTTCAAGCAGTCTACGAGGAACTGAGAGGGCACCAAAAACGACTCACCCGTCGGTACGAAGACCTCGATGGCCGGATAACTAAACTTAACACAATTGCGATGGACCTCTTCTCAGAATGGCGTGAAGAGGCGGAATCGATGAGCAATCGAGAGTTTCACAAACGAAGCCTTGAGCAGCTTGCTGAGGCTCAGGACCGCTACCGCCAGATGCAAACTGCCCTTACCGAGACCCGCAACAGGTGTCGGCCCGTGTTGAATCAATTCAACGAATATGTCCTTTTTCTAAAACACAACCTCAATGCTCAGGCCCTCGGAGCCCTCCACGGCGAAGCCCAGGAGATTATTGAGGGGCTCGGCCACCTTATAGAGCAGCTGAACAATTCAATCTCAGAGACCGATGCGTTCATCGCAACGTTGTAAAAAAAGGGGGGTGATTGGGCCCATTCGCCGCGGAGGGCCTATCAAAGACCCCTATCTTTTTCGGAATTTATGGGATATCGTTCGATTGTCGGAATAAAATATCGACAAATAGTTCTATTTGGTGAGCATTTTATCCTAATTCTCGCCAAATTTACCTGCGCCTTACTTACTTTTGTTTAGTAACTTTTGTGATAAGGAGTTTCCTTCTATGACCGCCACCTCCAAACCCCTTCGCGACTTCCTCGAAATTCCCTACGACGAGCTCGAATCGAAAAATCTCGCCGCGAAAGAAAAGCAGAAGAATCGGGTATCCGATGCCGAGCTCGCAAAGTTCTACATCAGCGAACTCGAGAAGGAGCCTCGGATAAAGGCGGTCACGGTGTGCTTCTCAGACCTTGAGGGGCGCTTTCACATGCTCGATTATGA
Organism: Pseudomonadota bacterium; assembly: GCA_900299205.1. Lineage (GTDB taxonomy): Bacteria > Bdellovibrionota_C > UBA2361 > UBA2361 > OMIW01 > OMIW01. Next base: position 8,819 of record OMIW01000085.1, read on the forward strand.
CAAGAAGTTCCTCCTCAAATCCCACGACAACCTCACCTTCGATGGCTCTTCGATTCGTGGCTTTTCAGTAGTCAGCGAATCAGATCTTCGCCTCGGCATCGATTGGGGTTCATTTCGTTGGCTGCCCAGCGATGTTTTCGGTCCCGGAAAGGTAATCGTCTTCGGCCTCATTCTCGACAAAGAAGGCAAGCCGTACACCTCAGACATGAGGGGACAGCTCAAGGCCTATTCTGAGGAGCTGAGCAAGGAGGGGATGACCGTTAACGTCGCCGTCGAGGTTGAGGGCTTCCTCTTTCAAGGGCTGAACGCCGAGCAGGGTTACGTTTCCAAGGACGGTTTCACCATCGTTTCGAGTGGTGGCTACTACAATGCCCTCCCCAACGACACCCTCAAGCTCTTCATCGACAGACTAGCCGAAGCACAACGGTCGCTCGGCTTTGAAAACGAGAAGGATCACCCCGAAGTTGCTCCTTCCCAGTTCGAGCTGAACTACTCGTACTGCGACGCCCTTCTTGCAGCCGACCAAGTGCAGCTTTACAAACTTGTTGCCCGTCAGGTCGCCGCAAATATGGGGTGCACAGCGAGCTTTCTACCGAAGCCGATTGCAGGCATAAACGGGAGCGGTATGCACACCAACATGTCGATCAGCAAGAACGGAAAGAATATCTTCTACGACGCCACCGGCGAGGAGAATCTCTCGAAGTTCGCGTGGGATTTTGTCGACAGAATCCTCAACAGCGCCAACGACCTCTGCCTCCTTCTCAACCCGAGCGTCAACAGCTACCGACGGCTTGACCCTCACTTCGAAGCGCCAAACCAGATTAAATCATCACCGGTCGATCGCACCTCAATGGTCCGCATTCCCCTCGGTAATGATAAATCCGCACGAATCGAAGTACGAACAGTCGCACCCGATGCAAATCCGTACCTCGCATTTTACGCGCTGATAAAGACCGGGCTCAACGGGCCGATGACTGAGGCGATCACATCGGAATCCCGCCGAACAAGGACCCGTTTCCTCCCCGGCAATATCTTCGACGCGATCAGGCTCTTCAAGCAGAGCGAGTTCATCGGCGAAGTGCTCGGCCAAGAGAACAAAGAGAAGTACCTCGATCGCAAGCTCGCCGTAGCTGAGCGCTCACCAAAGGAGCTCGGAACGCTGGTCAAAACGAGTGAGATACTGTTCCACCATGAGGTGACAAATCAGTACCTGTGGTCTCGGTTCTAAAAAGCCGGAGAATGGGCTCGAGGAGTCCCCTGAGCCCATTCTCGACACAGTCCGGGGGCGCTTTTTACGCGCTCTATCCGTTAGTACTCAATCTTATTATGGGTTTACCCGGAGGGAATTGGGGGATACGGGTTTAAATAATCAATAAGGTTGAGTAGAACCGGTCATCTGGTACAATAAGGGGATTAATTACTGGCTTATTCGAAAGGAGTTCGCGTGGGTCTTAGCCCTGGACCGATAAGACAACCGCTCCCAAGTCCCACTCAAAATCATCCTCAACCCATTAAAGAGGATTTTTCATCACTCAGACGACCGTCAGGGAGTCCCCATCAAGAGATAGAGCTCTCGACGAAGGATGCTCGAGAAATCCTCACCGCCCTTGGTTTAGATTCGCCACTGCCAGAAGGTCTCGAACTCGTCGCGTCGATAAAGATCGCCGATAATCAGGAGAATGCCACTAACCAGCCTGTTGAGGCAGAAACCTCCCTTCGAGAAATCCTTAAATCACCCTCCCAACTCTCAGCCTTGAATCCGGGGAGCGAGGTCAAACTTACATTCAAAGCTGATGTCAAAGGAGACTCTGAGGGTGAATTGCCTTCCTCTCTTCTCGGCGTACCGGTAACTCCATTTGCGAGGATTGAAGGGGGGGCGAAAGGGAAAATTGAGCTGGCGATCCTGGTCGAAAGCAATACCGATCTTCGGGTTACCGCGACCATCGGAGGAGGTATCGAGGGATCGGTCCGAGCTGGCGTACGGACTCCTTGGATAAATATCCCTGAGCCCCTCAAAAAGGTGGGGTCAGGGGTGTCTCGGCTCTTCGACCTGAAATCTATTAAATCTCCGAAACCGTTGAGGCGGATCCTCGAGGTCTTGATGGATGATGCCCCTGACGCATCCGCTGGTTTACAAGCTGAAGAGACAAAAGATCGCTCCGTCGTATTACACATTCCGAAATCGGAGACTGCCTTTTCAGAACTGCTTTCGTCGATTTTTTCCGGAAAGATATTTTCAACGAAATGCATGAACTCGCTTCAGCCCACGAGAGTCGAAAGTGGGAGTTTCTCGACAAGTGGAGAAATCTCGATCAGATTGCCGGGCGATGCGACTGTCCAAATCGCCGAGAATAGGGAATTGCGCACATCGACGACGACAACAACCCCGACAGAAAAACGTCGAGACAGATTGTGGGACCGTGTCTCGGGAATTCTCGGTGGAAAGAGGGAAGTGAGAGTTAAAACAGGAACGGTGACTCCCCTCGAGTCACGGAGGGGAAATGGCTCCGATATCGCCCCGAAAACCTGCGCTTGTGTCGAAATTTCTCTCAGCCAACACTGGCGCAGAGAATGGCATACCCTAAAAGCGATTCGATTCCTCCGTGCCCTGAGACCAGACTGTGATCTTCTGAAAAAATCTGAAAAATTTTCCCTGCAACCGTCCAGCCTGCTTGAGAGAATTTCGGGAAGGGATCGAGCTCATCAAAAAATTAATATTATCCTAGCCCCCGAAGAAGTAACAACAATCTTGAGAAAAGCTCGGTCGAATGATGGTTTTGAAATGATGAAGGAGAGCTACATAACAGCCGCCAAAACGATCAGAGCTGAAGATATTCTCCCGCCTCGAATTGAAAAGACCGCTGAATCTTTCGCCGAGAATTTATCGCGAATTGCTTACAGAACAGATGCCGGCACGCCCTGCAGAAAACCACTTGAGGAGCTTTTCCTCAATCTTAGCAAAGACGCTTGTCCATTGAGCGCGATCCTTGCTTTAAAAAAATTGGCTACGGAATCAAATCAACAAACTGCGAATCGGAGCATAGTATCGGGTGAGATAGCCGTACCCGGTCTCACAATTACGATCGGAGGGCAAACCACCCCCAAAGGATCTCAGCCCTGAGCCCGATTGAAACAGTATCAAGGTACGATGGAAGAGACCACGGTCAGGTTTTTTCCCGACTCCTGGAGCACCTCTCATTTCGCGCCACTCTTTACCTTCTTGCTGACCGCCGAGCTACCAGCTCCTGCGACGTCCCTCTTCTTTGCCGTTGAACTACTCGCAGCTGCGCGGGTGGGTTTGGAGGCTTTGGTCGCTTTCTTCTCTACCTTCCCCTTCCCTGTTCCTTTATCCACCCCCTGATCAGCAACTTTGGTGGCCGGCTTTTTCTTTGGCGCTCCTGAGGCACTGGCGCTCCTTTTCGCAGGAGCTTTTCGCTTGACGCCGCCGTCCTGCTCGATCTTCGCCGCCCGCTCAGCGAGCAGGGTCACCGCCTCTTCAACCGAAAATGCGGCAGGATCTGCTCCTCGGGGGAGCGATGCGTTGAGATCGCCATCGGTCACATACGGCCCGTAACGACCACTCTTGATGACGAGCGGTTTCTTCGTTTCTGGGTGAACACCGAGCTCTCTTAACGGTGCTGCTGGAGCTGCGCGCTGCCTTCCCCCTGTCTTGGGCTGGGCGAGTATCTCGAGCGCTTCGGGAAGAGAGAGATCAAGAAGGGAATAGCCGGAAGGAATCGAGCGGGACTCTGAGCCACACTTGATATATGGACCAAAACGCCCATTCATCGCCTGAATCTCGCCTCCTGAGGCGGGATCAATACCAACAGTGCGAGGCAATGAGAGAAGCTTGATCGCGATATCGAGGGTCACATCAGCAGGGACCATTCCCGGCAGGAGCGATGCCATCTTTGGCTTTTCCTCACCCTCTGCAACTCCCTCCTGAACGTAGGGACCAAACCGGCCCGCTTTGAGATAAATAGGCTTATGAGACGTAGGGTGATCGCCCAGACTCTCAGGACCGTGAGCAGCGGCAGAAAGCAATTCAGCAGCCTTCTCCTTCGATAGCTCGTCAGGAGCCAATCCCTCAGGAAGAGCGCATCGATGAGTGCCGTCGGTCAGAAATGGTCCGTACCGTCCGATCCGAACCTCGATGGCACCACCATCTTCACCTTTGCCGATATCGATCCCGCACACATCGCGAGGATCGATAACCTCCTCACCATGCCTCACCAGGGAATCCAGCCCCGGTTTATCACCCGCATAGAAATCTTTTAAATAGGAGATATTGTCTGCCTCTCCGCGCGATATAGCATCAAGATCCTCCTCGAGCCCCGCAGTGTAGGTGTAATCGACAACCCCCTCAAAAAAACGCTCCATCAAGCGGGTCACCGCCATCGCCAGGAAGGTTGGAATAAGCTGCTGGCCGCGTTTGAATGCGTAATCGCGCGAGAGAACGACGTCAACTATCGTCGCCCACGTGCTCGGGCGACCGATCCCCAACCGCTCGAGCTCTTTGATCAGACTTCCCTCAGTAAAGCGGGGGGGAGCTTTCGTTTCGTGTCTTGTCGCATCGAGCTTATCTGTTGAAAGGACATCCCCTTCCGCAAGAGGTGGAAGCATTCGCTCCTTGTCGGCGAGATCTGCCTCTGGATCGTCACTTCCCTCGACGTATGCCCGCAAGAATCCGGGGAAGGAGATAGTCTTACCCGAGGACCGAAAAAGACCTCGACCGAGAACTACCTGAACCGACACATGGGTTCCCTCGGCATCTTTCATCTGACAGGCGACCATCCGCTTCCAGATGAGTTCATACAATTTTGCAGGCTCGGCACCCATTTTCGCGCGGACCGAGTCGATCGACTCAAAACGGGACCCCGCTGGCCGAATTGCCTCGTGTGCCTCCTGTGCATTCTTCACCTTGGTCTTGTAGTGCCGGGGTGAGTCGGGCAAAAACTGCTTGCCATAGTCAGAAAGAATGAACGAGCGCGCCGCCGATATCGCCTCCTCGGAGAGGTTCGTCGAATCGGTTCTCATGTAGGTAATAAATCCATTCTCGTATAACGTCTGAGCAACTTGCATCGTCCGACGGACCGAGAATCCGAGCTTACGACTCGCCTCCTGCTGCAGAGTACTTGTCGTAAATGGAGGATAGGGTCGCGAGGTAAAAGGCTTTTGCTCAACCTTACGCACAACCGCTCTTTCCCGCTGAAGCTCAGCCTTGAGTCGTGCAGCCCCCTCTTCATCGAGATAAACCACCGCATTCGGATCGGAGAGCTTTCCCGTTTTCGGATCAAAATCTCTCCCCTCCGCCACCCTCTTGCCATCAACGTGCGAGAGGTCGGCCTCGAATTTTCCCGCCTTTGCGCCAAAAAGCCCCGAAATTCCCCAATACGCCGCCGACCGAAACTGCATCCGCTCCCGCTCCCGCTCGACAAGGAGTCTCAGGGCGACGCTTTGAACCCGCCCTGCACTCAATCGGGGTTTCATCTTCTTCCACAAGATGGGACTGACGAGATAGCCAAAAAGCCTGTCAATCACCCGACGGGTTTCTTGCGCCTTCACGAGATTTTCATCTATCGCTCGGGGGGATCGGAGAGCCTCGCCAATCGCTGATTCCGTGATCTCATGAAATACAAGCCGCTTCACCGGCACCTTCGGCTTCAATACGTCGAGTAGATGCCAGCTTATCGACTCTCCCTCACGGTCTTCGTCGGTCGCCAGATATACTTCGTTAGCCTCATCGAGGGCTTTTTGAAGCTCGCTGACATGCTTCTTTTTGTCCGCAGGAACTATATAGAGGGGCTTAAAATCCTCATCGACGTTGATACCGAGCTTAGCCCACGGCTCTTTCTTTATCCGCGCTGGAATCTCTGAGGCGCTATTCGGAAGGTCCCGAACATGACCAAACGACGCTTTGACAACAAAGCCTTTACCCAAAAACTTTCCTATCGTCTTTGCCTTTGTCGGCGACTCGACGATAATTAATGATTTTGACATCAGATACTCTCCCAGGCCACGGCCGTGTAATCCGCGTCCATTCTGCGCTAAAGCGCGCTATCTCAGGCGCTGCTGAGCCCACAAGTACGAGGCTCCAAGAGGCCCCACTCGGCAACCACTGACGCGATACTACCTTCATTCATCCCCTACAGGGGGACAGTAACCTATTTGTTTCTGTCAATAAATACAACTTTTGAGGTGCCAGCCCGGGGGGGGCTTGAGGATCACGCTCGGAGCACCCGAAAGCACCCCCTCATCCTTCCACCGTAACTATTCACCCCGATAATTTTCAACACCCCCCCGGTTTGCTCGCCCCCCCTCCATTTGGCATCATATCCTCTCACGATTACCGAAACACTTTGCCGACCGAACTCCCTCCCCAGCAACACTGCAGGACCCCGATGACAGGCCATCCCTTCCCCGCCAGCAAACCCCTCCGTAAAGTTGAAACTCGCCCGAACCTCCCCGAATTGGAAAACGGTATCGTCAATCGTTGGGAGCAAGAGGGGACATTTCAACGGTCGATGTCCCAGCGGGCCGGATCTCCTGAATATGTGTTCTATGATGGTCCCCCTTTTCCGACTGGCAGCCCCCATCATGGAACTATCTTCGTTTCCATACTCAAAGATGTCGTCGGTCGTTTCTGGACGATGCGAGGATTTTCTGTTCCCCGAACCTGGGGATGGGATTGTCATGGCCTCCCGATTGAAACCATCGCCGAGAAGAATCTTGGCCTCAAGGATAAGAGTGAGATAGAGCGCACGCTTGGAGTCGCTGCGTTTAATGCGGAGTGTCGTCGCATCGTGAGCGATTTCAACGAAGCGTGGAAGCGATATATCAATCGACTCGGTCGGTGGGTTGATATGGAGCACCCCTACCGCACCCTTGATCGCTCATTTATGGAATCGGTGATCTGGGCTTTTGGAGAGGCACATCGAAAGGGGCTGATATACAAAGATTATCGAGTGTCACCCTATTGTTATCGGTGTGAAACTCCTCTCTCGATCTCGGAGATTCGTGTCGATGACGCGACCCGACCCAAACAGGATCGCGCGATAACCGTCACTTTCCGGCTCAATACCCCCGCAGAGGGTTCCGCGCTTGAGGGAGTTTCCGCTCTCGCGTGGACGACGACCCCGTGGACACTACCCTCGAATCTTGCCCTCGCTGTTGGCCCAACGATTGAGTACGTTATTGCTGAAACCTCTCTAGGTCGAATGCTCCTTGCGAAAAGTGCACTTGGTCGCTACGCGAAAGAGCTAGGGGAGAATCCCCCAATCGTAGCAACCTTCACCGGCGCAGAGCTGGCTGAAAAGGGGGTTTTCTACGAACCGCTCCTCCCGTATTTCGCCGGGACCAAAAACGCATTCCGGCTCATTCCAGCAGACTTCGTATCGACCGAGGACGGAACCGGCATTGTGCATATCGCACCCGCCTTTGGAGAGGACGACTATTGGGCCTCGCGCGCTGCCGAGATCGAGGTACAGAATCCGGTCGACTCGAATGGATGTTTTACTCCAGAGGTGACCGATTTTGTCAGCCTCAATGTGCACGATGCAAACCCGACGATCATCAAGTTTCTCAAAGAGAAGGGGAGGGTCATCCGCGATGAAACGATCGAACACAACTATCCTCACTGCTGGCGGTGCCGTACCCCGCTCATATATCGGGCACTCGATGCCTGGTACCTCAAGGTTGAGGAGATTCGGGATCGGCTCATTGAAACGAACGAGGAGATCACTTGGCACCCAGCGGGAGTCAAGCATGGCCGTTTCGGCAACTGGCTCAAAAATGCGCGAGATTGGAACCTCTCGCGAAACCGTTTCTGGGCGACCCCAATTCCGGTGTGGGAGTGTGGGGGCTGTGGCTCTCAACGGGTCTACGGTTCGGTATCCGAGCTTGAGCGGGATGCCGGCGTCTCGCTCCCCGACCTGCACAAGGAGTTCCTCGACGAGGTAATCATCCCATGCTCTTGTGGCAAAACCCTTAAGCGGGTTCCAGAGGTGCTCGACTGCTGGTTTGAATCAGGTTCGATGCCGTACGGTCAATTCCACTATCCCTTTGAGAACGAGGAGCACTTCCGATCCCACTTCCCCGCAGACTTTATCGTCGAGTACACGGGGCAGATCCGCACCTGGTTCTACTACCTTCATGTCCTATCGACAGCTATTTTTGACCGACCTGCTTTCAAGCACTGCATGGTTCACGGAACCCTGCTCGCTGCTGACGGAAAGAAGATGTCGAAGAGTTTAAAAAACTACACCGACCCTTACCAAATCATGGATCGGCACGGCGCAGATGCGCTTCGCGCCTACCTTCTCTCCTCTCCCGCTGTCGGCATCGAAGATCTTTCATTCCGCGACGATGGCGTTGAGGGGATGGTCAAACTGATCATGCTTCCACTTTGGAATGCGCTATCGTTCTTCACATCATACGCCGAAATCGATGCTGTTAAGCCAGAGGAGCTTGGGCTTTCCGGTAAAGAGCTCGCCGAGCTTGATCGATTTATCCTCTCAGAGGGAGAGATACTGAAGCGGGCCGTGACACTTCACCTCGAGCAGTACGAAATGAACGATGCGATGCGGCTTTTTGGACCATTCCTCGATACCCTCAATAACTGGTACATCCGAAGAAGTAGAGAGCGGGTTTGGTCAGAAGATCCCCGCTCACCGGAGAAAATGTCCTTCTACGCAACGGTGTACGACGTCCTCAGTACGGTCTCTCAGCTACTGGCCCCCCTCTGCCCATTTATCGCGGAGCTTGTCTGGGAGCGGCTCGGATTCAGCGAAAGTGTTCATCTGAGAAATTGGCCAGCTGTGAGGAACGAGCTCATCGATGACATTCTATCGAGAGAGGTCAACATCGTGAGAGCGATGGTATCCGCAGGGCTTTCGGTACGAGCGCGGGAAAAACTGAGGGTGCGACTTCCCCTCGCCGCCGCGAAGATCGCGGTTCGTGAAAAGATATCCTCTAACCTAGAGCGATACATTCCCGTCCTTTGTGGCGAACTCAATGTAAAATCGGTCGAATTCCTTGAGGACTCCTCCTCGATTGCGACGTTGACCGCAAAGGTCAATGCGCGAGTTGTTGGTCCCCGTCTCGGAGCTCGGGTGCAGGAGGTCATTCAAAAAGTGCGCATAGGCGACTTTACCGTTATCGGCGAAAACACGATTCAGGTTGGTGATGTCGAGCTTACACCCTGCGAGGTCGAGGTAGGATTCGCTGGAAAGCCAGGACTTGCCGTGCAAGCAGGGAGCGGTTTTGTTGTTGCACTCGATACCGCCCTGACCTCCGCGCTAACCCTTGAAGGACAGGCTCGCGATCTCGTTCGAGAGATTCAGGATCTCCGCAAGGAAGCAGACCTTCACATCGCCGATCGGATAATCCTCGCGATAACAGGTGCAACCGAAATTCTCGATGCTCACCGAGATTACGTGATGGCTGAAACGCTCTGCAGAGAGGTGGTTGCTGAGGTGCAGAATGCCAAGATGGAGAAAACAGTGGTAATTGAGGGGAGACCGATCCAGCTGGTTCTTGGACTCGCCTAACAGAGGGTAACATTCGTTCTGACGCGAGCATTTTAAAGGTCTGACGAAGTTGCCGTCAAACTATCAAAGTGCGCGACACGAAGTCATCTTTCACCATCCTGCTAACCCAAATTGAGCACCCACATCTCCCCCGCCGATGTACGATTGCAAAATATGGGGGGCTTCTCAAGCGGAGGGTCGCCCGCACAAAAACGGACTTGCGGGAGATCTGATTCATCTACCACGGGCTATCCGACTGCGCCTTCCCGATACCGTTTCAGATGCACCGAAAGGATCGCGACAGCACTCGGGGGGATTCCTGGTATTCTGAGAGCCTGACCGAGCGAGTGGGGACGATGGAGTTTAAACTTTTCTCTCGCCTCAGTGCGGAGGCTCGTAATCGTGTCATAGGGAAAATCAAAGGGAATCGCGACCTCTTCGTCTCGCTTGAGTCGCTCAATTTCTTCCTCCTGTCGCTCAAGATACCCCTTAAACTTAAGGTCAACCTCGACAGAGTCGACTACTTCACGCCGTAGCTGTAAGGGACCATCGACGACCGACAGGAGGTCTCTGAGCCGCATCTCGGGCCGACGGACGATATCCGCAACGAGCATCCCATCCCGAAGCTCGGCACTTCCGCGCGAGCGAAGCCAGCCATTTATCTCTTCGGTCGGCTTAATCCGATATTCACTGGTCCAGCGATGGACCGCAACCCGTTGCTCTTCCCGCTCCCGATGGAGATACCACTGGTCATCTCCAAGCAGCCCCGCCTCTCGCGCCTTCGCGCATAATCGACTCGATGCGTTATCCTCCCGCAGGAGGAGACGATACTCTGCCCGCGACGTGAACATCCGATAGGGCTCATCCACCCCACGCGAGGTAAGATCATCGATCATCACCCCGATATACCCCTCGGCACGAGAAATCGTAAACGGAGCGCGACCGAGGGCCGCGAGCGCGGCGTTGGCCCCGGCAATCAGCCCTTGAGCAGCTGCCTCCTCGTATCCGGAAGTTCCGTTTATCTGACCCGCGAGAAACAACCCCCGAACCCCTTTGGTTTCCAATGTCGGAGCCAAACACCGAGGATCGATAAAATCGTACTCAACGGCATACCCCGGCACTAAAATCTGTGCATGTTCAAGCCCCCGAATTGCTCGGACGAAAAGAAGCTGTACCTCCTCAGGAAGGCTCGTCGATATTCCATTCGGGTACACAATCCCCGAGGTGAACCCCTCAGGCTCAAGGAATACCGTGTGCGAGAGCCGTTCCGGGAAACGGAATACCTTATCCTCAATCGATGGGCAGTACCGCGGCCCCCCTGAGGTTATCTGTCCATTGAAAAGAGGGCTCTCTTCCCGCTTCGAGCGTATCAGCTCGTGCATTCTCTCATTTGTTTCGGTGAGCCAGCACGATATTTGAGGGCGGGTAATCGGCCCGGACATCATCGAGAAGGGGGTCGGATCCACCTCGCCCGGCTGCTCTTGAAGCCGCCCATAATCTATCGAATCCCGGGCAATACGGGGTGGAGTACCTGTTTTGAGCCTACCCAGCAAGAAACCGAGCGACTTCAAGCTCTCACTCAACCCCTCAACCGCAGCTTCCCCCACCCGGCCCCCCGCGACCTGGCGGGCACCCGTGTGCATAACTCCCCGAAGGAAGGTCCCCGAGGTAACCACCACGGCATCGCTTTGAATCACCGTCCCGTCACGCAGCGTCACTCCGACAACCCGCCCCTGCTCCTCCTGAATTGCAACCGCCTCACCAACAACCACCTCGAGCCGTTCCTGAGCCGCCACAAGCTCCTGAATCCGCGCCTTGTAGAGATCGCGATCCGCCTGCGCCCGCGATGCCCGCACCGCTGGACCTTTACTCGCATTTAATGTTCTAAACTGAATACCCGTGTCATCAATCGCCCGACCCATCAAACCGCCGCACGCATCAACCTCCTTCACCAAATGGCCCTTTCCAACCCCACCGATAGCAGGATTACACGACATCTGACCAATTCCCGCAGGGTTCAACGATATCAACAACGCACGCGCACCGATTCGTGCAGCCGCCGCGGCAGCCTCTACCCCTGCGTGACCTCCTCCAATAATAACGACGATCGGTAACTCCGCCATGACGCAACTATCCTGCAATGAAATGGAAATCGTGCCGATGAACTTTCGGGCTTAAATTTACTGAGGATTGTACCATATCCCGACAAGTATGCGAAAAACGCCCAAACCTCTCTCTTGGCCCAGCCACCGGGTGTTGCTACGATTCCTATGTCCTTCCCACAACACTGCACCCTCGCAAAGACCCTATGGTTCAGCCCGTCAGGAAACGAACGCTCGGCCAGAAGAAAGAAGCGTTCCCGCGCGAGCGCAGATTTCGGGAAATTCCGGGGCAGTCTTTACAGTTTGTCAAACAACCTCAACTACGGCGCCCGTGGGCGACGATGGTTCAGCTGTATCGCGCTGTTATTGGTCCGCAATACCGAACCCCCTTCCACGCGCTTGCTCACGGGGTTGGGGTAATGACCGACACGATCATAGACTCCGGCTATCGCCTCACCCGATTCATAACCATGGGCATCCATCTCGCAATCGCCTTGTATGCGGTCCTTTATTGGTCCTTTTTTTCATCGCGAGAAACATCTCTTTTTTCCCGATGGTCGAACCGTGTCGAATGGTCATCCGATGGAGGAGAGGATATCAATCTTGATGAGGTACCCTCCGATCCACACGGCGTCTTCTCCTATCGCGGGGGGGCTTCTCAGAATGAGTTTAAGCTTGTCGCTACTATTCTTCGGAGAGCAACCAGACAAAAGCTAGGCGAATCTGAGAGCCACACTCTTACTGAAGCAATCGTAAATGAGTCGACCAATCACGCCGTTGATCCTGCTTTTGTGGCAACAGTTGTGAAACACGAAAGTGGGTTTCGCCGAGCGGTTGTATCCTCTGCTGGTGCAGTCGGACTAATGCAGCTTCTGCCCTCCACCGGCCAATTCGTCTGCACGATGCACCGAACTCCGTGGGGGGGGACAAAAAAATTGTGTTCCCCTGCGTACAACATAAAACTCGGCATCCGCTACCTGCGATACCTCCTCCACCAATTCCCCCACAATCTCTACCACGTCCTCATCGCGTACAACTGGGGGCCCGGTAATCTGCAACGAGCAATCAAAAAGGGAAGAGCAATCCCGCGGGGGCCTATCTCGTACGCACGATCAATACTGCGGGAGTACGAAGGAGCGCGACGAATGACGGCGAGAGAGTGGGGCAGCGGGATGGGGGCAAACCTCAGGCACGAGGGCAAAAAGGTCGCGGCTCATCCTGGAGCAGCCGTTAAAGTTCGAGAGAGGGTGAGCAGACCCGAGAGGAAGATTCGGGAGGGGCTTGTTTTTTAGCCGCTGGTCAGCACCCTTCGTCAGATTGAGAGAGTCACCTTCCCCGTTACCTATCGCCGCACAAAATCACCTCTCCACCCGCCACCAAGACGAATTCGTCCTTGACCAAACTCATCAAAGCCCGCTCAAAGCGCTCGCGCTCAAGCTCCCCGATATCCGTCCTTGCAGCATCAAACAATCGGTCTATTCGTCGTGGTCCTCCCTCGCCTCGGACCATCTCTCGGACAATCGCTCCACGCACCTGGCGCACCGAACCTTTGAAGCGGCTCTGCCGCAGATAGGCTCGGCTTTTCCCCGTCAGTCGGGGATTAGTTCGCTTGAGAGATGCACCTAGATCCATCAGCGCGTAGTACCACTCACGGGGTGACCTCACATCGCACGCCTTGGCGACAAGAGGATGCAGCTCATGATCGGATACCTTAGTTGCATTCCTAAAAAACTCCTCAATAAAAACTGCCCTGATATTTGTCTCAATCACCACCGCCGGCAGATCAAAGACAAAGACTCTCAGAGCTGCTGCCGTGTAGGAGCCAATACCAGGCAAAGAGCAGAGAATTTTTTCCTCGGCGGGCATCCTCCCCTCATGCTTTTCGAGAATATCGGCGCAGCACTGCTGAAGGAATATAGCGCGACGGTTGTAACCAAGACCCTGCCAATGGGAAAGGAGGTCAATCCGAGACGCGACGGCAAGCGCTTCAAAGCTTGGGAAGGCTCTTATGAATCTGTCGAAATAACCCTCAACGCGACTAGTCTGCGTTTGTTGCAACATAATCTCTGAGACAAGAATCTCGTACGGATCGGTTGTCCGTCGCCAGGCAAAATCGCGACGACCTCCTGAGGTGGCGAACCGCCATACCCGTTCCCGAAACTCCACCATATCACCCTCAGTGGAAACATCTCCCTCGGACAAATCTCTTTCGATTAACTCGAACCGATTATTCACACGAGCCCCCCCCTACAAAGCTCCCCGCAACCACGACGTCGACAGTGCGTCAGCGTATTCGTTCCATAACCATCCATTATGAGCCTTAATCCATACGAGCCGAACCCTCGGGTGTCGCTTATGCTCCTCGTAAAGCTCTTTTACCAGTTCAAGATTCGCTATCGGCCCCGTTTTTCGTTTCCATCCCTGCCGCTCCCAAGATGCTGCCCACTGATTGACAGTCTGAACACAGAGATTACTGTCAGAATGCATCGTGATCTCGGCTGTTGGAGGAAGGTGCCTGTACGCCTCGATAAGGGCGGTTAGCTCCATCCGGTTATTAGTCGTCGCGGGGTCGTGACCGCATTTTTGGTCGATAATCTCCCCCTCGATCACATGTACAAACCCCCACCCTCCCGGTCCCGGATTGGGCACCGAACTCCCATCGGTAAAAACGCCCGTTCGAGGGCCCTCTGAAAAGCGCGCAAGAACCTCGCGAAGATGGAGAGACTCTCCAAAAGAAGCCATCGGTACCTCCTGTTACATGTGATAATCGTGAAGTGAGGGTATCACCTCATCGCACACTGAGGCGATAGCCGCGGCCCTGTCATTTGACCACCGCCACATTGAGCGCGGTGCGCGATCCATCTGTTCGCCGTCACCATGACCAAGCAGCGGCTCCGCAACAAAGGTGCCATCTCGGCGATGCGTTATCACGAGCTCCACCTTCCCCCCCCGGGGATGAGGAACAACACACCGCTCCTGATACTCTCCAACTGGTCCAATGACCGTGTGCGCAGGATCACGAGACAAAGTTCGTTCGTAGCGCGAGAGCTGATCGGCGGTCAGGTGCTCCCCTATCCACTGGATGTCGAGTGGATGAAGCCTCAGTGGCGTATCCCGCAGCAACCACCCAAGGAAATCGAGATTCGTTTTCACCCCAGATACCTTAGTATGTGACACAGCCTCCCTGGCTCGGCTAAGCGCATCCTCTCTGTCACCTCCCCACACGATAATCTTTGCGAGCATTGCATCATAATGCCTCGAGATCGTATCTCCCCGCTCAAATCCCTGTTCAATGCGACAGGAGCCGTGGCGAGGCAAGGGAAGGGAGAGTTCTGATATTGTACCAATTGAGGGCATAAAATCAGTGGCCGGATCCTCGGCATATAACCGAAGTTCGATCGCGTGTCCCCTCACCTGAATATCGTTCTGCGACAACGGCAAAGTCTCACCTCGGGCAACCCGAATCTGCATCTCAACGAGATCGTGTCCCGTTACCATCTCAGTCGCCGGATGCTCAACCTGTATCCGAGTGTTCATCTCGAGGAAGTAGAAAGCTTCTCCCTTAACCATGAACTCAACCGTTCCTGCGTTGTGGTATCCTACCGACCGCGCGACATTCACCGCTGCGACGTGTATTCGCTCCCGAAGATCATCCGCAAGGAAAGGAGCTGGTGCCTCCTCTATTACTTTCTGATTGCGACGCTGGGAGGAGCAATCTCTCGTTCCAAAGTGAAGGATAGTACCAAACCTGTCCCCCATAATCTGAACCTCAACGTGGCGCGGATGCTCAATAAATTGCTCAAAATAAAGTTCCTCCGAGCCAAAGAATTTCCTCGCCTCAGCGCGTGCCCGCGGAAGCTCCTCAATCATCTGGTTACGCGAACGAACAACGCGCATACCACGCCCTCCACCTCCCGCCGCCGCCTTCACCATCACCGGATATCCAATCTCATCAGCAGCAGCAACAAGCTCGGCGTCGGAGAGACCACCCACCGAACCCCGAGTAAACGGCACTCCGTACTGTGCAACCCGCTCGCGGGCAGCGACCTTATCACCAAGCAGCTCAATCATCTCGGGATCGGGGCCAATAAAGGTGAGCCCCGCATCGATAACCGCCCTCGCGAACTGCGCATTTTCCGAGAGAAACCCATAACCTGGGTGGAGCGCATCACATCCGTGACTAACTGAGGCGGCAATAATCTTTTCAACATTAAGGTACGAGTCTCGAGCGGGAGCCTCGCCCAGAAACGCGACCTCTGGTGAGGTCCGGGCAACAAGAGAATTTTTATCCGCCTCTGAAACAGCGCATACCGCACCGATACCGAGCCGCTCGCACGCTCGAAGGATCCGTAGTGCTATCTCCCCGCGATTAGCGATAAAAACCTTTGTGACGGATCGCGCTATCTTCGGGCAATCCTCTTGCGTCCCACCCTCAATCGATTCCATAGCATCTCCTCGGTCCACTGTAATCCCAATAGCCCCTCACGATCGTAAACGCCACAGGGCCCAGAAACAATCTCTCAATCAATTCAAACTGGGGGAACGCTTACCAATCGCCATTTGCCTCCCTCCTCGTTAGTACGATATCGTGGCGAAATACACCACTTATCGGAGGAGAACTTTCATGGCTGATCGTGAACACACCGCTGTCGCTATCATCGGCTCTGGTCCCGCAGGTCTTACCGCAGCAATTTACGCGGGAAGAGCCAACCTCGCCCCCGTGTTGATGCACGGCCCCCTCCCTGGTGGTCAACTCACCACCACGACAGAGGTTGAAAACTTTCCGGGCTTCCCCGAGGGTGTTCAGGGCCCCGAATTAATGGCCCTCATGGAAAAGCAGGCGACTCGATTCGGGGCTACCATTCGCCAAGAGCTGGTGACCGAGGTGGATCTCGCTCATCGACCCTTCACGCTTACTACTCCGCAACGTACCTTGACCTGCGATGCTCTCATCATCGCGACGGGGGCAACCCCGCGATCCCTCGGCATCCCTGGAGAAAAGGAGCTCACTGGATTTGGTGTCTCGACGTGCGCCACTTGCGACGGAGCGTTTTTCCGCGACGAAATCATCGCTGTTTCAGGAGGAGGCGATAGTGCCTGCGAGGAGGCAAACTTCCTCACCCGCTTCGCTAGCAAAGTATATCTCATTCACCGCCGTGACGAGCTTCGCGCATCAAAGATCATGCAAGAGCGGGTTCTCAAAAATCCAAAAATCGAAGTTCTGTGGAACACCGTCGTTACCGAAGTTCAGGGTCAACGACCTCAAGGGGTAACGGCTCTCACGTTGAAGAACACCAAAAGTGGCGACCTTTCGACCCTGCCGTGCGCCGCGCTATTTGTCGCGATCGGGCATATCCCCAATAGTGGTCTGTTCCGCGATTCGCTACCTCTTGATGAAAACGGGTACATCGTCCCAAACCCAAACTCAGCAACGACATCAGTGCCCGGGGTTTTTGTGTGTGGGGATGTCCAGGACCACGTCTTCCGACAAGCAATTACCGCTGCAGGAAGTGGCTGCATGGCCGCTATTGAAGCTGAGCGATACCTCGAGCAGATTGCAGACTAGCGCGATAAAGCCGCTAAATAACCCTCTTTGTGTGGCCGATTTGTGCGCCGAGGGGTGCACCCCTCTCCTAACAAAGCTTGAGCTTTTAAGCGCATCAAAAAAGGGGGTGAAGCAAACTTCTTTGCTCCACCCCCTTTTTTTTGACGAGGCAACGGCTCAATCCTCTCCACGGACCATCTCGGCATTCACCGCTTGAGGCTGCCCGCGACGGTTCGACAATTAGATCTTGCCGATAAGCTGGAGAGCAACCACGAACGAGAAGATAACCAAGGTCTCAATAAAAACTAATCCGAGAATCATCGGCGTTTTTAACTCTCCAGCCGCCCCTGGATTCCGACCGATCGCCTCGACACTCGAGGAAACCGCCTTACCTTGGGCCAAAGTTCCCCCCAATGCAGCGATCCCGACGACGAGACCGGCAGCGAGGCCCACCAACGAACCACCGGAGGACGCACCCTCCTGTGCAAGAGCGATATTAGGAACCGAAGCGATAGCAAGGGCCAACGCGATACATGTTGCACGAGCACTCATCAGATATCTCCCATGTTTGTTCTGAGTGTTATTTCCAATTCTAACGAGAGCCCTTTCCAAAAATAGACAGCCCCTCGCTCTTTTCAGACCATAATCTCCCGAGGTTCAACCCTTTTCAGGCACCTCTGTGCCCCGGTACCTCAGTTTTTTCCCTTTTCTTCATCTAAAAAGCCCAAACAAACACAGCCCCTCAGTGGGCCTCATCCCCATGATGCTCGTGCTCCGTTGCAAAGAGAAGATAAAGCATCGTCAGGATTGTGAATATAAAGGCCTGCATGAAGCAGACGAAGGTGCCGAGCAGAAAAACTGGCGCTGCAAGCACTTTAAAGAGATCTGTCAAACTGTGTAGAACCATGTGATCTGCGGTGATATTCCAATATAGTCGCAGATTCAGTGTTAAAATTCTCAGGGTGATGCTTACCAGCTCGACGGGAAATATGAACCACGCGAGCCACCAGACCGGCCCCGCAAAGTGCTTGATGTAAGGAACCAGTCCCTGTTCTCGGATGCCCTGATAGTTAAAGTAAAGGAAAACAGCGAAGGATATACCCACGTTTATCCACACTGTCGTCGTAACCACCGGCATTCCGGGGATGAGACCCACCAAATTGGCGAGGAGGATAAACAAAAATACCGATCCGGTAAAGGGAATAAACTTGCGTCCCTGCTTCCCAAGGACGGAATCACTCAATGAGACCAGCCCCTCAACCACGACGTCAAGCACCCCCACGAGGGTCGGCCTCTCGTCGGGTATCACATGGTCGCTCCGCTGGGACCCTGAACCGAGCCGTCGCCGAACATAGCTGCCCATGCCGAGAAGAGCACATCCAATAGCCCCCCCTACGACCAGCTTCTGGACGTTTGGGTCCTCAATAAAGGGCGATAAAAAGGTGGCATCAGACATGGTCACAGGCCTCTGAATGAAAGACGGCTCCCTTTTTACGGGAGTTTCCCCTAAAAATCAAACGGATCTGCCCAGAAATTAGATTTTCTTCCGAAAATACCCCGAAGTACGCGATTGTGCTGCGTGATGAAACGCAGCCATCTGAAATCAAAGCCTGAAAGCCTCAGAATAAAAAAAACAAACTCAACCAAGAGAGCACATCGTTATTTTCCATTCCGCAAAAAAGACTCCTCGAAAAAATATGTGGAAATATTTTTTCGGAAAAAAATTACTTTTTTGCTTCAATTAACTTGTAATAACTCGGTTATCTACACGCCGAAACTGTTGATATTACCGGAGATATTTTTTTTCTCGTTTTTTTATTTTCTTCTTATTGTAAACCCTCTTTTTCCTACTATAACGTGCTGCCTTACGAGCCCGATGCTCGGTACGGTTTTTTTGATGCAATTTATTTCTCTTTCTCTAAAATAATTTTCGGGCGGTCTTAGTCGTAGATTTATTCTTCTCGTCTTGTCCTTCAGTGGCGGTAACCTGTTGTGATTTATCCTGGTGACTCGAGGCGCAGTTAGTCAAAACAAGATTTGTTTCTGTCGAAGTCATGGCGATTTTAGCTCGCCGTTTTATTAAGATTCAGGTTACAGAGTTCCGATGCTTACCCCCCTCGCCGATGTTGCCCCCACTGCCTCATCCTTATCGCCTCAAGAGGCGTGGGATCTTTGCCTTCTGCGTTTGAGCCAGGAGATTGACCCCCAGATTTTTTCAGCATATTTCGAGCCACTCACTCTGGTCGCAAAGAAGCTTGAGGACGAGAGGCCATCAGCTGGTTCCCTCTCCATAGGGGCCCCAAACCGATTTATTTGTTCTCAGCTTGATAAGCACTTTCGGGAGAGGCTACTTAATATTCTCGCAGACATACTCCCCGGTGCGGATATTCAACTTAACTTCGTCGTTCATGAGCTATCCTCAGTGGAAAAAATTCCTTCTCAGCCCCAAAAGGGAAGAGGTGGAGTAGGAACGCAACCACATCTCGACCGCTCGAACGCAACACCTATCCGACCGCGGGAAGGTCCATCTTCGACCGACCCAGTAGCCGAAACGATGGGTATCGTTCAAGGTTCGACAGGCCATCAATTTTCCGCACCGGGCAGCTCCGGTCATTTCCCGGTGGACCCATTTTCGAGTGGTGCGAATTCATCGTTAAATCCGAAATACTCCTTCGATAACTTCGTTGTCGGGAGCTCGAACCAATTTTGCCATGCGGCTGCGCTTCGGGTCGCTGAGAGCCCCGGTAATAGCTATAACCCCCTGTTCATTTACGGAGGAGTCGGACTCGGAAAAACTCACCTCCTTCACAGCATTGGTAACGAGGTCCTCAAAAAAAATCCGAAAGCAACCATTCTTTACCTCTCCTCAGAGGCTTTTACTAATGAACTCATCCTTGCCCTACGACAGGCCAAAATGGATGAATTCAAAAAAAGGATGCGAAATATTGAAGTGCTCCTGATCGATGATATTCAATTCATCTCAGGGAAAGAGCGCACTCAGGAGGAATTCTTCCACACCTTTAACGCTCTCTACAGCGCAAAGCGTCAGATAGTTATTACCTCGGACAAAATTCCCTCTGAAATTCCCGGTATTGAAGAACGATTGCAAACCCGTTTTTCTTGGGGATTGATGGCCGACTTGCAGGCTCCTGATTTTGAGACCCGGGTAGCAATCCTCAATCGTAAAGCCGCAGTTGATAAGTTCTCCCTTCCCGGAGAGGTCGCTCACCTTGTTGCCGAGCGGGTTTCATCGAATGTTCGAGAACTTGAGGGAGCACTAACTCGACTTCACGCTCTCAGCAGCCTCCAAAATGTCCCAATAACTCTCAAATCGGCCTCAGCGACCCTTGAACCGCTGCTCCAACCGAAAACAATAAACGTGTCCATCGATGACATAAAAAAAGCGGTTGCGACCCATTTTAATCTGAAAGTCGCCGATATGACGTCAAAACGACGCACCAAGAATCTCTCATTCCCGAGGCACATCGCAATGTACCTCTGCCGAAAACACACCACCTGCTCTTATCCGGAGATAGGAGGGCAATTCGGGGGCCGTGACCACTCAAGCGTCATTCACGCAGCAAGTGTTGTCTCTGCGAAGGTAACGTCAGATACGAAGGTAAGGGAGATGATAGAGGAAATTGAGCGACGTTTGCTCAGCAATTGAGGGG
>OMIW01000086.1 GCA_900299205.1 Pseudomonadota bacterium
ACACGCGGATAGGCTGAAGCCGTTGCGAGCTGCTACCCGCCAAACCTGGTCCGCCCGCTGAGAGCTCGGGCAAGGGTGAGTTCATCGGCGGCCTCAAGCTCTCCCCCTTTGGGTATTCCTTGCGCGATGCGGCTTGAGACGACTCCTCGGTCACGAAGCTCCTGTCCTATAAAGAGAGCCGTCGCATCGCCCTCAACGGTTGCACCGGTTGCGATGATCACCTCGCGAACCTCCTCTTGTTCGACACGGGCCAAGAGCTCGTGAATCCGGATATCTTCTGGCCCCACCCCCCGCAACGGAGCCCATACCCCGTGCAGAACGTGGTAAACACCACGATATTCGCCAGCTCGCTCAATCGCGACAACGTCTGCTGGCTTTTCTACTACGCAAATAAGGTGACCTTCTCGCCGCTCATCTCGACAGATAGGGCATAATGCACCCCCTTCTGAAAAGAAATAACATCGAGAACAGAGCGATATGTGCGCTACTGCGTCAGTAAGGGCAGAAGCAAGCGTTGGTGCGAGGGCGGGATCATTTGCAATAATGTGATACGCAAGCCTCGTCGCGGTGCGCTCACCGATGGTGGGCAGCTTTGCCAGTTCACGGACCAATTTCTGGAATGAAAGGGGGTAGAGAACCATTATGAAAAAGAGGATCTATCCCCCAAAAATGACTATTTTTTCGGATGAGGAAGCGCAAGGCACCATCAGAAATCAAAATGACAAACCGGGGATATCAATCCCCCCAGTGGCCTGCTTCATCGTGTCACGAATGCGGTTGCTGATTTGAGTCGTCACAGCATTTATTGCAGTTAGCAGAAGATCTTGAAGCATCTCGACATCACCCGCCTGAAGAACCTCGGGGGAAACGGTTATTGAGCGCGCAGAGTAAGTCCCATCCATCGAGATCTTCACGGCGCCACCGCCCGCCTGTTCCTCAAAAACCAGCGATTGAATCTCACTTTGCGAGCGCTGGAGGTCTGCTTGCATCTTCTCCATCTGCTTCAGCATTGACCCCATATTGCCCATGCCCCCGAGTCCTCCCATGCCACCCGGAAATCCCGTTCTTTGAGGCACACCCTTAAATTTTTTCGTCATAAAGCCCTCTTTTTTGGGGTGAAATCTCCGGTTTTATCCGCTTCACCCTCTTCATAATTTACGAGATTATGCGCCCTCTTTAGCCGAAACTTCAACTCGATCAATCGTTGAACCAGGAAAGGCGTCAAGAAGCGCAGTCACTCCCGGATCTTGTCTTACCGCTTCTTCTTTTGCGTGACGCGCTTGGCTCCGCTTCGCCTTCTCGTTCGCTGCGATACTTGAGGGAGCCTCTTGAACACCCTCACCGCCCGTTTCACCTTTTTTAAGATTGATACGCCAGGACGAGACACCAGAATACGATTGGAGTGCCTGCTCCAATCGCTCGAGCCCCGCTCCACGGGACAGTGACGCAACGGTAAATTCAGCGCCGGTTGCCTCAAGGATCCCCGGCTGGAAATTGACCACCGCCAACCTGCGAAGGTGCTCGCCGAGGATGCGACTTCCAGACGTGGATGTGATAGCCACAAACTCTTCCCAAGAGAAAGCAGAGCCGTGCGTCTCTCGTAATGGTATGGAAGCAGGTGAGGAAGAGACTATTGCACGAGAGGGCACAGACGAGGCTTCATCACCCTCTGCGGGCGGACGAGACGACGCTCGTGTTTGATCCGCGACGGAGCTTCGTTTCTCAGCGACCGCCCTGCCTCCTCCCCCTCGCCCTTGCGAACCCGTCAGCGACGCAACAGCTCCTCCCACCAACCGCAGCAGATCATGCGTTGGTTCTCTCGTCGCCATACGGACAACGAGCGCCTCAAGCGCATACCGAGGGTGTACACTACGCAAAGCGTCGTCCGCCCCCGTTCGCGCGAGGTCGACGAGTTCCTGAATATCTAGTCCAGATAGATTGGATAACTGTCTCTGGGCCTCCGCAACCTCCTCCGCCGAGAAAGGCTCTACTGCTCCCTGAGCGCCAAAGCGAACCAATAAAAGATCCCGCCAATGACGGGCGAAGTCCCGAAGTAACACCGCCGGTTCAACCCCCTGGGAAAACGAGTCTTCGAGGAGTGCAAGTGCACCTGCTGGATCCCGTCCGATAATCGCCCCAGAAAGTCGAAATAATCCCTGCTTGCCCACAACGCCGAGGACAGAACTCGCTTCCTCTTCGGTCAGCACTCCTTCAACGTACGAACTCACGCGGTCGAGAAGCGATTGTGCATCCCGCATCGAGCCCTCAGACAGCCGCGCGACAAGCCGTAACGCTCCGGACTCACACACCAACCCCTCAGAAGCCGCGATTTTTGCTAACTCCTCCTCTACAACAGGGAGAGGCAGCGCCCGAAGCTCATGACGTTGGCACCGTGAGAGTACTGTCTCTGGAATTTTGTGAACCTCGGTTGTTGCAAGGATAAAAACGGTGTGCGGGGGGGGGTTCCTCGATGCTCTTGAGGAGCGCATTGAACGCCGAGGTGCTTAACATGTGCACCTCATCGATTATGTAAATTTTGTACCGAGAGCCCGGAGGAGGCAGGGTTCTGAACGATTCTATGAGATCTCGAACATTGTCAACACTGTTGTGAGAGGCACCGTCAATCTCTCGAACAGCCAAGCTTGTGCCCTGAGTGATTTCCCGACAGTTACCACACGACAGACACGGAGTAGTTGTAGGCCCCTTTTCGCAGTTGAGACACTTAGAAAATATCCGTGCTATCGAAGTTTTTCCGACCCCACGGGGGCCTGAGAAAAGATAGGCATGCCCCACGCGCTCGCGCGTAATTGCGTTCTGCAATGCTTTTGTGACGTGGGCCTGTCCCGCAACTCCAGCGAATGCCGATGGGCGATATTTTCGGGCAAGAACAAGATAGCTCATATCGACCGAAAGAACGCTCCACAACCCGGGCAGGTGGAGGGCCACCTCCGCTCATCCGATATCGGAAAGGGCAGGCTACGCAACACGAGAACTCAAATAAGGTGACAAGGAGGCGCAACACAGGGGGAATCCACTACGGTTGCTCCCTTCCGGGCCTAGCCGGGTTTGTGGCCCCCCTCGCGCGCCTCGACCCGAAGTATACACGCAAGGCTCGGTTCAGCAACAGAGGAGGGTCTTGTGTTGCAAAAAGCAACAGATGAGATCGATTAGACAACAATCGGAGAGTCTTAGCGGGAAAACTCAGCAGAATGCCGATCTCTTCCTGTTGAAATATCAGCGATTCCTGACTCCCTGAAGATTGGCACCACCCTTGCTTGTGCCAAAACCCGAATGAGCTCCGTTCGGAGATCCTTACTGCTGTAATTGTCCAGGCATGCTGTATGAACGATACGACCTTCTCCCTCCCACTGATTGCATCCCTTAAGGCCCGCATCGCAAGGGGTCTTCATCTACACGTTTTATTCGTGATCAACGAATACCGAGCCAGCGACCCTCTGATGGCACGAGCCTTAGCCTCATACCTTACCGATGACGCATCTCGAAACGCTCCCCATAAACACAGATTGCTGTCCACCTATCTCGGAAAAACGCTTAACGAACTCGATCATGAAGAAAGGGAACGAGTTAGAGAGCTCCTTTCCTTCGAACGAGAAGGTGGGAAAGAGACTCATAAGCCCTCCCACCACATTCCCACATCAAGCGGGCCATACTCCCGTCGCTTGCTTCAGAGAAATTCACCGTACCGAATCTCCTCGCTTGGCCGAAGGTCTCCCAGCGAAGTATTATCGTTAAATCGCCCAATATTCGCCCAATCGGTGTTCCTAACGCGAGGCAAACTTCTCACAACCAGCGCAATACGGACGGACTCGATCTCCGAAACCGGTCAAGGAACTAACTCACGATCGATTGGTGAGCATCTCCAGCTGCAAGCAACGTGATTCATTCGACTTCAGATGCTTTTACCGCAGGCTTATCTTGGGAATGATCGGTTTTTTGGACGGTGACACCTCTCATTTCTCTGAGAAGTCCTGAAAATAGCGGATTACTCTCAATCTCCTGAACACGCCTGAAAGCTGCCTGAATCTTCATCAGCTCCTCAGTTGCTCTCAAATCCCTGCCCTTGTCAAGAATTTGCCTTAAGCGCCGGACACCATCGCGGTATCGCTGCTTTATCTGATGGGGTGTTGCCCCCGGGCGTAACTCCAGAATTTCGAGATTTCGGAGATATTCAGCTAGCAAAGGCGATGATTGATGCCAGTACTGGACGAACCTCGGACGCTCAGGCTCGCTCTCACCGTCCTTGAACGCCATCTGCATGGCCTCTGAGCGGGTGGCATTCAGCCGCTGGACATACCGATAGAGAAGAGCAACAAAAGAGAGGTAGACAAGAAGTGCGGCAATATTCCTGCTAGACGCTCCAAGCACGAGGCGTAGCCAGACATACTTTGGATAGGCCGCCAGACCTACTCGGCCTTGAAGAATTGCTATACTGCGACGCGCCAACTCGGGAAATCCTTGTTGGTTTAATTTAGCAGCAACATTCAGAGTCTGATCTACGAGCTGGGGAGTCCAGCCCCCTGCCCTTTCCGCAATTTGCTTGACAATCTCTTGAGCAACCTGAGTTTCCTCTCGCTCTAAGAGGAATCCCACTAGTCGCTCCGAGGCTAGTAAGAGCGCACTCCGAATCTCTTCATCAACGATCGCATAACTAAAGAGGACAGATCTAATTTCCTCATTCAGAAGGATAGATTGTTCCCCTGGCTCAAATGCCTTCAACAAACGGGCAATCCTGCCATGAATATCAGGGGTCCGGCGATTGAAGGGAATTGATGTGAGCACTCGAACGGCTGCGTCAATCTTGCCTCCCCGCTCAAGCTCCTCCACAAGTAACAAAATGAAGCTTGAGAACACACTGCCCTCTTCGGGCACGAGCACGACCTCGGCTTGCTCCTGCAAAAGCGGTATGAGAGAAAGGGTCACTAGGTCGCCCGACTTTGCCCCCCTCCACAGGGTGGCAATCTCCTCTCGAAGCAGGCCAAGGTCGAGGTTTCCGTCGTCGGTAATTCCGAAAACCAATCCATACTGACTGGTCAAATCCTTCTCAGCCTTAGCCGGGTCACGCAGCATCTGAGCCAGCCCCTCGGAGACAAAGCGTCGCCTGACCGCTGCCAGCGCTTTTTCGATCAAGACTGGGGATGAGTTGCGGAGAAATTCGGCATCGTCAGTTAACATCCGGTTGAGAAGAGGAGCGAGAGCCGTAGGCTCTATCACCAACGCCTCTCGAGCTGATAGAAACAGGTGCAATACATCCCTGCCCGGAAAAGCTAGTAGTTCCGTCAACAACGCCACGGTATCGCTTGATTTAACATCAATCTGTCTGACGAACTTCTTCAGAGCAACGATAGCATTCTCAACATCCCCCTTTTCAGAGGCGCCAAGCACAACCGCACGAAGCTGAGGGGCAGGCAGCCCAGGAAGAGCCGCTGCAGAGGTACCCAGAGGAGAGTTAAAATAGGTATCAAAGATGATCTGATCAATCTTCTCGGCCGGTGCTATCGAAGTTTTCCCCAGCACCTCTATCTCATACGTTCCCTCGGAGACGGACTCAAGAGAGGTTAATCCGAACGGTACACCGTAAATTGTTCTAGATTCTGCTATCGCCGAATGTTGGCAAAAGAGCTGAAGAGATAGGAATACTAATCCCCAACCAATGAAAGGGATGCCGATATCAACCTGATACATTAGGCCAGCATTACTGGCAGCAGTGATTGCCCGAATTCGGAACTGAGCCGAGCGGATAAAAAAGCGGAAGAAATCCGTCCAATGCGTCGATGCCCTCAACTTCAGCACAATTGTCCTGATGCATCAAAAAAATGGAACTTCTCGTTTTGCCATCCTCTATCAGCGTTCGAGTTGCGAGCGATTCAATCGTCAACAACTTCAACAAACAAGATGGTCGCGATCCACCCCTACCCTTCCTCGTCGGCTCAATTCAATCAATCAGAACCAGCCAATCACCGCAGCCGAGGGGCTAGCGTGATGACGACGCCAGCAAACGGAGTGGAAGGGGTGGCCTCCCCTTCTCCCCTAGTATAATGACCCGCTCATCGAGACTGCCAGATAAATTCTTTTCATCCAGATAAAATACCAACTCCCATGTCCGCCCCGGATCAATCTCCTTTGATGTGACCCGTATGCCCCCAACCCCCTGGGGAAGTCGAATCCCTAGGCTACCCAGAGGATGATCTCCGTGGTAATTCACGAGAACTGACTGAGGACCAAGAAAGACTCCGCTTGGGTTATGAAACATTATCGTTGTTCGGGATGCCTCTAAATCTGGTTTTACTAGAGCAAAAACGGGGACTGAGAATGAGACTCCCCTTTCAGTTGGTTTCCGAACAATGACCCGTTCCCTCAGCTCTCCTGGGCGGGCCCCAATCATCACCCTTACTCCCAACCGAAGCCGACCCTTCTCACGAGCTATCGTAATTACCTCTAAATCCCGGGAGGACGACACCGCCTCAAGGCCCTCAACGGAGGGGGCAATCACCGTGACCTCCTGAAGATCCGACCCCCGAGATTGAGGAATATCCGGAAACAGGACTCTCTCAGGAGAGCTCTGAAAACGGCTCACAACCTCTCCCCGCAAAACCACGTCTATGTGTGGCTCCTTGGGATCGTCCACAACGACCCGAATAACTGTCTGAACATCCCCTGAGAATCCTTGGCTTGAGAAGAGCACACGGATGAGAGAGGAGCCTCCGGGTGGGATATCGTCAGACGCATATCGGACTTTAGCGCATCCACACCCTGGTAAGACTCGCCCCAAGCGCAGGGGGAGGTCTCCCCGATTCTCCACCCTAAAATCAAAATTGACCGTTTCCCCTTCAACAACACGGCCAAATGAATGTGTTTGATCCGCCACGAAGGCTCTTGGAGCAGCTGTTACCTGCGAGGAAAGGAGGATGAAAAGTGTCGAAGCAAGTCCGATAAGGACCATCGAAGACCCTTTTCGGAGAGGCGAGCGAATGTTTACAAGAATTTCTCCCGAATCATCCCGTTTATCGGAACCACATCGTGAGAAGAGGAACAGCCTCAAAAAACTCACGCGCCATCCCCCGCGAAGATGTCATTGTGCTCAAGGAACTTTGTGGAAAAGTCACCTGCAAGAAATGCAGGATGCGTGAGAAGTCGGCGATGCATCTCAATATTCGTATGAATCCCCTCTATGATGCACTCATCGAGGGCAACTAATAGCTTGCGAATTGCCTCATCTCTCGTCCTTCCGCGGGAGATAATTTTCGATACCAAAGAATCATAATTTGGGGGTACCCGATAACCCGAGTAAAGGGCAGACTCAACCCGAATGCCACTCCCTCCCGGAGCATGGTAACTCGTTACTAAGCCCGGAGACGGCACCTGCGTTCGAGGATTCTCGGCATTCACTCGAACCTCAATCACATGTCCCGTTGGGTTTATCTGTTCTTGAGTGAATGAAAGTGGTAATCCCGCTGCCAGTCGAATCTGCTCCTGAACAAGGTCAATTCCCGTCACCATCTCGGTCACGGGATGCTCAACCTGAAGTCGCGTATTCATCTCGATGAAATAAAAAGCACCAGCATCGATATCTGCGAGAAATTCAACAGTGCCGACGTTGGTATATCCCACTGATCGACCCAGCTCAACTGCCGCATTCTGAATAGCCTCTTGCAGCTCCGACGGGAGCCCTTTCGACGGACTCTCCTCGATCAGCTTCTGATAGCGCCTCTGGATGGAGCAATCACGGATTCCCAAGTGAACAACATTCTGCTGAGAGTCACCGGCTATCTGAACTTCGATATGACGAACTTTGGGGAGATATTTTTCCACAAGCAGCGAGGGATCTCCGAATGCCGCCTCTACTTCTCGAGCGGCCATGTTGAAGAGTCGCTCAAACTCACCCGCCTCCCGGACAATCTTCATCCCTCGGCCTCCCCCACCCGCACACGACTTAAGAAGTACGGGGAATCCTGCCTGCTTGGCAAACTGCAGGGCCTCCGCAGGGTCGATTAATCCCTTACTAACTCCGGGAATCGTCGGAACACCCGCCTTCTCTGCCGCCCGCCGAGCCTTCGCTTTGTCTCCCATAATCCGCATGTTTCGGATTGATGGACCGATAAAAGTTACTCCGCAACTCTCACAGATCTCTGCAAAAGCTGGATTCTCACTCAAAAAACCATAACCCGGATGTATCGCATCTGCTCCCGTTGCCACCGCTGTTGCCATGATTGACGCGATGTTTAGATAACTTTCTTTAGCCGGCGCGGGACCAATACATATACTTTCCGAGGCGAGTTTAACGTGAAGGGCATCTTCATCGGCGGTCGAATGGACAGCAACCGTCTTGATACCAAGCTCGTGACAGGCCCTGATGATACGAACCGCGATCTCACCCCGATTCGCGATAAGGACCTTTTTAAAAGTAATTTCGGCCATGGAAACACAACCCCTGCGATAACACTGCGCGATGAAAACCTCGCACAAGAACAAATTAAGCTTTTTAAAACTGGCGAAGTTCCCTGAGGTACCCCCTCCAACGAGAGATACAGGAGAAAATTATCCTCAGGTTATTGCGATTCACAATATGTTCGCGCGAGACTTCTTCGGCCAGATCCTTCCCCTTTCTCCGGAAAGGTGTCGGGAAGTCAGACCTTCCGGAGAACACCTATCTTTACCTTCATCCCCCCCGAAAATTTTTGATGCGCACTATCCCTCAGGCTCAATAAGCATGAGCACTTCTCCAAACTCTGCAACTTGCCCATCCCCGATTAAAACCTTACTAACGATTCCCGACACCGGCGCTTCAATCTCATTCATGAGCTTCATCGCTTCAATAATGCACAGGGTTTTCCCTTTGGTAATCCGGTCCCCCTCCCGAACAAATGGCTCTGCATCAGGGGATGGTTTCCGATAAAAAGTTCCCACCATCGGAGATATCACCTTGACCGCCGACGAAGTCACCTCAGAACTGCTCGCGACCACCACGGCATCGGTCACTGCCGCTGAATTGGCTACCGCAGACCCCACCGCCCCTACCACTAACGATTGAGTCGTAGAACCTCGAGAGAGCCGAATCCGAGTCCCCCCCTGCTCTAACTCAAAATCAACAATATCCGACTGTTTAAGCACCTTCAGAATCTGCTCAATATCTTTAATATCCATCGCCGAGCTAAGTCCATTAAGGGTAAATCTTTTGTCACATCGCTGAGAGTAAGATGGCTCCCGGTGATTCTCCTGCGATCAAACGGGTACGCCCGCTGGTTTCATCTATTTCCTTCTTCACCAGAGAACAAAACCTCCAACCTGCAGAGTAGCACCTGAACGCTACGTATCTTTCCTATCAAAATCAAGTCTAGAGTCAATCAAAGACAATAGGTTGGATTTATTCAACAAAACGGGGTAATAAAAAACATCCTGAACCGAATCGATTCAGTTGCCTATCCCTCGAAAGGCTCTCCCGGCACCAAAGCTGCCAATAATCTCGATACATATTCGTTATCCGGTGCAAGCTGGAGGACTTCTCGAAGCTCTCTCGCAGCGAGGGGGAATTGAAGCCTTTCGTAAAAAATTCGAGCTAATACCACTCGACCACCCAGGGATGCAGGATTTGCAGTTAGACCGTTGAAACAGATATCAAGCGCCCCCGCGTAATCACCACGAGCGCGATATCTATTTGCGAGCTCTACAAAGGCTGGGTGACCTGGATCCAAACCAACAAGACTCTCGAGAACCGTCTCATCCTGCATTAATCGCGGTCTCCCCGAAAAGACAATAAAAAACGCTTCGAAGGGCAACCCCGCCGAAGCGCTCATCTGAACCAAATAATCCCTACAAGGCCATCTATTTCGCCCCAATTACCGCTACTGTGGGCAAAAGACCTCATTAGTTACCGTTCCTGACGGACAGTTCTTAAAGTTGTTGAAAGAGATTGTGGTCGACCCTGAAGCTGAAACTGACTTACCCAACGCAGTCTCGCCAAACACAGTGAAGGTAACTCCTTTAAACCCTGTATCATCCGAGATTTCACGACCAGACCCAATGACGAACTCCTTGAAAGGCACCGCGGCTCTGAAAACAAGGACCGATACCGTTGCTTCGGAATTCGTGCCGGCTGTTGCAGGAGCAATCTCTGCCGTAATCGGCAATACCTCGCTCCTCCCAACTCCAGCCACTTGGTACTGCACACCCGTTAAAGAAACCCGAGACAATGAATTAGACTTCACTGTCAAACTGACATAGTCGTCAGAAAACGGCTCGGGGACCTGGCTTAAATCCGAGCAGGTGATGCAGTTATTTCGGACGACATCAATCGCCTCTGAATTGGCAGATGTCGTCGAAGAACCAATCGGCGTAAACCTTACATTAGTAACGCGGATGATTCCGGAAGCCTCATCTGGCGGGGTAACTGCTCCACCACCGAGCCCTCCTCCAGCACTTCCCGGGAATCC
>OMIW01000087.1 GCA_900299205.1 Pseudomonadota bacterium
AACTAAGAGGTGGGCAAGCTCTAGGCAAGGAAGAGGAGGCCAGAGCGGAATTGAAGAGCCTTCGAGACCAGCGAGATACCCTGAAGGAGACTTTTTCGGAATTAGTATCTCAAACCGATCCCTCGGGGCTTGAAGAGTCTGCGGAGCAGCAGGAGCTCGACCTTGACAAAGAATTGCGAGCGCTTCTGGGACCGCTCATAAAGGAGCTCAAGGAGCTTACTCGGCGACCTCGGGAGATAGAAAGGATTCGTTCAGATATCGTAAGGGGGCAACTTCGACTCTCTCGGATTGACAAGGCGATTGAAAACATTGGCATCTCTCGTGCGCAGCTCACGGATAAAGAGGTCCTCGATAAAATCGATGAAGTAGCCGCCTCGTGGGAGGCGCAGAAAAGAGCGACCTCGACTGATATAGAGATAAATCGCCAGCGACTCCAACAGAAGGAGGCGGAAAAAATATCGCTCTCGGCGGCTTTAGCTGAGTTATTTGGTCTCTTTTTCAGGAGTCGGGGGAGAAATCTTCTCGTTGCCCTAACGGCTGCTGTGCTTTTTTGGGTTCTGGCACTTGAGGTGTGGAGGAGGTCGATGAGGCTTTCCTTTTTTGCTCGTCGTCAAGCCTCCATGCCCATGCGATTCCTTAATCTCGTGGCGATGGGCGGAGTCGGTATGGGCTCCCTTATCATGTTCGCGGTTGTACTTTATTTTTTCGGTGATTGGGTACTTCTCATCCTCACTATTGCGCTGCTTGTGGGAATTGTGTGGACGTCGAAACAAGCGTTCGCAAGATTTTGGGCGCAGTTGTCTCTGCTGATGAACGTCGGTTCGGTTCGGGAGGGAGAAGTGGTGGTGATAGACCAGCTTCCCTGGATTGTGCAGCGACTCAATCTACACAGCCAGCTGATAAATCCTCGGCTATCGGGCGGGTTTGTGAGGGTTCCTCTCAACCACCTGCTTTCTCTGCGATCTCGCCCCCTGAATCCCAGGGAAAAGCTCTTTCCAACTAAGGAGGGGGACTGGGTAATTTTGGCCGATGATGTACTTGGACGGATAGCTTTGCAGACACCGGAAGTGGTGAGAGTAGACCTTATGGGAGGGGCCTACAAAAACTATCCGACACCGTCATTTCTTTCCCTCCATCCACGAGTTCTTTCCCGGGGGTTCCGTTTATCCGAAATATTCGGATTGGATTACCGTCATCAAAAACAACTGATGGTCGAGATGGTCCCGAAGCTACGAGAATTTATTGAGGAAAAACTGAGGAACTTGGGATTCGGTGAGGATCTCGTTCAGGTATCAGTTGAGGTGCACTCGGCAGCATCATCGTCCCTCGAACTGATAGTTCTTTGCGATTGTCCGGGAGAATTAGCCGAGCACTACGATAAATTGAAGAGAAGTATCCGACGATTTTTTATCGAAGCGTGCAATACGTTCAATTGGACGATACCTTTTGCACAAATGATGCTACATCTCGCGCCACCACGCTCAGAGGGGTGAGCCAGTAATGGCTCAGTGGAAGTAGGGTGGCGTTTCATTGCGGCGGCGACTGAGGCTAATAGTAAGCTACTAGTATCTCAGCTTATTTAGTGCTCTGCCCCTCAAAATGATGATGCACGGCATATTTTTTTAGCTAAAGCCCAAAAAATATGCGGAATAGGGTCAAATCGAGTCGATAAACGAGGTAACCAAATGATTTGTGGGCTAATCGGTGGGAAAAGATGTGTATGAGATCCTTTCGGACTCACCCAACAAACGGGATGGTTCTACCAATCAGGATCTAAACATTCTTGAGCCGGGTACTCTTATCGGCAGAGTGTACCGGATTTTGCGCTGCCTTGAGATTGGCAGGATGGGGGTGGTGTATGTATCGGAAGTTCTTGAGGATGATGTCTCCCCACCTCCCTTGGTCGTCATCAAAATGCTTTTTCCCTCGATTGTCGCCGACGGAGAGAGTAACCCCCTCTTTGTCAGGTTTCACCGTGAAGTCGATGCGCTCTTCAGAGTCGCTCATCCAAATGTAGTCGGGGCTCTTCAGTTCATAGGCGTCGACAATCATGTCGGATACTCAATGGAGTATGTCGACGGAGGCGATCTTTCCCGAATCCTCGCCTCTCAGGGGCCATTCGACGAACAAAAATCCATAGAAGTGCTCACGCAGATCGCGAGGGGCCTTGAAGCAATTCACAGAGCGGGAGTTATTCATCGAGACCTGAAGCCGGAGAATATCCTTGTTACCCGACAAGGGGAGCCTAAGATCTCCGATTTTGGTGTCGCATATTGTGGGTATGGGCAAAGACTAACCACGAGAGGGTCGATTGTCGGCACTCTTTCGTATCTATCCCCAGAATATCTAGAGAAGGGGATAGTTCTCCGTCAAGGGGATGTCTATGCTCTAGGGGCTATCGGTTATGAAATGCTTATTGGAGAGCCACCTTTTTGGGGACTGAGTCTTTGTGAGACGATCGAATCAAAGGTATCTCGTCCCCCTCCTGACCCACGAGAAAAAAGGAGTGCTGTATCGAGAGCCCTCTCCGAGATCATAATGAAAGCCCTTGCGACTAACGTTGATGCACGATTTCGGACCGCCAGCGAATTCTGTGATGCGTTAAAGATGTTAGTCGGGACACCGGTAACTTCTCCACGAAGTAGGCACCTTCTGGACTCTGGGGATACCGTCAAAGAAATCGAGGCCAAATTAAATGACGACAATGACGCTTCCGCTCCGATTGAAGTAGGTCAGGCTCCCTCAAGCGCTACGAATATTCAAGAGATTACCTATTGGCTCTCAATTCTGCTTGTCGCTATCCTAGGGGGCTTAATAATATTCTTGGCTTTGTCGCGATAATTTGCGAGTCGCACCAAAAAGCTCTTATCGCTTTGATGGAAACAAATTTTCCCTTGCACCCCAAAGTGCTCTCACTCAAAATCAAGGGGTCAGTTTTCACAAGAGGAAGAAGAGGCATGGTCTGATCAGTGCTTTGGCGAAGCCAAACTCATCATGAGCAGAAGGAATAATAAAGATGGCGGATGCCATCTCCTCGGCTATTTCTTGCACCTTTGAATCGGTAAGAAGGCGTCGTGAGGGACATTCCCGTGAGATTGAGAAGCCCTTTTATATTCGTTCGAATCGCCGATTATTGTCGCTGGTGTGTGCTGTTATTTCTTTTGGTTGCCACGCTGCGGTGCGATGCGAGCCCGTCCTCTGATCCAGAAATTCTTGCTCGCCGAGGCATCTCCGCTCCTGTTAGTTCTGACGGTGAGCAGCTGGTACCGGAGCTCACCCTTGAGAGCCCGATTGGTGGATGGACCTCCTCTCAGATGTTGGATATTCGGGGTCGATGTAGCGATGAAACCGTCAATCCAATCGTCGTTAATATTAACGGTGCTCGGTATCTTGTTTCTCCCAATACTGACGGTGCTTTCGCCCGCTCATTTCCCGCATCACAGGGCAGGAATACCGTTGAGGTCATCTGTCAGAATACCAAAGGAGTCGCACGACAGATTCGCTCTCTGTATGTTCAAACTGCCCCTCTTCCCCTCAAGGTAGTCCTTACCAGCGATACGGATGGGGTCTACACAGACTTACATGTTTATGAGCCAAATGGGGCGCATGTCTATTGGGCCCAAACAAAATCTCCTAGTGGCGGATTGTTTTTTCTCAATACGCAGGGGGACAATTTTGATAAACCGGGATACGGTCCCTATTTATACGCTCATCCTGCCCCACCTATCGGCGTGTATCAAATCGACGCGAACTATTGGCCTGGAGGAGCCGTTCAGCACACCCTGGGTAATCTTGAGATTATCACTAATGAGGGGACTCCTCAGGAATCTCGAAGGCGAGTGCAACGGCCTCTCGCACGACCAGGTGAGACGGCGACTCTTGCCTTCGTGATCATGCGAGGAATCGCCCAGAGCCCTGTCATTTATGTGCCCGGACAGGACTCCGAGGCGACTATGCCACCCGAGATCGCCAAGTACCGGCAGGAACATCCTCCATCAACAGGAGGGGAGTATGCATCCCTACCTCTCAATGACAAAAGTCACCTAAGGGAAGCTGTCGTCGGAGTAGCTCTCGCTCAAGCAAAAGCGTTTAGCCCCCTCTGGGAACCATCGCAGCGAGATTGCGCCGGCCTCGTTCGGTTCGCCTTCCGTGAGGCGCTCAAGCCAAGAACGCTTGAACAGCGGGTTAAGCTTGGTTTGCCATCCCAGCTCACGTTTCCGCCAGTGTCGATTATGGCTCGACTTCACTTCCCCGAATATCCACGATTATGGCGGCAGGGAAACGGCACCCACGGAGCCTTCGCAGACAGTGAGATCTTGATTGGGCATAATTTTCTCCCGATAGGTCGATCGGTTGAAGAGGCACAGAATGGCGATATCCTGGCTTATGCGAAGTCATTCACGACGGATGATCCGTTACATCTCATGATAGTAGCGCGGTCTCCCCACGGGGGACTGATGACGGTGTATCATAATGGAGCTCGCGCCCCGCACGGGGCGGTACGGGTCGTGCGCATCGGTGAGCTTGATACGGCTGATGATGAAACCTGGAGACCGGTCGCGGCAAATCCTCATTTCTTAGGAGTCTATCGGTGGAAACCCCTCATGGGCTGAATCGTGTTGTGGTAGATCGCCGAAAGTGGATATTTTCAGCGATATTGCTGGTCGCCACTGTGTTGGCCGGTTCCGCGATATATGGGGTTCCTCGACTAACCGATTTCGGTCCCTTAGTGAGTGCTCTTCCTTCATCGATAGTCTACCAACCCGTATCCATAGTGCTCGATGGTAATCCTTGGGACCTGCCTGGGGCGGAGACTAAAGGTGAGACCGATAAACCGCGAGCTTCTCCTTCCGTTTCCTCTGCGGGAGGGGCGACTGCAACACTCCCCGAGGTGCCGACATCAGGCACAGTTGAAACTGAGACCTGGGAGCTGGAAAGTAAATCATCGATCATTTCGGCTGAAATCGTCTCACCACGGCGTGTGATCAGTGCCGGTGAGTATCTGTTCTCGGATGCCGGCCCTTTTGGTCCTAAGCTGGCTCCCTTGGTGCGAGCTGAAGTAGGCACATTGATAACCTCATATGAGCGCTCGCTTCTCTCGTTTTCTCCTGATGGCAGATTGCTGTTGACCGCATTGAAGCTTGGAGCAGTCAGTGGTTCGCAATTAGTCGTTACCTTCAACGATGAAAACGCGTCTGTTGCCTTCTTGGTGCCTCGTCGTGGAGCCCGATTGTTTAGTGCATTTCTGCGAGCGGTTATCCAATTATCAGCGCGCAAAGCATTCTCGCTCAGGAATGGTTCGGTGATTATAGAGGCGCGCATCGGACGAAGCACCGTTGGAATAGCGGAGACCGAGCAGTGGTATGTGATAGGCTCAACACCTCGCTCGGTAGCGCAGGCGTTGATTGATTCTCCGCCTGGGACTCAAACTCATAAGGTCAAGGGGGATGTCGTTATTTCGATCTGTGGTGAGGGACGACTAGGTGGGGCATTGCTGCGTACCTTGACCGGCAGTGAACGATATCAGGTAGCCGTTGGAGTGGACCTGCGGATTCCATCACAGCCGAAGCTCACAGCTCTCCTTCCACCTGCCCGCATTTTTTCCGCGCTCTCTCGCCCTGTTCCCATTTCCCTCTTGCGATCAATTCCACACGACGTTGGAGTTGGGATTATTTCCTCCATTCCGATGCCTCTGAGTGCGGTAAGTGCTCAGTGGGTTAGTTTGGCCCGTGGTGAATCGTCGCTCTTGGAGCTACCTGCGGCCGATGGCGTAGGGCTTGTCTGGGATATTAATGCGGACGACTCGGTTGCGGCAATTACGGTTGCTGTTCCTTCTGAACGCCCGGATGGAGTCGAAGAGACGTTCTGGCGGAAGGACCTTCCGCGAGGAAGTTGTGGTGCAAATTCTGTTCAAATTTATGCGACGACTACCTCCCTGTACCAGAGCATTCGAGAGTCGTGCGATGGTGCGTCTTTATCACTCGCATCTTCCCTTGATTTAACGGCTGCAGAGAATTCATCGCAGCTGGTAATAACTGTTCAGCCGAGTCAGATTCTGGCTGGTATCATTGACCAGGGAACCCCCAAATTTCCGAAAAGTATTGGGTGGCAAAGGTCATGGCAGAGGAGAGCAGGTGCAAATCCATCATCAATGGAGGAAGTAAAGGTTCTGGTCAAGGATCTGATACCGTTGATGGAGGGCGCCCTGAGTAGATTGCCAGCGATTGTATTTTCGGGCAACAAGGGGAGTGATGGCTTCGTATGGTTGACATCGCGCATGAAGAGTCCGAAGCGGAGTGGATGAGTATGACTGAAAGGGATGAGCCGATGAGCATGAGCGGCGATACTAATCGATCATCAATCGCTTTCGGTAGAATCGGTCAGCAGTGTGCCATGGGCAGGGTACCCAATGCCCTAAGGTTTTTTATCCTTTTTGGGATTCTTGCTCTGGCTACGGCCGTAAGGGCTGATAGCCCCTTTTACCTAACGGTTTCTCGCTCCATGAGCGAAAAAGAGCCGGTGCAGATCCGTCTCGATTCATCTGACAATCAATCTCCATTTCTTCTCCGTATTCTTAAGGCATCAGATGTTGACGCCTATCTTGATGGCCAAGTGATGTTGAGTCGAGCATATGAGCCGCCGACAACGATTCCCAGTTTGTTGCGGGTTTTCGTTGATGGAGCGAATAAGGCAGTTTCTCCCCTGACGACTCTGAAGTCAGCGCTGGATAAAGATTTTCGGCGAGCACTTCACGATAGCGTTTCTCCACCTTTGCGCCGCTTCTCATCGGAACCGTTCGTGGGACCACCATCGATCAGGTATGACCCCCCTAAAGGTTTTTCTATTATTCGACAAACGTACCTTGATTTGTCGACTAGCGGCAAAAAAGCGGATGATGCTTGGTGGTGGTTTGGCGAAACCCCGTGGGCGATGCCAGAGCAGGCTGGTTATCGAACAAGAGTCATATACATAGATCCCCTGCCACCGGGGCTTTACACTGTTCAGGGAATTCAAGGAGATAATGAAGCTCAGGCGTTACTGCAAGTTAGTGCGTTATCGGTACAGGTAAAACAGTCAAGTAAGGATCTGCTCATTCGTATAATGAACAGAGAAGGGCACCCAGTTTCGGGCGTGACGGCTCGAATTCGCGGGCGGTCTGGATCATGGGAATCGATATCAGGAGTCTCGAATCAGGACGGTGAGCTGACGGTGACCCGTTCAGAGCCCTTCGATGGACGGCTCGTTGTTCAGGTACATTCAGGATTGTATGGGGATGCTCTGGTAACAACTGATTTCCTCGCGTCGAGTCACGAGGTTCAGGATGCATTTATCTTTACAGATCGCCCAATTATCAAGCCCGGTGAAGAAGTATTCTTTGGGGGGATTGTCAGAAACTTTCGCGATGGTCGGCTGGAGGCAGGGACAACTGGAAGCGCGGGGTCGATGACCCTAAAAAACGGAGACTCGACCATTGGTCCTTTGCCAATAACGGTTTCGCCTGAGGGTAGCTTCAGTGGCATGGTTCCTCTGCCATCAGATGCGATACCGGGGCTGTATCGAGTTACCGCGACTCTCGATGAAAAGCGATATCAGGGGGAGGTGCGGATTCAGGAGTATGTGAAGCCTAGCTTTTATCTGACATTTGTTGAAAAACCGGCAACATTAATGCCGGGCCAGAATGTTCGATTGGTGTTGTCAGCGCAACGGTACCGCGGTGGACCTGCTCACCATGTCCGCTATGAGGTTTTTGTTTATAGGAAGCGATTTGAAACGCCTCAATTCGTTGCTGATGCTGGCGGAGGATTGGTGACGGGGAGCGACTATTACAACGATGTCCGAAGTGGTTCTGCTCTGACTCAGCCACAGCGAGTTTATAGCACCGTCGATAAGCGGATTCAGGATGATTCAACCGGGGCAGTGTCATTGAATCCCTGGGCAAGCAGTCCCCTGATGGATGACTTGGGAAAAGCCACCATTGAATTTGTCATTCCTGAGGTACCTCAGGAGCAAGTGAACGAACAAGGGGGACAGGAGTGGATATATACAATCGTGGTGCGTGCTCAGGATGATGAAGGGGGTAATGCAACTGCATCTGAAAGTATATATGTCACCAAAAGTTTGGCATACGCTGCGGCTGGCTTTGCAAAGACCTTCTATGATGAGGGAGATCTTGCGGTTCCATTATCCATCCAGACCTCCAATGCTTCCGGCGATTCTGTGGGGCTCGCGAAAGGAGAGGTCCGATGTACCTTGGAGGGAATTGAGGGGAACGAGAATCCCCTACAAACGATACCGTTTGTGACTGACGACAAAGGTTCAGCGTTAGTATCGATTCCTCTTCACCGAGGTGAGCGAGGAGTGCTGCGAGCTTATCCGAAGGTTACTCAGGTAGAAGACCGGCCGAATCCATCGCCAATTGAGCCCGACCCAAGTCAGACGATTATCGTTGGTAAAAAAAATGAAAAGATAGTGAAAGAGCCGGTGCTCAATCTGATTCAGTCGCGTTCGGTATTGTCACCCGGTGAGCACGACACGCTCGTCGCACTCCTTCCTGAGGGTGCGCTTCTTGGTGAACGTCAACGTATGTGGGTATCGGTTGCAGGACGCAAAATATATGATCGTATGAGCATTCCCCTGAGCGGATCGACACTGAGTATTCCTATTAAAGCAAAGCCGGAGTATGGGACTGCTTTCTATGTCTCGGTGGCATTGCCGGTCGCGGAAGGACGCTTTGAGGAGCGCACGGTTAGTTATCGGATCGTTCCGAAAGATCAGCTTCTGAGGGTTGAGGTGGCACCTGAGATTGATGTGGTGGCTCCGTTGCAAGATGCCGCGATTGTCCTCAAGGTGACTGATTCCGAGGGAACGCCGGTGCCTCAGGTCGAAACCTTTACCTCCGTGGTTGATGAGGCGGTGTACGCCGTTCAGCCTGAGTTCCGACCAACGCTTCTTTCATTCTTTCTCCCCATCGATCGACTCAACGTGAGTTCATTCCTATCCGATGAACTTCAGGGATATGGGTATGCAGACCGCTTCTTTCGAGCGAACTATCGACTCCATGCATTGAAGGTTCAAAATCAGCCCAAGGATAGGTTGATGCGGGATACCGCTGGCTTCTTTCCTCATCGCATCACGGATGCAAACGGTGAGGTGCGGATTGTGGTTCCCATGCCATCAAATGTAACGAAGTGGCGGGTTTCCTCGTTGGCAATCGATCGGTCTGGGAGATTGGGCGAGGGGCGGGGCTACTTCTCCACCAAGAGCGATATCTCCGTAGAGGCTCGGGTCCCTTCGTTTCTTCGACAGGGAGATTCGGTGACTGGGAGCGTTGTGGTGGGAAGCCAGGTAGCATCCCAAGAGGTTTCAGGTGAGATAAATATAGCGGTGGAGCGCGGACTTGGAATTGGTTCGCCAGTGGTTCAGCGACCATTCTCTCTTACCGCCTCCGAGTCGGCGGTTGAACCGCTCAATCTAGTGAGTAGTTCAAATGTCGGAATGGGGGGAGTACGGGTAGAGATAAAGGGAGCAGCGCCTTCTCTGAAGATTGGTGGAGGACGAGAGTTTGATGTGACCCTTCGCTCTTCTGCAGAAGCGTTCAGTGAGGCAATTCCTCTCACCTCGGGATTCTGGAAGCTGGAGCGTCCGGAGAGTGTCAGCCGACTAGAGATTATTGGCACCCCTGGATTGGCCGCAGCGGTTAAGGAGGCCCAGAAATTCCTTCTCAGCTATCCCTATGGCTGCACCGAGCAGCTGTTAGCCTCGACCGTCCCCAATTTCCTAGCGCTTGCGGGGGAAAACTCACCAGTAGCGAAGCAAAACCTCGCAACGGGATTGAGGAAACTATTAGCGCATCAGGGCCAGAGCGGAGGCTTTGGTATGTACGCAGGGGACAATCCCTCAGTTGACCTCACTGCCCTGGTGTATTCGACTCTCATTCCGTTTAAGGATGAAGCATCGCTTACGGGTACCGAAGTTGAGCGGTTGCTGGATGTAATCTTAGAACGGGGCAAGCAATATTTTCGAGGGATTAAAGAGGAAAACCCCGCAGAGGTATCGGTTGCGCGGGCGCGGGTGTTCGCCAAAATCGGCCCATCAGAGGTTCCGGGTTCAAATGGAACACTGGGAGAGGACACGTTGAGGAGGTTGTTTGAGGAGGTTGCCCGTAACGATAGTGCGCCGTCAATATCGGCGATAGCCACCGCATCAGAGCTTCTTCGTCAGTGGGGTGACTATCCTCCTGACGGGGTGTTCCCGCATG
This sequence comes from Pseudomonadota bacterium, assembly GCA_900299205.1. Lineage (GTDB taxonomy): Bacteria > Bdellovibrionota_C > UBA2361 > UBA2361 > OMIW01 > OMIW01. Next base: position 10,259 of record OMIW01000087.1, read on the forward strand.
GAAATCGGGAAGCGTTCGTTTCACTGGTGAAGAAGCAGTTACACGTCGCCATATCTCAGATTAATTCCGATAGTTCTGGTAAAGGGATCGGGAAGGGTGATCTCCCGTTCTGGTCAGAGGGGAGTGCGCAGACGGCTTCAGTATTGAGTGAGCTTTTCGCGTGGGATGAACTCAAGCCTGAGGAGGAGCGAACACTCGCTGAGTATCTCATGAAAGCGTACGATCCTGAGGATGGGTGGGGCTCCACTCTTGAGACCTCCTCGGTATTGCTCGGTCTGAGGGATTATCTCAGAGTTCGTGAAATTGGATCTAATGAGAGGGAGAAAGCTGATGGACGGGTATGTCCGAGCAGTGTCTCGTTGGGTATCGGGTCCGAGACAGTTGCGTGTTTATGCCAAGAGTCGACTGTCCACTGTCTGATCGATAAAGAGAAGCTACGTGTGTCCCGAGAAGGCCACGTCTTGGTTAAATTGCCCGATTTGCCGAAATCATATCAACTAACTGCTCGTGTAGACCGAGAGGGTAAGCCGGGAGAAACTCCCCCAGCCGCAGGGGCTCTTCGCGTTGAGCGTACGTTGCTTCGAGTGATTGGCGGAGGCAAAACAGAAGCGGTAACCTCATCGACCAAGCTCCACCGTGGGGACACGGTATTAAGTATTGTACGATTCTCCGATCTTCCCGCACCGCGACGACGCTGGCGGGTGAGAGCTGCGAGTAGTCTGTTCGTGGTGAAAGACACGATACCATCGATTGCCATCTCCGTGAATGACGAGCGCGAGGTCCTTGCTGATGCAGGTATTTCTGGTCCTGCGGAGTCAGAGGCATCGAATGATTATTGGGGCTCGATTCGCGAGACCCATCGGTTCCCGTGGCACATCGAGCGCGTCTTTCAGCTTCCCCGGAGGGAGTTTATTGGGAAGACAAGAACCGTCTACACCGGCTGGAAAGTTCTGTATTCCGGTAAAGCATCGCTCCCTGCGGCTCGCGTAACGGATATGTATAACGGTGAGCGATATGGGTTGGCCACGGGCGGGGTGCATGAAGTGGTTGCTGAATAGAAATACGCTTCGAGAAGTAGCCTCGATATTTGTCATCGCACAAAGTCTGGCGAGTGGGGGTGGACTACAAAGACGGGCGGAATCGTACGCAGAGCGGTATACCAAAGTGGGGTATACCCTTCCCGAACGAATTGTCGTCACCGAGGCGGTAAACGGTGATGGATCGTTATCTGGACTACATGCAGGTGGCTGGTCACCGGGAGTCATCGGACTGCGAGCAAATCCAACGGGATTATTTGGTATCGATCAGTATCTTGCCCATGAATTAGCTCATGAGGCGGTATTTCGGACCTGTGGAGGAATTCCCGAGTGGAAAAGTGAAGCGCTCGCGATGCTCTTGAGTGGTGAGCTCGCACAGGTCTGGGAGGTGGAGCAATCGGCTCTTAAGGATCGTGTGCATGATCGCAAGCTCCTGTGGGAGAGCGTCCGGGGTGTAAGGTCTTTCGAACCGGGTGCTGCTCGCGCACTACGTCAGATATTGCGAGCGTACGCACATCACAAACAACGACCGTGTGAGTTGCCGGAGGCAGCGGCCCAGGCTTTGCGTGGGCCAGTCCGAGATGAAACCCCTCGTTGGGTTGCACTGTCTCTTTCGAGTGGTCGCTTGCTCGCCAAAAAGGGAGACATCTTCGATGAGGTCGCACCGGCCTCTCTGCTAAAGCTCCTCTATGTTGCGAGCGATACTCGTGCTCTCTCCGTTGAGCAGGTTCAGGGGCTGCTCCGCAGTGATGAGGATCAGATTCGAGGGAGCAGTTCATTCGATCTAGGTCGCTACATGCTGATGTCAGCGCCTCTCCGAGATCACAGCAGTCTGCGAGAAGTTCCCCCAGCTCCGAGTGTTCTGATGGGTCAGGCAGATGCAGCCTCCTATCCCCTCCAGGGCTCATTGCAGGCGATTGCCCAAGCTGTTCGCAGTGCCATTCTTTTAAAGGGACGTTCATCTTGGAGCCCTTTGGTTAAGTTTGATGAGGATGAGAAGGCAACAATCGGCATGGCCTCACAGAGCGTTCGACAGCTGATTCGAGAGCAGTCGGGCTGGGTAAAAACAGGCACAGCATCTTTGCACGATGGCACGCCCACAGAAGGAGTAATAGCGGTTGTGTGGCCGGCAACAGATCCGACCGTTCTACTGGTCGCTGCCCGAAACGGTGTGAAGGGAGCCCAGGTCTGGAATGGAGATGAGCCCACGCTCAATCGGGTCATGAAGCTTCTTGCGCCGTTTTCTCGAGATACGAAGAGTGAGGTTCTTTCGTTGCTTCCCCGAAACAGCTTTTCTATAAAAGCGCCATTTTCGGATACCTCCTGTGAACGGTTGATCCTCGATGATGGTGGCATTACCTCGACCTGTGGTGCTATTGAGATAGAAACCACCGTCAAGGGAGCCCTCCGTCGGCGATTCTTCCATGGAGTTCTCTCGTTTCGAGAGGATGCATTGGTTCTTCGGACGGATCCATACACCTACGGAGAGTATGTGGTTGAGGGCGAGGTAGCCCGGGAAGCTGGAGAACTGCGTGAGGCAGTTCAGATGGTCGGTGGTTGGAATAGTGCAAATGGCAACCACGGTCATCGATGGGGGACCGTGTGTGATACTTCGCATTGCATGGTTCAGAAGGGAAGCTCATCCCAATTGCTGCCACCAATCTCTCCTGAGCAGCTTGAACGCGTCGAACGCATATTTAGGATGCTTTCCGAATTTGCTGCGCGGCGAGGAGAGCGATGGTTCGAGTTTTCTTACAGCAAGCCAGCGGAATGGAGTCGAACGGTGCCAGTTATAGATGTTACCGCACGGATGGGGCTCGAGGGCAGTCTCTCGGTGTATCGTCAGCGAAACAAGGGAGGAGACGTGGCGATCGTGTTCAGCGGTGACGAGGTTACCCATGTAACAACCTGCGATACTCTGATGGTAAAGCTCGATCTTCCCTCTTGCCCATCGCGAATCACGCAAGAGGAGGGGCTTGTTGCATTTCAGGGCGACATAGTCGGTCACGGTCGGGGGCTATCGATATGGGACTGGAATCGTCGTTGCATCGAGTCGCATTGCTCGGTTGAAGAAATTCTCCGGAGTAGCTATGGGTGACATGGTGGACAGGTAATCCGCAATGAATGACGCACTGTGGGGGACTCCCATGATTGCCCCCCGGTCACTCTTTGGCACTACGCCGAAAGGAAGCCTCTTTGGGGATGCTATCTCTTTGAAGCGGCGGCTCAGTAAAGTGGTAAAAACCGATCAGCTCAATAATAATAACGATTGAACCCAAAATGGGCAGAGCGGTTCACGGCGCCGTTTTTGAAGTTTTTCTTCGGTGATTGGTGGGTTAGCCCTGGACCACTAACCGATCCCTCAAGTTATGAATCTCTTATTCCGATACCGTCTTTTCGCGAGTCTCGAATCGGATCGGTTTTTTTAGCCGCAAACTGGATCGTATGGCTCCCTAAGCTCACCCTTCTTAATCGATAGTTGAAGAGAAAAAGGTCATCGGATTAAACTGGCCCCGCAAGGCATAGTGGCTTTTGAATGCGGTCGAGAGAGGGAATTTTAGCTAACATTGAGGTTCTTATGGAAACAGTAACAAGCGATTTTGTTATTTGGCGTTTCTTTTATCTGGTTTTGATCGGATTGGTAGGGTTTATCGCGTATAGAGGGCGTTTTATTCGTTACATTCCCAATAATCGGGTAGGTGTAGTAGAAAAGTTTTTTAGCACCCACGGATCGGTTGACGAGGGAATCATTGCTCTCAATGGAGAGGCTGGATATCAGCCGTCGGTGTTAAGAGGTGGATGGCATCTTATGAAGCCGTTCATATACCGGATTCATAAGGTACCTTTAGTAACCATTCCGCAAGGCAAGCTTGGGTACGTTTTTGCGCGGGACGGCAAGGCACTACTTCCCGAGCAGACCCTTGCGTCTAATGTTGAGGCATCTGACTTTGAAGATGTCGTTGATTTTCTCAGCAAGGGTGGGCAAAAGGGGCCTCAGCGGAAAATTCTTCGGGAAGGAACTTACGCAATCAACCTCGCCCAGTTTGTCGTCATTACCCACGATACGCTCTACTATCACGATCTCGATGCGGGTGATGGCGCGCTGTTTCAGCAGATGGCTGAAGTCATCGCGGACCGCGGCGGTTTTGAGCCGGTCGTAATCAAGGACCGTGATGATAGTATCGGTGTGATAACCGTTCACGATGGGCCATCGCTTAGTGAGGGCGAAATAATCGCCCCCATTGTCGGCAACGATGCCGGGGATAGGGATACCTTTCACAATAACTTTCAGGATCCGGAGGCGTTTCTCCGAGCTAAAGGAAGGAGGGGGCGACAATATCAGGTGCTCGTTGAAGGTACCTACTACATTAATCGATTATTTGCGACAGTTGAAGTCGTTCCGAAGACGATCGTAGAGGTGGGTCAAGTTGGTGTAGTGGTTTCGTACGTCGGAGCTCTCGGTGCGGATTTGTCGGGACTAGACTATAAGCACGGCGAATTGGTTCGGCAGGGTTCTCGTGGCGTATGGGAAACGCCGCTACTTCCTGGTAAATACGCTTTCAATACGTACGCTGGTAAAGTTGTAATGGTACCAACGACGAATTTTATTCTTAAATGGAATCGCTCGGAGACCGGTTCCCATAGGTTTGACGAAAATCTTGCAGAAGTTTCTCTTATCACTAAAGACGCTTATGAGCCGTCACTGCCATTAAGCGTTGTTGTGCATATTGATTATAAGAAGGCACCTCTGGTAATTCAGAGATTTGGAGACATTAAGCGGCTTGTCGAACAGACACTCGATCCAATGGTTTCGGCCTATTTCAAAAACGTAGGTCAGACACGGACGTTGATTCAACTTCTCCAGGATAGGAGCGAAATTCAGCAGACATCATCGATGGAGATGAAAGCAAAGTTCGCCCACTACAATCTTGAGCTCGAAGAAGTATTAATTGGGACTCCGACATCAGGAGCGACCTCAGGGCAGATAGAGCAGATTCTGAATCAGCTGCGGGCCCGACAGCTTGCAGAGGAACAGGTGGAAACATATTCCCGTCAGCAGAAAGCATCGGTCAAAGAAAGGGAATTGAGGGAGACCGAGGCAAAGGCAAGGCAGCAGCAGGCGCTCACCGAATCTGAGATCAGTATCGAGATTCAATCAAATGAGGGAAAGGCCGAGTACCACCGGGCTTTGCAGCAGGCGGCTCAAATTCGTGCGCTTGCGGAGGCTGAAGCTGAGCGTGCAGCTCGAGTAGGAATTGGGCAGGCCATGGCTATCGAAGAGCAGGTGGCGGCCTATGGGGGTGCTCAATACCAGGTTCTGCAACAGGTGATAAACCGCTTTTCGGAAGCTATCGAAAAGTCCCGTGTAGATGTGGTTCCTAAGATAGTAATCGGCGGGGCTCAGGCCGGTAATAGTGAAAACTCGGGGCGCGGATTCTCTGGCGGTGGCGGTGCTAATGTTATCGAGGGGCTGATTGCTCTTTTGCTGTCCGAGAAGGTCGGTCTCGATATCCTGAACGAGTCTCGACCGCCACGAAATCCTGCCACCGAGGCAATGCGAAAGGCGATATTGACAAATATTGAAGCGGCAAATGAGACCAGTGATCTCGAAGTGGGTAAATGAAAGAGATTGTTCGGAAAAGTTTGCCTTTTTCTGAGGCCGAGGGGCGTAAAGTGCCCCTCCCCTCTGAAGCAAGGCTCAGGTGATACGCCCGCAGTTCCTCGTACCCTGAAACTTACCCCTTTCGAAACAGCTCAACCGCAACGCGACCATCGAGAAACATCAGCTTGCCCACGTTACCCTCTGCCGAGCATCGATGGAAATCCTGCTCGGTGGAGGGTAACAAGGAGTCCGGCTTGTTGTGTACCACACGACAAGCACCGTTTTTGAAACTGGGTTCATCTGAATCAGAGGAGTGGTGACCGTGTTATAGCTGGTCAGGCAAAGTTTTTTTATTATTATCCCGGACCCACTGAAAGAGCAGTAATGGCCTTTCTCGAAATTATTTATCACGGATTTTTTGGTCCTCAAGGTTCAAGGCTTAAAATGTATATTTAAAGACCCCGATTGGGCGCTCTTACTAAGATATTGCTACTGTTGCTCGGAGTAACACCAACATAAGGCTGGGTAGCATTCGAGATCATAGGTACTCGTGCGGATGAGAAAAAAGGTTTCAAATCGTAACATTAAATTGGGACGCAACCTATCAAATAAGAATTGAAAAGAATGATTGGGGGAATATTGGAAGTAAGGCGTAGTCTTGAAAATATCGAGAGAAGAATAGGTTCTATATCTATTTCAATAATTCTATTTTTTGTTTTCTTCTTCGTCGTAGACTTTGGTATCGGCCTTTTTCTGGAAAGTAACAAAAAGAAAGAGAATAACTTCCGCATGAGAGCCTACATGCAACCTCTTCCTTTTGTAGGATTTGGTGGAACCCGTGAGCCCGCACTTCAGAAAAGATATGGATTAAATCGACTCGGCTATCGTGGGCCCATTCCCCGGGTACCCAAACCAACATCTGAGTTCCGAGTCGTCGTAATAGGAGGATCCACCGTGATAATGGGGGATCCTAGCATATCGGAGCTGATACAGAGTTATTTCGAAGAATCGGATTTTCCCCGAGTGAGGACCTACAACTTTGGGGTTGCAGCATCAACTCTTCGGATGGATATCGCACGACTTGTCTTCGAGGTTGGAGAATACCAGCCAGATTTGATCATCTTTTATGGGGGCGGAAATGATATTGGAATGCCATATCAGGGAGACCCAAGACCGGGGTATCCCCCAAACTTTATGGCCTATGAGAACAATCCGCTCCTACTCGCAGGAACGGACGATCAGTCCCTCGGCACCCTCTTAAAGCTTGGATTGTTCCACAGTAAGATAATCAGCGAACTGGCGGGGGATAGGCTTCGGGCATCTTTAGTCCCGCTTCAGCAGATTCGAGACCATGTGGGGTGGAATAAAAATAACTGGAGTAAGAATGTCGCAGAAACATATTTGCGTGATGTAGCCAAGGCAAATGATATATCTTCGGTGTTCGGTGCCAAGGCCGTTTTTATTTTTCAACCTATTCTCGCATTTAAGAGGCAAAAGGGTAAGCGAGAAGAGAACCTTATTGACCCATCGTTTGGTGAGCACTC